>JAISWZ010000436.1 GCA_031270945.1 Clostridiales bacterium | reverse complement strand
TTTCCATCACAGTCCCCGAAGGCGTGACCGCCATCCCGGCCAACGCATTCAGAAACTGCGAGGGCCTCAAGGAAATCCTGCTCCCCAGCACCCTGGAGTCCATCGGCAACGCCGCCTTCTACGACTGCTCGGGGCTTGGCAGAAGCCTTTTACTTCCGAATAGTTTAAGCAAGATTGAAAACTATGCATTTTCCGGGTGTTCTGGACTTACATCTATCATCTGGTCCGAGAGTCTCACGCATATCGGGAATTACTCATTTCAGGGATGCAGCGGACTATTAAGCATTGCTTTGCCGAATAGCTTAGAAAGCATCGGGGCGAGTGCATTTTCTAATTGCATAAATCTTTCGATGATAACCTTGGGAAATGGCGTAAAGACCATAGGATCCAGTTTTATCTCCAATACGCGGATTTCAAGCTTGTATATACCGAAATCTGTTGCCACAATGAGAAGCTCAGGATCCTCAACAGGATGCACAACAGGAGCACAAAACCTGTTGTCTGTTACATTTGAGCAAGGCATACCAGAAATACCAGAGTACGCTATATACAATTCTTCCTCAATCAGCACTGTAACTATACCTGACAGCGTAAACAGGATTGGAACAAGAGCATTCGAAGGTTTCAAAGGGACATTTATCCTTGATTCAGTCGATTCTTTTTCATCAATTTACGCAATAGACAATGAGATTAAATATACAGCAAGGATAGCAGGGATAGCTGATACGATAGACCGTTATCTCGCAAGAAATTCGACTGCGTATCATACATCAATAAGCACGACAACAACGTCAGGTTATGTAAATATGAACATTAAATATGATTTCAAGGAAGAAGCAAAACAGTATATTTCAAATATGCAACTTAAAATAAAAATTCCATCAACTTCAATATTGATAGTGAACACATTCAAGCTAAATGGTAAATCTATTGATGCTGTTGCCGATGAAAGTGGCTACATTTATATCCCTTTAAACCAGACTTCAGGGAATGTGTCTTTTGCTGTAATGCCTATGTCTGGTTCAGATTACCTTCTTTCATATGCTCAGATCATCTACAGCTATTCTGGCATTTCTAAGACGGAGATCATAGGAATTGTCAATATGGGAGAAGAGCTTCTTACTATCGAACTGCCTGACGAAACATCAAGCAATACTTTTACTGTTTCTGGTATCACCACGCCAGAAAGAATAGTGACTGTATCTTTGGATGGAGTTAACGTCGGCAGTGTAGCATCATCAAAAACCGGAAGGTATGGCTTGATTATCACGCTTGACAATCCTCAGCAAGGCGATTTATTCAAAGTAGAATCAAAAATTACATCAAATAGCATTGAAACGAAAGTCGCCTCATTCATAACATATAGACAAGACGCTATTGAAATGCAGGAATGCAACATGTATTTTCGTAATAAAGTGTATGACTTGCTTTCGCTTTCTGATGCTCGTCCTGTAATAACTTGGGCAGGCAATAGTTCATTCACTTTTGTCGTTAAATTTAATGAAGAAGCAAAACTTGACGAGGTCAATATTATTAGCACTAAATCGGATGGAATAGTTAAACTGTCCGCGAATTGGGATCCCAAGAAAAAGGCGTATGTCGCTACTGGTTTTTACAATTATGTTCCGGGTGTTATAAGCGTTGAATACACTAAGGACGAATTAAATGCATTTCGAGAAACGTCAGTATCTCTCCAAACTAGCTATGATGATGCTAATTCTGATTTAGTAGGTTATCAAAGCAAAGTAATGTTCGACGACTCAACGGAGTTCTACTATTTGCGTGAATATGAACCTAACGTCACATTTTCTTACACTGGAAGCTATGGGAGAACCACTTATGAAGGGCGCAACTGCTATATAGTATATGACCCTATATATCTTATGAGGGAAAATATAGGCTACGCATGCCAAGAAATTTACATTTATCAAGATAACGGCCTTTATACATTATTACGAACTGGCATAGGCACAGCAGAGGGGCAAAACACGGCACAGCAAAATATGAGATTCTCATCTTCTTCTAAAATCCTGGGCGATTCAAACGATTCAAGCGATTTAAAGGATGTATATGAAGAAACCCAAAAATTGCTTAATGTATTGACTGACTTGCCAGAAAGGCACCAAGAGGATACAGTTTATGTTGCCTTGAACAACTATATCGAGACCGCTATGGACGCAGTTGAAAGAGGGAGCGCAGAATACTGGGAGCTTACTTCCATAAAAGCGAAACTGGAAATGTATGATCTTGTAAGCAAGCAGAATTCTGTGTTTAGTGAAATTAATAAATATATTAGTAAATCTTATTCCATATCAGATGACCCGAATTTTCTTATAGGTAAATTAGATGTTATACTGAAAAAGAAGCTAGAAAAAGAAATGGAAAACACAGTAAAGGCTATGAATAAGGCCTCCAAGAATATCTCAAACGATCTTTTGCGAGATATAATTAATCAATTGTCTAAAAGAGGATTCAAAGGTGAAAGCTTAATTGAAAGAATTGAAAAAGAAATAGCGAAGAAAGCTATCTATTTCAATCCGAAATACGCGATTGACCCTTCAGGATACGTTTATGAAGCAGTTGACAGCAACAGGTTGCTTGATGTAAAAACCACTATATACTACAAAGAATCTGACAATGGCAGTCCTATTGTTTGGGACGCAACGGAATACGACCAGGAAAATCCTCTCTATACTGATGCGTTGGGAGCTTATGCCTGGGACGTTCCAGAAGGCTTATGGCAAGTCAAGTATGAGCTTGCTGGTTACGAAACGACATACAGCGATTGGATGCCTGTGCCTCCTCCTCAGGTTGATGTGAATGTCGGCATGAAATCACTTGTCGCGCCGACAGTTGTTAATGTAGCCGCTTATCCTGAAGCTGTGGAAATCACTTTTAGCAAGTATATGAAGATATCTTCCCTAAACGGCGAGGTAGCAGTAGCACAAAATGGTTCATTAATCAGTGGCAGCATTCAAGCCCAAAATGCTGAAAATGGGTTCGCCTCGATATTCAGGTTCTTGCCAAGTGAAGAATTAACCTCGACAAGTGTCAATGTTGGAATCTCTGCTAATGTAGAGAGCTATGCTGGCGTTAAGATTTCTTCGGCATACAATCAAGTTGTGAGTGTCTCACTTGAACCGAAAACAATAAACGCAAGTGGAATTAACGTTGATTTTGATTCTGAGGGGGCCAATATTAAAGTGCAAATATCTCCTGCTGCCGCCGCATCAGGAAAAACGATATTAGCCTTTTCAAATGACCCGAATATTGCAACAGTAGCCGCAAGTGCAATTGTCAACACTGACGGTACGGCATATATCCATGTTTCGCCACAGCTTCCCGGAATAATCAAAGTAGCATTATCACTTTCCGGCTCATCGCTTTATACGGAAGTCGAAGTAAGTATAGGTTTTAAAGAGAATTCCACCGATGATAACGAAATAGTTTATGGCGATGTAGATAGCAATGGCGAAGTTAGTCGAGCAGATCTTGCGCGACTGCGTCAATATTTTGCAGGCTGGGCTGTTACCATCAACGAGTTGGCAGCTGATGTTAATGCCAATGGCATTTTTGATCGAGCAGACCTTGCGAGGTTGCGTCAATATTTCGCTGGATGGCCCGTTACCCTGGGTAAAGACTCGTAATTATACCATTTCTTGAGTTTTAGGCCATTCGTAAATCAGGCGCAGGGGGCCATTAGGAACTATGTGCAAGGAGAAGACGTGATATCCTTCGCCTTTAGCGATGGATCCCTGGGAGGGGCAATGTTAAAGGATTTCAATGGTTCGACCAATTAGGGAGAGGGCCGCGCATGGCGCATGCGCGGCCTTTTTGCGCTGCGCGGATGGTGAGGCTTTGGCGCGAAACTGATTAAAAACCCTTCCAGGCCTAAGTGTCGAAATATTGATAAAACTTGAAATAACCTAAAGTCCGCCTTGGAGCTACGAGGCGCATTACTAAAGGGATGAAAATGAGACTACTTGAAAAATGGCGCATAGGGCCTTGCATGGCGCAAATGCGTGGTCTTTTTGCATTGTAGCAGTCTTTGGGGAGCTATAACAAGCACTGCCTTTGCTTGGACGAGATTAGTAGAGCTTGTCTCCTTAATAAAACATAACGCAAACCATTAATAGACAATAATGAGAATATTTGAATTCGTGCCACAGCGTGGCACGAATTCAAATAACATAGAATGTTAAGCAAACAGTAATTAAACACAAGCATAGCCTTTTGCTTGGACGGGATTCGCAGGTCTTGCCTCCTGGAAAGATTAATTTAGTCCCATAATCAGGAAATAATGCGCCCACTTGAATTCGTGCCACAGTGTGGCACGAATTCAAATAACATAAAATGTTAAGCATACAGTAATTAAACTAAAGCACAGCCTTTTGCTTTCACGGGAATTGTATCCGCCCTTGAGCTATGCCCTCGCCACGCCTATCGGCCTATCTGCCTTTGCATCATGCCTGAAACAAAATCATAGATTGAATCACGACCCTCCGGCGCTCTGCCCTTTGCATCCCATGCCCCGCAAATATTTCTCTTGACAACTAACCATACTAAATATAAAACATATCTAGTATAGCTAGAAAGGAGGAACCGAAATGGGCTATTCCAGCGCCTTTACCCAAGGCATCACACTGCTTGTGATCATCAACTCCCTGGCTGAGGCCACGGGAGATCCCATTGTGCCAACCAAAGCCCTGGCTGAATACGCCAACATCCCTTTTGCCACGGCTGTAAAAACGCTCAAGCGCCTTAGCTCCGCAGGGATTACGGCAACAAAGGAAGGAGCGGGGGGAGGGAGCATGCTTGCCAGGCCAGCGTCGGAGATTACTCTGCTTGACATTTTCCAGGCGGTTGAGCAGGATAGTCCGCTTTTCAAGATCCATAGAAGCAACTGCCAGAACGATCATGTAGAAGCCATGAAGAAGCGCGTAGAGGGCTTTATAGGCAACGCGGCTGACGCAATGAAGAATTCGCTAAAAGGCGTTACCCTGAAAGACATTGGGGACGGGGAAAACCCCTGCCAGGATTGCGCCCAGAAAGGGCATGCGAAATGAAAAACCGGATATATTTCTTCACAGGAACAGGCAACAGCCTGCATTTGGCAGAAAAGATAGGGGAGCGCGTTGGCGATTGCGAGCTCGTCTCGATCAGGGCCAACACTGACTTGAGCATCCCCAAGGATCTGGATCGGCTGGGGTTTGTGTTCCCAGTTTACTTCTGGGGGCTGCCAGCTATAGTCTCCAAATTTTTGACAAAAGCCAGGTTTCCTGCCCAAGGTCAGACATATGTTTTCGTTGCTCCGACATTTGGCGGGATTATAGGAAATTCGGTGCCCCAAGCTAAGCGCTTGCTTTCTCAGCAGGGAATTTCCCTGAACTACGGGGCTGGTCTCAAAATGTTCAAGAACGCGGTGACCTTTTACGAGATGAAAGAGGATGTTCAGGAGATCACCCGCAAGACGGACGAAAAGGCTGTCCCTTTGATTGAGGCTATCGCAGAGAAAAAGGAAAACGAGACAGGAAAGGGCTTTAAGTTCGTAGACAAGTTGCATGGCAAAAATGTCCCGCTCTTCGCTGAAAAGGCCAAAAGCTTCAACGTAAGCGACGACTGCCTATCCTGCGGCATCTGCGCCAACATTTGCCCGGTCCAGAACATTGACATGTCTGAAGGCAAGCCAACCTTTGGAGACAAATGCGAGAGCTGCCTGGCATGCTTGCAGCATTGCCCTAAGCGGGCGATAAATGACGGTGACAAGACGCAAAAGAGAAGGCGATATACCCATCCTGATGTGGGGTACAGCGAGATCATGAAATATGCCAGATAGATCGCGTGGCGCGGCAAACGTCTTATAAATTGGCGAAAGTTAGAAAAATACACACAAAGGGCTCCCTCTGGGCGCCCTTTGCGTGTTAAAAAACGACCTAATCCTCCAGCTTTTTCACAAACCAGTCCAAAGCCCGCTTGACCATGCAGTTAATCCTTCTAAACCGGTGCAGACGCTCTGCCAAAGGAGGGCTTAGCGTGTAATAAACCTTCACGAAAAGCCTGCCAAAAGCGGAGGCCAGAAGCTTCTCGTCCCTGAAGCGGCGCAGAACCAGCACTTCTGGAGCGTCGTATGAACCGTAAACCGCTGTTGCTATGTAGCAGGAGCTTTCCTTGTATCCCATGGATAGCCAGAACGCCTTGAGCTCGCTGAAGGTCACGCCGTTAATGGCGTAGGGGACAAATTTATCATCGTTGAAGCGCGTGGGGAGCTGGCCGCTCTTGGAGAAGAACTGGGCCCAGTGCCTGAACATTATATCAGTGTTTTCCTTGGAAACCTCCCTGTAGCGCATCAACGCGTCTATGCTGTAGGAAACGTTTTTGTATTCATCTATGATCGTGGTGTTCGGGGAGTAAGTGAGGCTTTTCAGATCACTGTAAATGAAGAATGTGCCAGGCAGCTCGTAGCTGTCCATGCCTTCCGGAAACGTGAAACTTGTGACTATGCACTTGTGAAAAGCCTTCCAATCGATTCGGCGAACCCCGTCAGGTATGACCACGTCAGTCAGCTCTCCGTTGTAGTTGAGAAGCACTCCTCCGCGAATATCGAAATCAGTCGGTTTTGTGTTGACCGTCCCGGTCAGCTTGAGCTCCAGCTTCTTGGCCGCCTCAGCGGTGTATTTCGTGCCGCAGAACGTGCAGAAAAACATGCCGTCGCTTTGCTTGATTATCTCGTTGCTGCCGCATTTTTCGCATATTAACGCTTCCATCCGGCTTTCTCCCCTCAGTGTCCAGAATAGGCCAAACATTAAAAAAATATCTCTTTAGAAATAAAAGCTAATAGGTCAAACATTATGTAAAAATCTCTTTTGAAGCAAAATAAAAACAGGTCAAGCTTTATGTAAATATCTCTTTTGAATAAATAAAATAGGTCAAATCTTTATGCAAGCATCTCTTTTGCATTGAATTATTAGATTAAAATCTTGCGTTTGCGCTAAGCGCGCATCCAAATATTGCAAAAGTCAAGCCGCGAAAGCGCCGACAGGACTTTTTCGACATATGATCTTACTATATGCCTTTGCGGTGAGCTTGTCAAGAGATATCAGGCATTCTCGAAATCATTGCAAAACAAAATCTGGGACGGCTGGAGCGAAATGCGCAAGCGCTCGCAAAACATAGAGCGCTTAATTTTAGAAAAGCTCTTTACATATAAGATACGTTGGGCGGCAGCCAAATCTTCTTTGCCAAAGCCCAAAAAACGAAAAATAAAGGCAAAACATCGCAAAAAAACCCAAAACCCAAAACCCAAAACCCAAAACCCAAAACAAAAAGGCTCCCTCGCGGGAGCCTTTAAAAGTTAAGGTCTACTTGCTGGCGAAAAACGCTTCCAGCTGCCTGTTTGTCTCAGCGACAACCTCGTTAAGTCCGTTGGCGGCGAGCTTTGCTCTGAACTCTGGAAGAGCTACTGCAGGATCAACTGTGCCTGTGTTCAGGGAGAAGAGGTACTCATCCCTTACGCTGGCCAAAGCGGCGACCTGGTTTCTCACAGGCTCGGGATCAAACGTGAATCCAACGAGGGCTGTTGCTACGCCGGCTTCGTTGTAGGCTTTGAACTCTTCAAAGTAAGCGGGACCAGTTACATCTTCTGGAGGGAGAATAAAGATGTTGCCCATTCCGTTTCTCCAAGGAGCGTAGTTCTCTCTCTGCTCTTTGATAAAAGTGACTGTCCCGTCAGCGTTCTTGGTGTAATGGGTGCCTTCAAGGCCGTAAGCCATGATGGTGGCGAGCGTTTGGTCTGTATACCAAGCGTTGAGGAACTTCATGGCTGCGTCTGGGTTCTTCGAGAATGAGGAGATCGCGTATCCAGCGCCCTGAACTGAACCGGTGGAGACAATGCCTTTGCCTATTTGCGGGAACCTGGCGTCAATGCCGCGCTCAGCTGACGCTTGCAGATCATAGCCGTAAGAGTAGGTCTGGCTGCCGATCAGGTAGTTTCCGGCCTGCAAAGCGGCGGTGCGGGCATCGCCAGCTTGCTGGGAGTTGGACATGGCGGCGTCAATGTAGCCAGCCTGGTAGAACTCATATATCTTGTTCAGGTACCTTTCGTATTCAGGAGTGTCATAACGGGCAACGATAGTAGGCTTTTCGGGCTTGCTTGGATCATCGGCGTCATAGTCGTAGTACAGAAGGCCAATGGAGTCCGCGTCAAAGGTGTTGATATGGCGGGCCAGCGGCTCGGCTTCGAATATAAGGGGATAGAATGACGGGCCGTACTTGTCTTTCGCGGCCTTCAAAGCGTTTTCGAATTCTGGGGTATAGAACACTTCTCCGCCCAGATCCCAGTTGATTGACTCAAATTCGATTCCAAGCTCGGCAAGGCGGGTGTTGTTGACGTCCCAAGCGTAGACTTGAGAGTAGTCCTTGTAGCCGGGCACTCCATAGATTCCTACGCCCTTGGTGCCGCTTGTGGAGAATCCGTCCCAAAGCGACTGGGGAACAGCGGCCTTCATGCCTGTGCCGTACTTCTCCAGAAGGTTGTTCTCAGGATCATCCAAGCGCACATAGTGGCCGCTCTTGGAGTACGCGACATAGTTGTTGGAGCTCCAGGAGCAGGTGAACATCACGTCTACTGTAGAGTCGCTCGTGTCAAGAGCGGTTGTTGCCTTGGTGTCGAAATCGCCCCATGTCCCCCAAATGGGCTTGAAGATGACGCCAGTCCCAAGCTCTTTCAAGCGGGCGTTGGCGGCATCCACTACTGCTTTGTCTTCTGCGACGCTAGATCCATGGAACAGGACCGTCACGGTCACGTCTTTCGACGCTCCGCTGCGGCAGCCCGCGAACAGGCCCAGAGCGAGAACGAGGGACAATGCGGTTGCTAAAAGTCTTTTCATTAATATCCTCCTCATTCATATGAGCGCATCACAAGCGCTTATCCCAAAATTGATTTTATGGCGCGGGAAAAGCCGCGCGTGAAAGCATCGAATGCCTTTTCTCCGCGCCTTTTATGGAATTTTGGGATAAGCCTAGAGAGCGCTCTTGTGGCACATTCCTTTTGGAACATGCCTTTTATGATAAACGGCCATCCTTCACGCACTTCGTGAAGGGCTAACCGAATTACCCTTTTACGGAGCCAACAGTCAAGCCTGCGACAATGTAGCGCTGGAAGAATGGATATGCGAAGGCTATAGGCACGACTATGAAAACGCAAAGCGCCATGCGGAGGCTGGCAGACGGCATGTTCGCCGCCAGATCTATCGCGTCCTTGCCAAGGACGCTGGAGTTCTTGATGATAAACTCAATGTTTCTCTGCATCATCATCAAAAGGTATTGCAGGGGGTAGAACTTGCTGTCTGACAGATACAGCAGCGACAGGTACCATTCATTCCAGTACGACAAAGCGTTCATCAAAGCGATTGTCGCAATGCCAGGTTTTGCTATGGGCATCACTATCTGGAACAAGGTCCGGTACTCGCCGCTTCCGTCAATGCTTGAGGACTCTATTATCTCCTCAGGCACCGAGCTTTTGAAAAAGGTCCTCATGACTATGAAGTTGAAGGGGCTAACCAGCAAGGGCCCGATAAGCGCCCAGTAGTTGTTGTTCATGCCGAGAAGGTTTCTGCATACCATTACTGTAGGCGCCAAGCCGCCGCCAAACATCATGGTGAAAAAGCTGAAGAAGGCGAAGAACGTTCTGTACTTGTAGTCGGTCCTGTACAGGCCGTACGAGTAAAGTATGCATATGAGCACAGAGAAGACCGTGCCGATCACTGTTATGAGAAAGCTGTTGAAGTAGGAGAGCCAAAGCTGGCGCCCCAGCTTGATCGCCACGTCATAAGCCGCCAAGGACCAAGCCGATGGGAAGAATGAGTACCCGTTGGCTATGATGCTCTCTTTGTCCGTGAACGATATGATTACAACAAATATAAATGGGATTATGCAGCAAAGGGCGAAAGCGCCCAGAATTGTGTTGATCGCAACTGACGCCGGTAAGCTTACAGAGTTCAGCCTGGCGCCTTTCCTTTTTGTTATGCCCTGCATTCCATAAGCCTCCCTTCTAAAACAAAGCGCTTTCCTTGTCGACTTTGTTCACTATTGTATTGGCTGCCATTATGCAGATGAAGCCAATCACGTTTTGCAAAAGTCCAGCCGCCGTAGACATTCCGATGTCATGCATCGATGTCATCGCGTTGTAAACGTACGTGTCGATTACCTGGGTTACCGGGTAAAGCGGCCCGGAGTTCATTGGAACGCTGTAGAACAGGCCAAAGTCCGCGTTGAAGATGCGGCCGACGTTCATAATCAAAAGTATTATTATCATGGTTCTCAGATGGGGCAATGTGACGTACAGCACTTGCTGCCACTTTGTCGCCCCGTCAATCGACGCCGCTTCATACTGGGAGGTGTCTATCCCTGTAATGGCAGCCAGATAGAGTATGCAGGAGTATCCTGTGTTCTTCCAAAGAGCGGCGATAGTCAGTATCACCGGCCAAGGCCCGGCTGTGTTGTACCAGTCGATAGGGGTAACCCCCAGCCCCTTCTGGAAGTGGACAAGCATGCCGTCGCTAGGCGCCAAGAACGCGAAAACGAAATAGCTGACAACAACCCAGCTCAGGAAGTAGGGGAAAAACATCAACGTCTGGTATGTCTTCGCCACAAACTTCTTGGTTATCTCGTTTAGCATTATCGCAAACGCGACAGCTATCACCATGGTGAGAATTATCCAGGCAACGTTGTACCCCAGCGTGTTCCGTATCATGCGCAAGGCGTCGCTTGTCTTGAACATGAACTGGAAGTTGGCCAGCCCGTTCCATTCGCTCAGGAATATGTTCTTCACAAAGTTTTGCCCGTAAACCTTGAAGTTCTTGAAAGCAAGCACTATGCCGAACATCGGCACATAGCGCAGCATGACAAGCCAAATGGCGCCGGGCAGCATCATGGTGGTGAGGATTAGGGTCTTTCTGCGCTTTAATGAACTGGTTTGAGCTTTCGAACTAGTTTGAGCTTTCGCACTGGTTTGAGCTTTCGAACTGGTTTGAGTCTTCATACATTCCCCCCTATGAGACATGCCCCGTATCCAAAATGTTTGGGCTATGCCCTAAGTTTAAAAGATCCCCAGGTCGCAAAGCAAAAGCCAATGCGCAGGAAATCTTAACAATTAAAGCTAGTTTTCCCAGATTTCAAGCAAGAATGCAATGAGTAGCCAGGGTTTGAGAGCATATCCCGAAAAAATTTTTTTAAGGACAGATTGAGTGTCTTGCTCGCGAGCAAAAACTTAGGAAAGTTTAGTAATTGTTTCGCGCGAGAGACAGCGCGCTCTTTCCCAGGCGATCTGGATAAAGCAAGGCCTCTCGCCTTTGCATAGCATAGGATATGCCTAAACCCCAAGCTCTCTTGAAAAGGTCAGGAAGTTTTAAAGAAAGCATTGTTTTAATTAAGAAGGTCCCGGTCTTTGCCAAGGCGCTTCCTCTGCTCGACCAACCCAAAACTCGAACTCAAGGGCACTTAATTATGTATTTTGACCGCAACGGCGAAATCATGGCGTTTTGTCTAACATTGATGCAGCTTTATAGTTTTTTGTCGAATAGCGCTGTAAGATATGGCAGCTAGCCCTCATCTTTCGCTTGATGTTTTGTACAGTATTGAGTGTAACACGGGTCGAGGCATTTTTGAATGCATAAAAATGTCCAATTTTATCTCAGGATGCTATCTTGGCAAAGTGAGATTTATGATCTGGACAAGGCTGAAGCAGGTTTATACTGTGCACACTGCCAGTGCAAAGTTGAAACGAGTTGTCATTAGCCGCGTGTTTGGCGGGGTCTAGGCCTTGCCATAATCATGAAAAGGCAAAGTGCAAGCTGGCCTGACCTAGCGGAAGTGCAAATCTTACTATAATTATACGCTAAACCGCTAATTTTGGCCCGCTCCAAGGACAACAAGAGACAAATTTTTAATAGGTTGGGGCCGGCATACCCACTATGAAGCCAATTCAGGCGCACTAATGCAGATGCAAATGAGGGCTGAACGCAAGATCAAATAAAATAAAAAGGGGTCTTCAGGCGGAAGAGCGCTCATGGCGGGCGCTTATAAGAGTCGCTCATAGAAGAGGCGCTCATGGGAGGCGGCGCTCATGGAAGAGCGCACATAAGGGAGGCGTTCATAGAAAATTCATTTGATTTCTATAAAGCGGAGGTTCGCAGAGAGGTGCTCAGGAGAGGTGCTCAAGAAAGGTGCTCAAGTGAAATGCTCAAGAGATGGATCAACAGGCAACGCTAATTAAAAAGAATCATATGTAGGTTAAGATATTCAGGCGTTCAAGCGATCAGGCGCTCCAAAGCCATATTCGGGCTGTCCCAGCCCTTGCCGCTTGCGCAACAATCCGTCCCCAGCCCTTGCCGCTCACGCGCAAAGCCGCCAGCCCTTCGCGTTAAGCCGACGCCGCCCCCTAAAGGGTCTATTAGACCCAAAAACACCAAAAAGCTTATAAAGTTCCTAAAGAACCCCAAAAGCAAAAATCTCCGCCTTTGACGGATGGAGACGGAGAATGTCTTAAAGAAGGTTCCAAAGCTCTCTGTGGGGGGCGGCTATGAAGGAGCTAGCCACAAACGTCCCTTGTTTTTTCGCGCTGGCGGAGCCGGCTTCTATGGCGGCCTGTGTGTCTGCCGCAGCGCCTGTGAAGCTAACGTATCCCTTGCCGCCCATGCCTCTGGCTATGCGCAGTTCCAGTATGGAAACGCAAGCGCTTTTGACTGCGGCGTCAGCCGCCATTATTGTTGAGGCGGCGGTAAATGTCTCTATAATGCCCAAAGCGTCCAGCGTCGGCTGGGGCAGGGCGCCTAGCAGGGCCTTGGCCACTGATTGGTCAATTCGCCCGATCTGGACAGAGTCTATAAGGAACTCTCCAAACTCTCTGTCAATGCGGTCACTGGCCGCCTTGACATCAGACAGCGGGCCCGCGAGGAAAATCTCAAACTTTCCAGGGCAGACGGGCTGGGCGCTGACAAGCTTTACGTTGGCGCTTTTCAGGGCTGCATCGGCGGCTTCCACTCCCTTTGCTATGGATTTCAGTTCATAAGCCGCTATGGAGTATTCCAATGATCCACCCCCTTGCTATATGTCAAGATGATTTTGGCAATTTGTTAATTTGCGACCGCCGCTTTGCTTTTGTTGCTCTTGTTGCTTTGTTGCTTTGTTGCTTTTATAGCTTTTATAGCTTTTATTATTTGCAAAAAATTTATTTTTTTATTTTTTTTTACATCGCAGGGCATGCCGTGACCCAAACGCTGTCTCCCGTGACCTTGGCGATTCCATTCAATGGAGAATGAAGGGCCGTCGAGATCCCGTCGCCGGGAGTGGCTAAAAGCTGGCCGGCCTTGACGCTGTCTCCTGAGTTGACAGCTGGCACTGAAGGAGATCCAGTGTGCTGCTTAAGCAAAAGCCTAACCTCTTTTGCTTGCAAGGGGCCTTGGTATGGAGTGGGCGCCTTGTAAGGGGCCGCGCCCGCAAGTCGGGCAAAGCGGGAGGACGGGATCCTGCGAAAATCCCGGAACGGCGGCGCCTCCAAGAGTTCCAGCCCAGGCCTGGCGCCGTTTTTGGCCAGCGCCCCTTTTATCGTTCCCATCACCGCTGATGGCATTACGCCTTGGCAGCAGGCGGCTAGCGAGCATAGGCCGCACTCGGAGCATACAGCCGCGCCCATAAGCGCCCCCGGGTTGCTTTCTCCTAAAGTGAAAGCTGACCTTATCGCCTTTGACGGCTCCACCGGGTATCCCAGGAGCTTCCTGGGGCATTGGTCTGAGCAGAAGGAGCATTGGCAGCAAGCGGAAGACGCCCTGCGAAGAAGCCTGTTTGGATCCGCCAGCTTCAGCGCTATTGAAGGGCTGTCCTCAGGAAGCATCAAAAATCCGCTTGTCGTCTTTTTTACTATGGCGGTTTGGGGATCAACTATCGCGCCCATGGCAGGGCCGCCGTCAATCAAGACATGGTTCGGCTTGATCTTCTCCCCAAGAAGGGCAAACAGGTCAAGCGCCTTTGTTCCTATAGGCGCGCGGACAACGCAGGGCTTTGACACCGCCCCTCCTATTGTCAGCCATTTCTCTGTGACAGGCAATCCATGGCACAATGCCATGGCTATGTTCAGCGAAGTCTCCGAATTTATGACTACCACTCCGACCGAGGACGGAAGCTTTCCTGGAGGCACGATCCTGCCTAGCGCCTCGTGGATAAGTATTATCTCATCCCCTGCGGGATAGAAGTCTGGGACTGCCTTGACAAAGACCCCATCCAGGATCTTCTCTCCGTCCGCCAGCCCCAGGAGCTTCGCGTTCTCTTCCTTGAGGCAAAGGAGCGCCCCCTTGGCCTCTATGGAGTCAGAGAAAAGCTTGGCCCCAAGGGCTATGTCTGCCATGCGAAGCTCTACAAGGCGAAAGTCCTTGCGAAGCAGGGGCTCGCATTCCACGGCGTTTACGATGACAGTGTCGATTCCTTCCGCCATCTTGGCCCAGGCCGGAAACCCGGCGCCGCCGGCGCCTACCACGCCAGCGGTTCTCAAAGCCTCTTTCTCAGCGCTCATGATCCCTGCTTCTGGTCTATTATCCCTACTATTACGGCGTCGGTGGGCGTATTGACATTGCGCAAGGCAAGCCGACCAGAGCTTCCTTGCGACACCAGCACCTCCTCGCCTATTCCAGCGCCTACGGCGTCAACGGCTATGATGTATCCGCCGCCTTTATCGCCAATCTCGACTTCCATGAGCTTGCATCCCACAAGGCTATCCGCTTTTTTTGTGGCAACCACAGTGCCCACAATGCGTCCGCGCACCATGGCCATCTGCCCCCTTTCCTAAAATGACAGCGCGAGCCTTGCCTATGATTCCGGCAGAGTTCGCGTCATCCGTGTCAATGTGCATCTCCGGCGCAAAGGACGGATCAACCCTTATCTGGACTCCGCAAAATACGGTCTTTCTTTCGCCTTCCATCATGCATTCAACAAAGTCGTTCTCCTCTAGCCCAAGCCTGTTGGCGAATGACGGCGGAATGTGGATGTGGCGGTTCGATATTATAAGCCCCTTTGTTAAAGTTACGCTTCCATGGGGCCCAGCCAGCGTGATTCCAGGAGTGCCGTCAAGAACGCCCGACGGCCTGACCGGCGGATCAACTTTAAGCGCCCGCGCGTCTGACCTGGATATCTCAACTTGGGTTTCCTTCCGGAATGGGCCCAAGATCCGCACGTTCTCAATGCATTTCATGGACGGGGACACCAGGGCCACCTGGCAGGCGGAGGCGTACTGCCCTCCGTTTAGCGGCTTGAAGCGAGCCAGGTCAGCGTCTTCCCCAAACAAGGCCGCGAAATGCGAGGCGGTCACATGGACATGCCTGGCTGACACGCCAACCAGAACGCTGCCGGAATCAGGCTCCAAATCCTGGCTGTTGAGCTCGGCCAGCACTTTTCGCACCAGCTCTTCCACTTGGATTGCGTCCAAAGTCATCATCCTTTATATTTGCTTGCAAGCGCTGGGCTCATGTCCCAAGATTCTGGGACATGTCAAAAGCAAGAATCTAAAGAGATAGGTTGTGTTTAGAATTGCGTTGCGCCCCCCCTACGGCTTGTTGCCGTCCGTGTACAAGAACTTCAAGATCTCGGGGTGAGGGCGGGCGATTATCTCGGACTGCTTCACCTTCCCAACCTTGGAGGCGGCCTCGCGGCCGGCCTCCAGGGCGGCCGTGACGGCGCCGATGGAGCCGTCCACAGCCACTGTGACAAGGCGGCCGCCCAAGCGCCGCTCAATGTGTATTAGCCTGACGTCCGCGCAGTTCAACATCGCGTCAAGGCCTGCTATCGCCGCTGCCATCGCTTGGACTTCAAGCAGCGCTATCGCTTTTTCATCTTCCATCTGCCTACTGGATAGACGGCAAGATTTTCTCTACGTCCGTGTGGGGGCGTGGGATCACGTGGGTCGCAACGACCTCTCCCAGCCTTCCGGCTGCAGCTCCGCCAGCCTCAACGGCTGCCTTCACAGCCCCAACATCTCCCCGAACCATGACGCTTACAAGTCCTGAGCCTATCTTCTCAGTGCCTATAAGGGTCACGTTCGCTGCCTTGACCATGGCGTCAGCAGCCTCTATGGCGGCTACAAGCCCTCTAGTCTCGACCATTCCCAAAGCGTCCATCATGGTAATACCTCCTGCCTGAAAAGGCTATATTTTCGGGAGAATCTTCTCCACGTCAGTATGGGGCCTGGGGATTACGTGCTTGGCGAAAAGCTCGCCCAGCCTTCCGGCCGCGTCAGCGCCAGCCTCGACAGCCGACTTGACCGCTCCCACGTCTCCTCTTACCATCACTGTAACAAGGCCAGAGCCTATTTTCTCTGTGCCGACCAGGCTGACATTCGCCGCCTTGGTCATGGCGTCAGCGGCTTCCACAGCTGCCACCAGCCCTCTTGTTTCTATCATTCCAAGAGCTTCCTGCATATCGGCTCTTATCCCCTTTTATTAATTTATAAATATTTTTTAAAAAATATTTATTTAATAAATATTAATTTAATAAATATTATAATTACCTGTTTATCTTGTCTTTCCCCACATCATTCAGCGCAGCCATCTTCAGCGCGGCCTCGGATTCCCTGGCTATTACGTGGCTGGCTACGAATAGGCCCCTTTTCTTGGCGCATTCGGCGCCGGCTTCGACAGCGGTTTCTATAGCCGAGATGTCTCCTGAGAGCTTGATCTGCATGATAAGAGGCACAGCCACCGAATCGCCTCCGGCCGGCTTGTTCTTGTCCATCGCCACCACTTTCACGCCAGCGGCCTTGGCTGCCGCGTCAGCGCAAACAATGGCGGTTGAAAACCCGTAAACCTCCAATAGCCCCAGAGCCATGGCGATCCTCAAGAAACGTAGGCGATTTTCATGCCCTGCATGGAAAGGTTGGTTTCCATGGCTTCATTCATCTTGCCAAGGGGGAAGCGGTGAGTTATCATTCTCTCCAATGGAAGGCCCAATTCTTTGGCTCTCTTCAAGAAGGCTATCGTAAGCGGGTACTCGTGCGCCCCATAAGTCCAGGATCCGACAAGGGCGATCTCCTTCTTGCAAAGATCAAAGTGCGGATTTATCGTGGCGTTGCCGTTGTCTACAAAGAAGCCCATTTCGCAGAGGCCTCCGCCTCTGCGGATGAACTTGTAGACATCAGAAGCCGCTTGGGGGTTTCCTGTGCACTGGAAGGCGAAGTCAGCGCCCTGTCCGCGAGTCACGGACTGAACCGCCTGGATCCTGCCGTCAAGAGTTGGAGTCTGCTTGAAGTTGATGATGTGAGAAGCGCCCAATTGCCTGGCGAAGTCAAGCCTTTGATCTGACCCGTCAATGACCGTTATCTCGCCAACCCCGGCAACCCGCAAGGCGGCGGTGACCATCAGGCCGACTGGCCCGCAGCCGGAGACCACAACTCTGGAGTCAAAGTGCAAGCGTCCGGTTGACTTGCCCTGCTGAACCGCGTGGACTGCGACAGCTGCCAGCTCAAGGAGCATCCGCTGATCAAGGGAAAGCTCGTTTACGACAAAGTAGGTCGAGCCTTTCTTGATAACGATATGGGATGCGAACCATCCGGTCAGGTGGTTTCTGGGACTGTCTGTTATAAGCCCGTAGACGCCCTGGTTCTCGCAAAGCTGGGGGCTTTCCGGATGGAGCAGGCAGTTGGGGCACTCTCCGCAGGAGATGACAGAGGTGACCAGCTTGTCGCCCACTTTCACGGGATTGCCTTGGGAGTCCTTCTTGATGTTCCGCCCCAGCCCGATGATCTCGCCGGTGCCCTCGTGCCCGAGGACAAGTGGAATGTAGCCGAAGGGATCGCCTTTCCACTCATGCACGTCGGTGCCGCAGACGCCGCACCCCTCGACCTTGACAAGGATGTCGTCATCCTCAAGCTCGGGGATCGGGTATTCTCTTATGGCGAAATTTTTAAGCGACTCAAGCATCGCGACTTGAGCCATGCCTGCTTTTACGCTAAGTGCGCTTTCTTGCGCGGGCTCCTTCAGCTTGGTTAGCACTTGCCGGACTATGCTTTCGATTGAATGCTGATCCAGATCCATTTGAGCCTCCTGTCTTGATTTAAAAAAAGCTAAAAAAGTGAGCTAAAAACAAAAAACTTGGTTGAATGCCCAAGACAATCGGGCAAAGCCTTGTTTTTTAGACAATATGCAAAGAGTCCGCCATTATGCAGCGCCTGCTTCTGGTGAAGCTGGCGGCGTTTGTCAGGCCTTCGCCTGTTGGGCCGGCTATGGTGAAAGTGCAGTGGCCTTCCCCTTTGAAACCCAAACCGGCGTAAGACGGGGCGTTTTTCACGAAGATTGTGGTTTGCGCCGCCCTGGCGAACCGGGTCAAATGATCCACGTTCTTTGAGTGCATGTGGGCCGAATGGCGGTAGCCGTGCTCGGCCTGGACCGAGAGGGCTATGGCCTCGTCTATATTCTTGGCTTTCACTATAGGAAGTATGGGCATCATCAACTCTTCTTGCACAAACAGGTCATTTGGCTCAGCCTCGCAGATGATGAGGCGGGGAGAGTTTGACGCTATTCCCAGCGCGTCCAGGTACAAGGACGCGTCTTGGCCGACCCAGCGCCTGTTGAGAAAATATTTGCCTTCTTTTTCTGTGAGGACAAGCTTCTCTAGCCTTTTTGTGTCTTCGGGGCTGACTAAGACCGCTCCATTTTTCACAAGCAGAGACAGGAAGTCATCATAGACGGAAGCTAGGACAAAAGCTTCCTTTTCAGCGATGCAAGGCAGGTTGTTGTCAAATGACGCACCGGCTATCACGTCCCTGGCCGCCTTTTCAAGGCAAGCTGATTCGTCTATAATCACAGGAGGGTTGCCCGCTCCTGCCGCTATGGCCTTCTTGCCTGAGGAAAGAGTGAGCTTCACAATTCCTGGTCCGCCTGTGCAGACTACCATCCTCACTATCGGGGAGGCGATCATGGCGGAAAATGACTCAGGCGTCGGATTTTTGGCGGCGAAGGCGACATTTGGGAGCCCCGCCTCTTTTGCCCCCCTGTTAACCAGCTCTATGGCCTGCAGGGATGTTTCCTTTGCTGACGGATGCGGATTGAAGACCACAGTGTTGCCTGACGCCATCATTCCTATGGTGTTGCAGATGACAGTTTCAGACGGGTTTGTGCTTGGGGTCACTGCGGCTATGACGCCGTAGGGCGCCCTTTCCGTAAGGGTCAGGCCATAGTCGCCAGACAGGGCTGTCGGGGTCAGGCACTCGGTGCCAGGCGTCTTTTCCGCCACAAGGATGTGCTTGGCGATTTTGTCCTCGACCCGTCCCATTTTTGTTTCTTTTACGCCAAGCCTAGCAAGCCGCTCGGCGTTTTCCAGGGTAAGCCTCCTGATGTTTGAGATGGCTTCTTCCCTCTTTTTCATGCTTATGTCATAGAGAATCTTGTGGGAGCGATCCGCTTGGCGCAGGGCTTCCTCGACGCTCTCGCAGATGCCAGGCTGGCCTTCCGGCTTTGCCGGAGCTAGCTCAGTCAGCACCTGCCTGACTATTTCCTCCACTTGGAGCTCGGACAAGGGCACCGGATCACCCCCTGCCCAATGCGGCCATCACTTGGCGGGTGACTGCGCGAATGGTTTCCTCGTCAAGGGCAGGAGCGGCTGCTGGCGCAGGCGAAACTGGCCTAGACGCCGGCGCTTCTTCCCTGCAGGAATTGGCTACGCCAGTGTTGCTGTGGCAGCTGGGGGTTCCGTTGTTCTTGCAGGTAGGGCAGCCTGGGTGGCGTCCTGGAAGCTTCATCTCGCTTCTGAGCTGGACAAGCCTCTTCACCTGGTTCTGGTTCAATTCGTTCGCGCCGCCAAGCTGCGCTGCGTACAGGTTTATCTTCGCCCAATACTCAAGCGTCTCCATGCGGAAGTAGGCCTGGGTTAGGTTTATGCCAACGGAAAGCGCCCCGTGGTTTTCAAGAAGGACAGCGTCATGGTTTTGTATCGCGCCTTCTATGGCGTTTGGGATCTCCTCGGTTGACGGGGTTCCATAGTCGGTCAAGGGCACATCCCCAAGGAATATGATGACCTCTGGCATGATCATGGAGTTCAGCGCCTTGCCGCAGACGGCATGGGCTGTCGCCACTGGCGGGTGCGCGTGGACCACCGCGTTCACGTCCGGGCGGTTCCTGTAGACGCCAAGGTGCATCTTGAACTCGCTTGAGATCCTGTACTTGGAGTTTGGCTCCAAGAGCCTGCCCTGCTTGTCGACCTTAAGTATCATGTCCGGAGTCATGAACCCCTTGGACACGCCGGTGGGAGTGCAGTAGAACTCGTTCTCCCCGGCCTTGACGGAGAAGTTTCCGTCATTTGCGGCGACGAACCCGTTTTGGTAGATTCGGCGGCCGATCTCACACATTTCTTTTTTGATCTCAAATGATGAAGCCATAGTTTTCAAGCCTCTATTCTTAGAGCGCAATTGTTGCGCGAAATCACGCGCTGACGCGCGTTGGAAAGATAAAAACAAGAGCGCCGCGCAAAGCGCGGGAACCCGCGCTGCGCGCGGGGGTGGGAGGCGCAGGTGAACAGGAAAGAGCTCATATTAAACCTCATGAGAGGCAAGAACTTCGTCACTGTTGACGAGCTTAGCGCCAGCCTTTACGTAAGCGGCGCCACGATACGCCGTGACTTGAAGGAGCTGGAGGAGAGCAAGCAGATACGCCGGACCAGGGGCGGCGCTCTTCTTGTTGAGGGCATAGCCAACGAGGATCCTTTGGCAATCAGGGAAAACAGGAACGAGCACCAAAAGCAGATAATTGCGGCGCAAGCCGTGAAGAAGATAAAAGACGGCATGACGCTGTTCTTGGACTCATCCAGCACTGTCTACATCCTGGCCAGAAACCTTGAGGGGATCGCAAACCTCCGGGTTATAACAAACGGCCTTAAGACCTGCCTTCACCTGTCTGACAGAAACGACATGGCGGTCATGTGCACTGGCGGGACGTTGCGGGCTGGATCAAAGTCCTTGGTCGGGCAAACCGCCGTTGATTTTGTCAGGAGGCTAAACGCTGACGCGGTTTTCATGTCCAGCCGGGGTTTCAGCCTGGAGTCAGGGTCGACTGAGGCTAGCGAGGACGAAAGCTTTATTAAGCGGGAGTTTATCAAAAACAGCAAGGAGCGGTATCTCTTGTGCGACTCATCTAAAATGGGAAACGACTTCTTGTGCCGGACCGCGCCTATAACCGCTTTTAACGAGGTGTTCACGGAAAGCCGGGAGGTGAACGCCAGGATTGCCAAGTTTGTAAAAGAGAATAGGCAGTAGAATGCAAGTGGTTGAAAGATCAAAGCCGTGGAGCGAGCTAATCAAAAGATTAAGCTCGTGTTGTCAGACGAAGATCTGGCAGGCGGATCGTCATGTCCTTGTTATCGGGCAAACCTCAAACGCCATTGAGTTGGCCAGGCAATCCAGGATCCCATTTAGGGCGGCGTCGACTTCTGACACTGTGCCCGCAAAGAAGAGGGTGCCTACCTGGATGTCAAGGAGGACAAGGGTCACTGACGCCGACTTTAGGGCCAGGTCTGCGGCTATCACAGAGATTTCGGCTGGGGTCAGGCTCATGATGCCCAAGGCGCCGGATGGCAGCTTTGTTCCGGTCTGGGCTTCCAGCTTTTCAAGCACATCCTTGCCGGGGTTTGCTATTGAGTGCGCCAAGGTTACTTGGCGGCCGGGCACTTGCTCTTGGACCACGCGCAGCTTGGGATCCACTTCAGCCTCCGATCTGGGCGTCAAGCCCTTGGGCTTCGGCTTCTTCTTTCAGCGCTTGCATAAGGGCGTCCGTTGGCGGCTTGGCGTCGCCCATGAGATACTTTCTTCCAAGAGCGGCGTACTTGCCGGCTCCGTACATATGGTAAGGGAGAAGGTGGATCTTCTCAACTCCCGGGAGGGACTTGGCAAGCCTTGCGATATCTCGTATATCGGCACAGGTGTCATTAAAGTTTGGGATGATTGGAACGCGCGCTATAAGCTTTTGGCCGGAAGCGGCAATTTGCCTCGCGTTTTCGATCATCGGGGCGTTGCTCTTGCCGGTTATTTGCTTGTGCTTCTCTGGATCGGCATGCTTGATGTCTAGCAGGAAGATGTCAAGTGGATCCAGGATAAAATTTTTAATGGTTTCATAGGATCCGTAGGCTGTTGACTCTATGGCGGTGGAGAAGCCCTTGGACTTCGCGAGGCTCAGGAGGGCGCTTGAGAATTGGGGCTGAAGCAGGCATTCGCCTCCGGAGAGGGTTATGCCTCCGCCGGATCGGCGATAGTACGGCTCATCCCTTTCAACTTCCTCCATGACTTCCCCGGCTGTGACATCCTTGCCAAAGGTTTTGCCGTCAATTGCGATCTGGACGCCTGTCTCTTGGGTCTCAGGGTTGCAGCACCAGGGGCATCTTAGGGCGCAGCCCTTCAGAAAGACGACAGTTCTTATGCCAGGGCCGTCATGAAGGCTGAAGCGCTGGATGCTGACAATGCGCCCAACTTCATCCTCAAGCCTCATGACGCGAATCCGTGGGTGGTTCTGCTTATGATGTCGTCTTGCAGGGACTTTGACAAAGAGATGAAAAGGGCGCTGTAGCCAGCCACGCGAACAACCAAGTTTTTATGTGCGCTGGGGTTTTTCTGCGCGTCCAGGAGAGTTTCCCTGTCAACTACGTTGAACTGGGCATGCATGCCTTTTTGGTCAAAGAAGCCTCGAACCAGCGCTACAAATTTCTCAAGTCCTTCTTGGCCCGCCAGAGCGGTGGGGTGGAACTTTTGGTTGAACAGGGTGCCGTTTGACGCGATGATGTGATCAAGCTTCGCAACCGAGTTGCATGCGGCTGTTGGGCCTTTTTCGTCCCGGCCTTGCGCCGGCCCCACTCCGTCCGCCAAGGGGGCGCCTTTTAGCCTGCCATCCGGGGTTGCGCCTGTTGAAGCGCCAAGCGGAACATTGGCAGAAACCGGGTACAGCCCGGCTTGGTAAATGCCGCCTCTAGGATTTTTGTGCTTTTCAAGGGGCTTGGTGTAAAGGTACGCAACTTCCCTGGCCAGGCTGTCTACCTCGTCAATGTCGTTGCCGTACTTGGGAACGGATTGGATGTCAGAAAGAAGCTTTGCCCATTTGCCGGAAACAGCTTTTTCTATCTCGTTTCCGATAAGCCTGATCTGTTCCGCGTCGGGAGTTATCCCTTGTCTCGCAAGCTCGCCGGCTATTGCAGTGGCCAAGCCTACGAGATCTTCATGCCCGAAGTTGGCTTGCATCGCTTCCTTGAAGTCGGACAGGGTGTAGCGGCTGTCTTCAAACACCAGCTTTTTTATGGCCATCAAGGCGTCAGCGGCGTTTGCTATGCCAAAGCCCTGGGGGCCGGTGAAGTTGTGGCGGGCGCCTCCCTCTTGCAGGGTCAGCCCTTTTTCTATGCAATCCTCGATCATGCAAGACTGGAACGGTAGGGGAGCTTTTGTCTTGTGCGCCAGGTCTATGGCGTTTATAGAATTGACCATGAGGCTTGCGGCATGCTCCATCTGGATCCTGTAGGCTTCGAACAGCTCTTCGAAAGACGAGATTTCTTCGACAGGGACGGTCTTTGCCCCGATTTGCTCCCCGGCGTCCACGCCTTGGGAGAAGACCAGCTCCAGCGGGCGGCACATGTTGAAGAACGCGGCGTCATGCCAGCCGTCAGTGAATCCGGCCTTCTGGGGCTCGACACAGCCTATTATGCAATAGTCCCGGGCTTCGGCCAGGGTGAGGCCTCGGCTCATCATCGAAGGGATGATCGCCTCGTCATTGTAGAAAGCGGGAAGCCCTATGCCTGTTCTGGCAACCTCCGCCGCCTTCAGGAGAAGCTTCTTGGGGGATCCGTTCCAAACCCGGATCGAAAGGGAGGGCGCTGGCAATCTCACGTGGTCTGCGGCTTCCAGGCACATGTAGCTTAGGACGTTTGTCGCGTCTCTGCCGTCCTCGGTCTGGCCTCCGACTATCAGGTTCTGGAAGAGGCTGTAGCCAGCGAAGCCTTCTGCTGAGTCTTTGTCCCTGATTTTGTTCAGATCGTTAAATTTGACCCACAAGCAGTCCAAGAGCTCCTGGGCGTACTCTAATGTGATGCTTCCGGCTTCAAGATCTTTTTTCAGCCAGGGGTGCATGTACTGGTCAAAGCGCCCTGGAGAAATGGAATGGCCAGAGGATTCTGACTGGATAAGGGACTGGATGAACCAGAACGACTGGCAAGCCTCCTGGAAGGAGCGAGCGGGGTTTTCGGGAACCCAGGCGCAGCTTTGGGCGATGAGATTCAGCTCTTGCCGTCTCTTTGGATCAGGCTCCTTGCCTGCCATGTCCTGGGCCAGCTTGGCATAGCGCTTGGCGTAAAGGCTTGCGGCGTCACAGCTTATTATGGCTGCTTTCAGGAACGCGCTTTTCTGGGGATAGCCAGGATCATGGATTGGCAAGGCCGAAAGGGCTCTGGCCGCCTTTTCCTTTATGCCTGAGAAGCCAATCTCCAGGACTTCCCGGTAGTTGACGCTGAAGTGCCCTATTCCGTTATAAAAGTAGTTGCCGGGAGTATACAGGTTGTGGTCGATGCCCGCCAGCGCCTGCGGCGCCATAAGGCTTCTGGCCAGATCGCTTGAGGTCTTGCCCCTCCAGTAGGGGAACACGCGCCTGAGCCTTACCTTTGTGTCCTCGGAGATGCGAAAGGGATCGGCTGATCTGGTCTCTGCCGTATCCAGCTCCGACTCAAGCCATTCAAACGAGTACTCGGGAAACGTTTGGCAGCCCCTGGGCGCAAGGCTGTTGGAACCCGCCACAAGCTCAAGCGGTCTTATGGCTATAGGCACGCTTTCGCATATCGCGCGAAACGCTTCCGCCCTGCGCAGCGTGATTGGCAGGTTCTCAGTCCGCCTATAGGCTTCTGTCACGATCTCTGCGCGATCCGCTTCGACCTCGGGCATCTTTGCGTACAAATGCTCAATCAGGCGCGGCACCCGCTCGCTTTTTTTAAGCGAGAAAACGCTTTCTTGCATTTTGATCCTCCTTTCATCTGGCGTAGAGAGCTGGGGCCGAGGCTCTATGCTGAGCCTCGCAAAAATGGGTTCATGCCCCTGGCTCGCGGGAGTTCTTGGATTTAAGAGTTTATGAGCGCATATTAGTGCATATCCCAAAATTCCGTAATAGCACCGGATATAATTTTGGGATATGCGCCTAATGGGATATGCTCTTGGCCGGGAATTCGACATAATCTCGATGGATAAGCCTAAGGCAGGCACATTGCGCCAAATTTCAGCTTCATCCGTTTTGGCCCTGGAGAATATGTTATCAGACTTGAGCGGCAATGAAAAGGGGTGGCGGCAAAGTTGATTGTTTGGAATCAAATTGCTTGGTATTGATCAAAAGTGATTCGATAGTGAGCAAATTTCGCGTTTAGATGTGAAAAATGGGTAGAATCGTGAAAAGTAGGCAAAATATGTGCTTGACACGCAAGCGTGTTGGCTAGAAAATATAATACGGGAAACACGTGCGGATCTCAATGCTCAGCCAACAAAACCCGAATTGCGGTTTGTGAAATTTAAAGCGCGGATGGGGTGTTGTTCAAGCAAAGTTCGTTCGGGACATAGCGGCAGGAGACGACAATTTATTTCAGGCCGACGGGATGCGGCCAAGCCTGAAAATATAGGATAAAAACAAAAACGGGGATCATTTGAGCAGTTGTGCGCAAAGGGGCCGAAGCTGGAGCGCTAAATCAAGCGCTGCTTAATAGCGGATTTGACATGAGCCGAAAGGGCTGGCTTCAAGAGAAAAATTTGTGCCTGAAAGTTCGCCTGAGGGCGGGTTTTGGAGTGCGGGTTTAGCCATAGAGCGGGATGGGAAATGTGCAAAAGCTGGTTGGTATGTACAGGCATATCCCAGAATTTATAAAGGGCGTGCAAAAACCAGAAGAGAAGGGATTTTGAGTTTATCTAGGCGCCACTTTTGGTAATTTCGGGATGCACGAGATACACGCAACAAAGCGCTTGCGGGGCCGGAGGCCCGCAAGCGCTTTGTTTGAAAAAAATATTTTTATTTTTTTTTTTTTTTTTTTAAATATATTTCTTTATTTTTTAACTTTTATCTTGTAGATCCGCCGACCCCTCTTTCACCGAGACCGAGTTTAGGCGATCCTTCCTGGTGTTGATGTACCAGAGCACCCAGTCGGGGTTGTGCTTTGCGTACTCTCTCAAGCTCCGGCCAATGGCCGTGTTGATGTAGTACTCTGTGCTGCCCAGGTTGTTGTCAATGATCCTGGTCAGGAGATCCCTGTTTGTTTTGCCCCTTCGATCCAGCTGGTGGCAGATGGCAACTCTGCGAACCCAGCCGCTTTTGTCCTTGCTCCATTCCAGGAGGGTTTTGTTCAGCTCCGGGTATTTCAGCGCGACATAGCTTATGATGCTGTCAATGGCGTCATTTGTGTCCCACCAAGGCTTGACTTCTATAAGGCGCTTGAGTTTTGGCATGCATTCTGGCGTTAGCGTGTCCCTAAGGTCATAGATGCACTCCAGCGCAAAGTACTGAATCTCGCGCCAGGGAGACAGCCAGCAGTCAGAGATGAAATCCCAGTCAACAGCGCCGCTGGCAAGGGACTCAGCCGCGTATGGCTTGCAGATTTCAAGTCTATGGACAGTGGAAACGCCCAAGAATTCGAAGCGCCTGCGCATGTACGCCCTCATCTTTCCGGCCTTGACAGGGGAAGACTCTTTTTTGAGCGCCTCAACCAGCTCGCCTAGATCCATCAGTTCTGCTCCTTTTCATTTTTGCCCTTTTGCCACGGGAACTTGAAATCAGCCTTGAGCGGGAACTGCTTCTTGAACTTCGGGTTTCTGGTTCCTGGCATGACGTGGGCGAAGCAGATGCCAGCCTGGTCTCCGGAGTCATTGCAGATCTCAGCCCAAAGCTCGTACGCTCCAAATTTTTCCGTTCCATCTGCTATAGTTGTTATTGAGTACTCTTTGTTGTCCACGCGAAGCTCCCAGCCGCAGGCGAACTTGGCTTTTTCGCTGGGGCTTGCGAAGCTTGAGGTTTCAAGCTGGAAATTTTCCAGGGGCGATACGCTTCCGTCTTTCTTTGTCCAAGAACCGATCTTGGTGTCCGAGCCTGGGAAAGAGAAGATCGTCATCTCCTCGTTGTTGAAGAAGCGGATAGTGAGCCATTCCCAGTGGCTTCCCGCCTTGCTGAAGCTCATGGGGCCGGAGAGCTTGTCCAGCCACGCCTTCCCTGACACGACTGATTTCTTTTCGCCAATGAGCACCTCGCCTTGGACGTTCAGGTTTGTGGCTGAGACGCAAATGGCGCTTCCGCCGCCGTTCCCAAGAGTGAGAATCCCTTTTTCATTGATCCAGCTGGCGTCTTTTCTGCCCGACAGGCTCAAGTCATAGGAAAACCCTTTGCCCTTGGCTTTGAACTTGCCGCCTTTTGGCGAGCAGTCAAGATCGAGCAGGTCTTCGCACTTCAATGTCCCTGCTGGCTCAACAACCAGGCCAGCGCCCTTGGGATAGCGCGTCTCCTCGAAACTCTTGCCGCTCTGGAACTCATCAAGGGAAACAGAGCAGCAATGGCGCCTGCCCAAAAGCGTTTTCCCGCTTATGGCCCTGCTGCCAAAGAAAAACATTCTTCCGTTTCCTGAAGCGTATCCTGTAATGCGCCATATATCCAGGCAGTCTTTGTGGAAGCCCCATTCTTGGCCGAAGTCCAAATTTGAAGCTCCAGTGAAAGGCGTTTCCATAGTTTCATCCTTCCTTGGTGCATATCATGCACTTGATATGATTAGGCTGATTTGGGGGCATGCGTTAGATTGGGCGATTTTTATTGGAAAGCCAAAGGCCCAATTTGGCGTAATGCTAGGAGCGTATCCCAAAAATAAATTTAATGAGTAGCGCGATGACTTTCGCCGCGCTTTAGGAATTTTGGGATATTTACTTGGAGCATGCTTTTGCAAGCGTTTGAATGCGTCTTCCGCTAAGCCGGTGAGTGAAAAGAACTGCGTTTTTCACTCGTGTCGTTGGTCGCCCATAAGCGAATGCAAAGGATGAGTTAAACGGATGTTTTCGCTCGGACGCAACAAAAAGACAAAAAGGCCAAAAAGATCAAAAAGGCCCAAAAACCAAAAAGGCCAAAAAGGCCAAAAAGGCCAAAAGACCAAAAGCGCAAAGACAAAAAGCGCAGTTCTTTTCGCGCCCTTACACAATCAGTATACCACATGCAATGTTTGCTGGATACAGTAAAATGCTGTGCCGATTTGGAAATTTTCTGTTCTGGGAGCGGCTTGCGAGAGAAAATGGTGCAATTCTCTTGGTTTTGGGCTGCTTGAAGAGATGATTGCAATCGCGCAAGGGCTGCGGGTTTGAGCGGAATGCAGGGCTCAAATGCTCGTTTTGATTTGTTGGCGCGAATGCCAAAATTCCGTAAGGGCACCGGAAAAATCCTATTTTTGAGAGCAAGAGCATTACGGAATTATCAGGGGATGATTGGGAGGGAAGACGCAGACGCAAGGATTTTATGCAATATGAATCCGAGGCTGGAAATTTGCATGGCTGGAAATTTGCAAGAATGAGGTTTTAGGTTTGTCGCTTGCAGGACGCGCGATTTGTTTTGGCTGGAAATATTGTGTAGCAAGCGTCAACTCAGCCTTTGATTGCCATGGATGGGTGCGGCTTGAGCCGGCATTAGGACAGCTCGTGATATCCAGGAACGCCCGATTCAACCAGGAACACCAATTCAACCAGAAACACCCAAGATTTTGCTGCAAATAAATTTATGGATCTCCGCCCCAGCGCTTTTGAGCAACCAAACTTTGATCTGCGCAAGAATCGTTATATGCATGGGGTTGCGAGAAGGGGCATAAAGTAACTTTAAGGATTAAAAAGTGGAAATAAGAGCGCAAAAATAGAAATTATTGATTTTATTCATTTCTTGAAATATTTTGATTCCTGATGTATAATGCTGAGGAAAAAGAATTGCCGCTTGGAAAAACAGGCGGGTTGATTTGAAAATCTTCAAGTAACTGCGAAATGCGGCGTAAAATGCCGTGAGTAGAGGTACGCTTGTTGCTGAATTGAGTTGCTGCTGGATACCTAGGCATATCCCATGGTGCGCAAGCCCAATGCGCCCAAGAGATGGCTTTATGCTCGCAAGCGCCAAGAGGGATCAAGGCGCTGCCCAACTGGCTTTTAAGGCGGGCAATGAAAAGAAAATTCCACATTAAAGCGACATCAAAGCGACATCAAGGCGTCATTAGTGGATCAACCACCAACCTGAGCAAAAGGCGCAGTTCATGATAAAGATAAGAGAAACGCTTGGTGAAAGGCCAGACATTAGCAAGACAAAAAATACGCACTTGGCAGCGAAACACGCACTTGCAGCGAAATTCGCACTTGGCAGAAAATACGCACTTGGCAGCGTAATACGCACTTGGCAGCGCCTGATTTGATATTTGCGGCCAATCGTCTATCCCAGTTCAAGTATTCGTTAAAAAGATAGAATATGCACAAAGAACAATCAATAAAGTGCGTATAAACATTGAATTATGAATGAAAAATATAATTGGATGCAATGGCGCGGCTCAAATGCGCAGGATTCCAAAATTTAGGAAAGAAAAGCGAAGAACAAAGTCCAAAAATTTAGGAATAGGCTTAGCCTTTGGGATTCTGCTTGCCCGAGGCCCCTCATATGATTTATTAGGGGGGATAGGGATGCAGCACTTTTTGTCTATCGGGTTGGTTGGATATCTTACGGCGTTTTCAGGATTTTTCTTGGCAGGCGTCTTCTGCTTTGCCGTTGGGAAGTTGGGCAACAGGTTTCTTGGCACAATGATGGGCTTTACTGCTGGAATAATCATTGCTTTCATATGCTTTGAGCTGATTCCAGGCTCTCTCGAGCGCTTTGGGCTTTACAAGGGAATAATAGCCATGCTCTTGGGGGTCGCTCTTTCGGCTTGGCTGGAGGGGCGGCTGGGAGAGTTTCATAGGTATGAGAAAGCTGGCCTTTTGCTGGTCTTGGGAGTTACTATCCATAACATTCCAGAAGGCATGGCTTTGGGCTCGCTGCTGCATGTTTCATTTCCGGCAGGCGTGTCGCTTGCGATAATGATCGCTGCCCATTGCTTTCCTGAAGGGCTTGCCGTTATGCTGCCGTTTAAGCAGGCTGGCGCCAAGGCGAGCAAAATGCTTGCCCTGTCGCTTTTGGTTCCCATTCCAATGTCTGTCGGAGCGCTGTCAGGCGCTTTGATAAGCTCATCATCGCCGCTGTTTGTGGACGCTTGCCTCTGCTTCTCTGGAGGCGTTATGCTCTACATAGCCTGTGGAAACATTTTGCCGGAATCCAAGGATGTTTGGAGAGGGCGCATGTCAGCCATAGGCGCCATGCTAGGCTTCGTTGCCGGAGTATGGCTCACTGCCAAACTGTAGATACTGGGCTGGATCTTGCTCGAAGGCTGCCCAAGACCATATCGCGAAAGCCAAGGCTGCTTTAGGGCGCGTGATTTCGGGAATGCTTTATGTATGGCAAAGAGATGTGGGAAAGATGCAGGAGTCCAAAGCTTGATTTATTTATTTTAAAAGTGTCGCGCTGGCTGTTGCGCCTTCGATGGAGCTTGGGGATATGCGCTTAGGGCATGACCCAAAGTGGCGCAGGGTTGCGTTTGCAAGACAAGTTTGGGGAATGCCATTGACTCGCGAGGGGTGTTAGGCAAATAATTCATCTCGCGACCATCCGTTTGAGTGATCAACGCAGATCTATTCGCTCACAGGCATTCACTCATTGGCATTAAATCATATGCACAAAAAGGCTTTTCTTCGCCCTTTTGGAATATGCCAAAAATGTTCATCTAGGTGCATATCCCGGTTTTTAAACAATTGCGCGGGTTCGCGCGGGTTTGAACCAAAACAGAAGATGCCAGTTCGAGCCATTTTAGGAGATGGACTTCCAGCGTGTCCCAGAAGACAATAGTATAATATTGGGATATGCGCAAAATATGAGTGCAAGCGCAAGGTGACAGAAACGGGCGCTGCTGCTCCGAAAACATTGCTATTTACAATTTCTCTTTATCAGGTATAATAGTAATCAAGATTCGATTATATTCGAGAAGATGGCCCCTATATCGGGGGCTTGCCAACTTGGGCTTGCGCCCAAGGAGTTTAGCGCTAAGAGCATATCCCAAATTTAATTTTATGGCTTGTGAAAGTCACGCGTTAAAGCATCGCGATGACTTTCACTGCGCCTTTTTTGGAGTATTGGGATATGCGCCAAAAGCGCATCCCGCTTTTCAAGAAAAGGCGAGCGAAGCCTTGCGAAAGCAGGCTTTGCAAGCCGCAAACAGTTCCGGGACGCGTCTTCGCCAAAACCGCTTGCGGCTTTTCGGGCGCTAGCGGCGCGGGCATGTTGCCGCCATGATGGCGCAAAACGTTATTTTGGGCATACCCCAAAACAAAAGGGCGCGAGAAGCCTTGAAATGTTTCGCGAGGGCTTGCCAAAGCCTTGCGCAATTGGGATATGCCCTTGGACAGCGCTTGAGGCCGTCGCAAGCGGCGCTTAGCGCATAAGCCATAGGTTGCTTGAATGTGGCTTATGCTTCAAGAATTTATAGCTTGCCTATAGATTCTTCAATTGAGCGCTCGCCGGCATGATACGCCTTATGGGCCGGTATAATACGCCTTATAGAAGGAGAAGAATAATGGGCATTGACATAGGAATAGATCTAGGGACTGCCAGCATTCTAGTTTATATAAAAGGCGAAGGAATAGTATTGCAGGAGCCCTCAGTTGTCGCGATCAACAAGGACAGCAACGATATCCTAGCCGTTGGCTCTGACGCAAGAAGCATGATTGGAAGAACTCCTGGCAATATCGTTGCCATCAGGCCTCTTCGCGAAGGCGTGATCTCAGATTACGACATAACTGAAAAAATGCTCAAGCACTTCATATCCAAGGCAGTAGGAAGGCACATGCTGAGAAAGCCGAGAATTGCGGTTTGCGTTCCTTCAAGCGTTACAGAGGTTGAAAGAAGGGCTGTGATGGACGCAACGCGCACAGCCGGGGCAAGGCAGGTTTTTATAATCGAGGAGCCGATAGCGGCAGCCATAGGGGCTGGAATAGACATCGCCCGCGCTTGCGGATCCATGGTTGTTGACATCGGAGGCGGCACCACCGACGTGGCTGTCATATCCCTTGGCGGAACTGTTGTGAGCACGTCGCTGAAAGTGGCTGGAGACAACTTTGACGAGTCGATTATCAGGTACATGAGAAAGAAGCACAACATCCTCATAGGCGAAAGAACTGCCGAGGACTTGAAAATAAACATTGGGACCGCTTATCCTCGCACAATACCTGTCACAATGGACGTGAGAGGCAGGAACCTGATCACCGGACTGCCCAAGACCATTACCGTTTCCTCTGACGAGATGCTTGGCGCCCTTGCGGAGTCTGTAGCCAGCATAGTTGAAGCGGTGCATACGGTTTTGGAAAGAACGCCGCCAGAGCTCGCAAGTGACATCTCTGATCGAGGCATCGTCATGACCGGAGGCGGAAGCCTTTTAAATGGATTGGACAAGCTTATTAAGGAGCGGACAAGCATCAACGCCATAATAGCGGACAACGCCATATCCTGCGTCGCGATGGGCACAGGGAAGTTCATTGAGTTTGTTTCGACCGGAAAGCTCGACATGAGGGAAATGACCAGGAGGAATTGATGCGAGAGGGGGGCGGAGCCTCCCTTTTTTGCGTTGCGTGAAAGGCGCAGGGACAGAAAAAGCTTTGACTTAAAAGAAAAAGACCAGAAAATGCTTTAATTCAGGGACTTAAGAGATGCAAGATATCTCTTAAGTTTTTTTGTTTCAAGCGGCACCAACCTCCGATAATCTGCGACTATATAGATGCATGGCCCTAGAGATGCAAACAAACAAAGGAGGCGGTTAGCGCAAATGATTGACATGCTGCTGCTGAGCGGGGTGAAAGGCGGAAGCGAGGACGCGCTGGGCAAGATCATCGACAAGTACAATGCCTATGTCTGCACGGTTATCCAAAACACGGCTGGAGAGAGCCTGACGCGCGAAGATGTTGAAGAGACGGCGGAGGACGTGTTTCTCGCTCTCTGGGACAGCGCAAGCAAAGTTCAAAAGTTGAAGCAGTGGCTTGCGGGGACGGCCAGGAACAAGGCGATTAGCAAGTTTCGCAAGGTTGCGCAGACCATTCCATTGGATGACGACATCCAGCTGGACAACGGGAACGGGCTGGATAACGCTGTTATTGAAAAGAGCGAGCGCGTGGCGGTGAGGCAGGCTATCCTCTCAATGGGAGAGCCTGACAGCGAGATATTTCTGCGGCACTACTATGGATCGCAGACGGTTACGGCGATAGCCGCTGAAACAGACATGACTGAAGCGGCAATCAAGCACAGGCTTGTTCGGGGCCGCGAAAAGCTTCGGCTGATCTTGGGCAAGGAGGTGTTCTCGTATGAATGATGGGGGATGGAACACTGAGCGCGTGAAGGCGAATGTTCTGATCAGGATACACTGCAGGGAGCAGGGGATAGCGCGCAAGCCCAAACGCATTTCGCCCGTGGCGGGGATAGCGGCAACTGTTGTCTTGGTTGTGATGCTAGCGGATATCGCGCTTGGATTCACGGGCCAAAGCTTCTTGGCGTTCTTTGCCAGCATTGGCGGGATAGGAAACGACTCGCGCGTGGAGACGGTTGAGAATGGATTTGAAACTGTTTTAAGCGCCGAGAAAGATGTGGCTCTTGGCGAGTACTACGTGGATGAACGCGAGATTGGCTTGTCAATAACGATCAAAGGCTTCGAAGTGCCAGAAGGGTTCAATTCTGTCAACTTCATGGATTTCAAGCTTGAAATGGCTGGCGATGGCGAGCCCAGCGTCTGGGAGCTGCACTATTCTGAAGATGGCGGAGAGGAACGGTTTTTCCCAGGTGGGCATTACATCTCCAACCCCTCAACTGGGGTTAACGAGTATGTGCCGGAAGGCGAGGGATTAAGTAGCGGAGACTTCAGGCTTGACACCGGAGCGGCAAGCCTTGGGGGAGAGGCCTACAACATATCCATTGCCGCTAAATTTGTTGACAGGTTTCCTGTTGGCTCAAAGGCGAAAATCTCGGTCGGCGGCTTGCGCTTTGGCTATTTATCAGAAAATTCAGAAAAGTTTGTTACGGTCAACGGCAGCTGGAGCGTTGAGTTTGATATCGAGGACAAATACCCAGAGGCGGAAATGCTCTCGTATGATCAAGATATACCAGAAGAGGACGGAATAAGGATTGTCAGCGCGTCTGCTTTCCCGACTGTTTTCAGGATAATCGCTTGGGTCGACTTTGCGAAAAGCGGTTTGGCAAACCCTGATAACGCCAGGCGGGCGGAGGCTGATGGGGCAAGCCTCGACAAGCTCAATTTGATTGAGATAAGCCTTTGCGCTATAGGCGGGGACGGCAAGCGATACGCAAACATGTCTTCAGGCTATGTGGCAGACGATCCAGAAGGAGTTACCGAAACTGAAAGGCGCTGCTGGTTTGAAATAGACAGCCCGTACTTTGATGCGCCAGAGGAGCTGACCCTTGAATTTGCCGGCCTGGATGGAAAGACGGTCAGAGCTTTCTTGCTTTTGAAGAAGTAGAGTGTCAGGAGAGGGGGTGCAAGCCCTCTCTTTTTTGCGTGGAAAGGCTTATTTAAAAGAATGGCACTCTTAAAAGAATCGATCTCTTAAAAGAACGGCTCTCTTGGAAGAATTGCTTCGAAGATCGAGTTTTCGCCAAGGACTGCAAATGTCGAAATATTGACAAAACTTGAATAGATTCCAAATTTGAGCGCTCATCAATAAGCGTTGGCGTCAGGAGAGGGGGTATTGCGCAACAACCGATCACCAGGCGAAATGTCTAGGCAGTACAGGATAATGATAGAAACCTTTGGTGAAAATGTTGCGATACTCAAAAAAGAATGCTATAATGATTCTAAAGCAATATTCGCTTTGATGTCGCGGCCCTTGAAGAAGCGAGGGCAAAAAGAACTAAAAAGGGGATTGGATATATGAAGGAAGAGACTTATGTAATAATAAATAACAAAAAGTATTCCAAGGTTACGCGCGTTGTAGGGCGCAAGCCTGATGGCAAGGCGATAAAGAAGCAGTTCTACGCATCAAGCAAAAGAGAGGCTGAAGAGAAGGCCGCAAAATACTTGGAGTCCATCGGCTTGCCCAAGTGCAGACCGAAAAGGGGAATCGTTAAAGAGTCGAATGTAACAATACATAATTTTAGGTATTTCAAGATTACGCGCGTCGTAGGGCGCAAGCCTGATGGCACGGCGTTAAAGAAGCAGTTTTACGCTTTAAGCAAAAGAGAGGCTGAAGAGAAGGCCGCTAAATATTTGGATTCTGTCGGGTTGCCTTTCAAGAACGGCAGACTGAAAAAGGGAGCTGAGAAGAAATAAATGTAAGAATAAGTAACTTAAAGTGCTTTAAGGTTACGCGTATATTTGGAGTCAATCCTGGAGTTGCCTGACAGGCTGAAACTTGGAAAAGCAAATGACGGCCTAGTGAAGGCCGTCATTTTAGGGTTTTGCGTTGTTTAAAGCGAACATTCTAGAGAGAAGCGATTTGGCGGTTGCTCATGCCAGATTTAATTTCAAAATCTATCAATATTTCGACACTTGAGGAGCGCCCGGGTTACGCTGGCTCGGTGGCCAACAATCGATCTTGAATGGAGCGGTTTCGTTTGAGCGCTAATCTCGGCGGGAAGGGCTTGAAAAATCAGAGCTTGCGCAAAGGCCTTTGAATGTCGAAATATTGATAAAACTTGATATTATCGGAGAGGGGCATGCGCCTCTCTCCTAAAGGGCCAACATTGCGAGCTCAAGCAAATGCATAAACTAACCGAACGTTATTGTGTAGGCTGTTGCCGATGCGAAGCCAGGCCATCAAACACCTTCCTGGAATGGGATCGATATTTAGTGCATATCCCAAAATTCCGAAATGGCACCGGATAGCGTTTGCCCAATGTTCATGGGCAAATCGCCAAAATCCTGGCGAATGCTTCAACTAGTTTGCTCGGGCTTCTGCGAGCAA
>JAISWZ010000074.1 GCA_031270945.1 Clostridiales bacterium | reverse complement strand
CCGATTCCTCTTTGCGCTGGTTGTTTAATATAGATCTCCTTCGCATCTGGAACATGTCAAAGCCAAGAACACATAACATTATAGCGCCTTTTGCGATGTATTGGTAGTACGGGTTCCAGCCGGCCAGCTGCATGCCGTTGCTGATTAACGCCACAAGAAGGATTCCTGCCACGCAGTTGCTGATCTTTCCTTCTCCGCCCCGAATGGATACCCCGCCTAAAAGAATGCCTGTCAGAATGTTTATCTCAGTCCCTGCGGCAGTGTTCGCGGCGGCGGAGCCAGTGCGGCCGATCAGCAAAACAGAGGCGATGCCAAGGAAGAGGCCGATTATGATTCCTATGCTGTACTTCATTCTCCGGACATTTATGCCAGCCAGCCTAGCGGCCGCCAGGTTGCCGCCCATGGCGAACACGTGGCGGCCAAAGTAGGTCTTGCTTAGTGCATATCCCAAAATTCCGAAATGGCGCCGGAAAAATCCTGGCGAATGCTTCAACGCCGGATTTTTCCGGCGCCTCGGATATAATTTTGGGATATGCTCTTAAGACAAAGCTCATTATAGCCACGCACAAAACCATAAGCAGCGTGGCATAGGTCAGGCTTGGGTGAATCAGCGTTCCCTGCGCAATTTGCTTGAAGCTGACAGGAAGGCTTGAGACAGTCTTCGAGTTTGTTATAACGTAGGCCGCTCCTTGAAAAAGGGTGGCCTCTCCGATTGTCACAAATATGCGGGGTATGGCCAGAAGCTCTGTGAGCGCTGTGGTAAGGATTGAAAGCGCCACGCTTGCAACGATTGTGGCAAGAACCACTATCCAGACCGGGATAGCGGTCTTTGTCAGCATCAGGGCGCAGAGCACTCCGCAAATGCTCATGTGGTACCCTACGCTCATGTCCAGATCCCCGCCAATCATAACAAGAGAGATGCCGCACATGGCTATGACCAGGTATGAGTTTTGGTTCAGGATGTTAAGGATGTTTGTGACAGACAAGAAGTTGGCGGTAGTGGCGCTGAATATGGCGCCAGCTATGAGAAGCAAAACAAGAGCCAGGTTCTTTTGGCAAAAGTCCATAGCTTTTCTCAAGAAATCACCTCTTATATAAGGAGCGAAAAGGGATTCGCTTTTCGCTCCGTCGATCCTTTTATTTGCTTTTTTCTAAGCGTCTAAACCTGACGCCAGCTCAAGCACCTTATCCTGGCTGAATTCAGCCTTTTCAAGCTCGCCGGTCTTGCGCCCCTCATACATGACAGCTATGCGGTCGCTCATTCCAAGAAGCTCTTCCATGTCCGAGGTTATCATGATAATGGCGTTGCCTTTCTGGGCCAGGACGTTCATAAGCTTGTAAATATCCTGCTTGGATCTAACGTCTATGCCTCTTGTCGGCTCGTCAAAAATAAGGATTTCAGCTTCAGCCGCCAAGGCCCTTGCCACAACAACCTTTTGCTGGTTGCCCCCTGAAAGGAGGCGGGCGATCTGCCTGGTTGAGGGGGTCTTGATGCTTAGCGCCCTCACGTACTTGTCCGTGAGCTCGTCAACCTTCTTCTGGCTGACTATGCCAAAGCGGGATAGCCTTTTGAAGCTCATGCTTGGAACGTTCCAGTCAATTGAATAGTCCATGAACAGGCCTTCCGCTTTTCTGTCTTCTGGGATTAGGGCGATCCCTGCCGCAACCGCTTCCGAGACCGAGGCGAAATGGCGGACTGCGCCTTTTGCGCTTATAGATCCGGACTTTGGCTTCACGTCTCCGCACAGCATCTTAGCAAATTCTGTCCGGCCAGCCCCGACAAGCCCAGCCATGCCCAGTATCTCGCCTTTGCGGACAGACAGGTCTACGTGAAAGTCGCCGTTTCCAGTTACGTCATTGGCGGAAAGAAGAACCTCTCCGATCTGGGATCCGTGAGGCGGGTAAGTTTCCTTGAGCTCCCGGCCTACCATGAGGCTTATCAGATCTTTGCGGGCAAGCCCGTCTACGGGTTCTGTGGCTATGAACTTTCCGTCCCTTAGCACGGATACCCGGTCACACAGGCCAAATACTTCGTCTATCCTGTGGCTGATGTATATGACAGTGACTCCTTTGGCTTTAAGCTCCCTAACCAGGCGAAACATGTTTTCAACTTCCGCCACGGCTATGGCCGCTGAGGGCTCATCCATTATCAGCACTTTGCAGTTGCTGGCAATGGCCTTCGCTATCTCCACCAGCTGCTGCTGGGAAGTGGAAAGCTCAAAGACAAGCGTTTCTGGCTTCAGGCTCGATCCCAAGCCCTTTAGCACCTCGGACGCAAGTCTGCTCATCTCCTTGAAGTCTGGCAGGAACCTGCTTGTTCCCACTTGCTTGCCCATGAAGATGTTTTCTGCAACGCTGAGGGACGGAGCCAGGTTGAAGTCCTGGTAGATCACGCTTATTCCAATGCCCTGCGCGTCTTGCGGCCTCATATGGCTGAAGCTTTGCCCTCCGATCTCAATCGTTCCAGAATCGGCTGTCTCAGCTCCCGCCATGATCTTAATCAGTGTAGACTTGCCAGCCCCGTTTTCTCCCATTAAGGCGTGGATCTCGCCTTTTGCGAAGGAGATGGATACATTGTCAAGGGCTGTGACGCCAGGATAGCGCTTTGAGATGCCATTGACGGATATCATGATGACCACCTGTCAATCAAATTTGGAGGAATAATAATCCTGGTAGTTTGAAGGATTGATTACCACGCACTCTTCGTGGTAAACCTTGTCAACCAGCTTGGATGACCATTCTCCTGTAACGATCTGAAACACGGTATATGGCGTTCCCGCCCCAAGCTTGACCGTGCGGCGGATCAGGGACTCGTTTGACGAAGACTTGCCTATGCCGTCAAGAACCACGTCAATAGAGTCAATAGCTATGATTGCAAACCCGTCTTTGTCAGAGACCTGCTTCATGGCAACCTCGTCAGCGCCAAGAGACATGCCTGATCCGTAGCAAAAGAAGACTTTGGCGTCTGGATGCTCAAGAAACGCTTGTTCAGAAAATCTCATAGAAATTTCCTGCGACTGGTCAGCGCCTAGATCGTATTCATACATGTTGACTTTCTTGTTGATGTCAGGGAGCGTCCTCATTCCCTCGACCCGGGCTATCGTTCCGGCCTCTGACGTTGAGACAAGAGAGACTACATCAATAGACCTGTCAGCGGCGTCAGGGTAGTTCTCGTCTATCCAGGCAGATGCCACCTGCGCTCCGACAACTCCGCTTTCGCCCTGGTCGACAGTGATGCATACATCAAAGGCGTTGGGGTCTTTCATAACGTTGGCGATTACGACTACGTAAACCCCAGCCTCTCTGGCCTTTATCAAGGCGTCGGTGGCCGAGGACTCGTCCAGCAGGAAGGCGATTAGTATATCGGTATTTTTTGTCACAAAGTTTTCGATGTTCTCGACTTGCGTAGCCGGGTTCAGGTCCGCCGAAAGAACGCTGTAGTTCGCGCCCCTGCTTGCGAAAAAGTGCTCGAACTCGTCAGACATGGAGCTAAAGAACTCCACTGTCAAAGAGATGACGGAGAAGCCGACATTTTTGCCGCTTACGTCATAGCCCAGCTGGCCTATGACCTGCTCGACCGCAGCTTGAGTCGGTGAAGCCGCATCCCCCGAACCGCTTGGGGTTTGGCCGCCGCAGCTAGCCAGTATGGAACTGGCAAGGGCAACAGCAAGAAAAACGCGCATAGCCTTTTTCATAAGAGCCTCCTGGATTGAAATATTGCCCGATTTTTGCAGCAAATCAGG
>JAISWZ010000336.1 GCA_031270945.1 Clostridiales bacterium | reverse complement strand
ATTTAAACTTCTGATATGCTCTTGACAGGAGGCCACTGATGCCTATTTTCAAAAAAATCAGGCAAGCGGCGAAAGAAGTGGCCGCATGGCTGGCTTCCCTGGCCATCCTGATCCCGTTTCTCATTGTAGTCTTCAACTCGCTCAAGACAAAAGGCGAGGCAGTGACCATGAGCCTCACTCCTCCAACCGAGCTTCACTGGGAGAACTTCAAAAAGGTCTGGGAGCTAGGAGACATACCGCAAGCCTACATGAACTCATTTTTGGCAAGCTCGGGCGCTGTGATAGCAAGCGTCGTTTTCGCCTCTGTCTGCGGATACACCCTTTCAAGGCGAAGGGACAAGATCAACAACGCCCTTTATGTCTACTTTTCCCTAGGCCTCATGTTTCCCGTCAACATGGTTACTGTCGTTAAGGTGATACGCACTCTGGGATTATACAACAACCGATTTGGCGTGATACTGCTCTTCGTCTCCCTGCTCATGCCCATGAGCGTCTTTCTTTACTATGGATTCATATCAGGCGTTCCAAGAGAGCTGGATGAAGCGGCAGTAGTAGATGGCGCAGGAGCGCTTCGCGTGTTCTTCCAGATCATATTTCCCGCCATAAAGCCTGTTACGGTAACAGTTGTAATGCTTAACTTCCTTGGTTGCTGGAACGACTTCACAATCCCGCTCTATCTGCTGCCTGACCCGGACAAGGAAGTGATTGTGCAAAAGGCCTATCATTTCTATGGCACTTTCGTAGCTGACTGGAACCTGGTCAGTGTTTCCATACTCTACGCGATTGCGCCAGTGGTTGTGGTTTTCTTGTGCGCTCAGAAGTACGTTATATCAGGAATGGCGGCAGGAGCTGTAAAAGGATGAGAAAGCAAGGCGCTTATGCGCCTTGCTTTTAAAGAAAATGATAAGTATGTTCGCTTACAAAACTATATTATTAGATTCATATCGATTAATATGCCTGATTCATGGTCTTTTTGGAAAGGAGCGAAACAAGTGCTTAAAATCCTCAAAAGGTGCGAAGCGATAGCTCTAGCGCTTTTTATAGCCTTTTCAGTTTTTGGCTCGCATACGCCAGCGTATGCGGCGTCCTTTGACGGGATAGTCAGTGACGGTTTGTCGCTGACAGGCGGCGACCTTACGATTGTTCTTAATCAGGAGGGCGTTTTGACAGGCCTCATCGATCCTGACGGAATGAACCGCTTGCAGACGGCAACTCAAAGGCCGCTTATAAGCCTGTATATGCAGCCTGGCGGGGTAGCTACTCCCAAAGGCATGAAATACAATGGGGACGGAATATACGAGTTTACGTTTGAGTTCACGGATCAAGGCGCCGTGAAAACGATAACAGCGACAGTCAAGGCTGAAACCAAAAGCCGCTATGTGACTTTCGAGCTGGCGGAGATCAAAAACGAGACAGATCTATTTGTGCGCTACTTTATCTGGGGGCCGGTGCCTGTAAACATCAAGCATACCATTGCTGATTCGTTGGGAGTCGTTTACGATGACGAATACGCAGTGGGACTTATGAGTCTTAACGTGAAGACAGTGGCGTCCATGCCAATGGGCGTGGCAGAGATAATCCCCAGGAACAACTGGCATCCGGTTCGGTTTGACAACTTCCGGTCAGCGGCTATACCGATTGCTAATGGCGGACAGCTCAGGGCGTATGTTGGCAACTTCACAGAGGATAGATCATTGCCTTATGAAGGCGCTCAATTGTATGACATAAAAGCGCTTGACCCTGCCGTCTTTGGCGATGACGGGCAAATGGAAGGATCAAAAATCGCGCTGTACGGCTGCGCAACTGATCAGGTGCTTGGCCTTGTTGGAGAGATGGAAGTGGCTGAGGGCTTGCCGCATCCTACAACAAACGGCGTTTGGTCAAAGGATCCCAAAAACTTGATAAACAATTCGTTGAGATCACAGTACCTTTTCGCGACGTTTGACGAAAGCACAATTCAGACCCGAATTAACGAAGGAAGGCGCATGGGCGCTGACCTCCTGTATGGGCATGACACTTTTTACTCATATTGCGGAGACTACCGGATCAAGGGATTTGACACTTACGAGAAGTTCAAGACTGCCATAACGGATGTTGCGGCTTTCAAGGACATGCTTGTAGGAACCAAGAACAGGCCAGCGTTTGTTGATTTTGTTTCGCCTTGGTCAAATGGCTCCGAAAACATAGACAAGTATTTGGTCAAAAAGAGGACGACAACTCTGGCTACGCCTATCGCGGCTACGGGAAATGTTACGTTTAGCGTGGCAAGCGGAACCGACTTTGGATCAGGCAACTATGTCTTAGTCGGAAACAAGGAAGTCATGCAAGTCAACACAAGCGGAAATAACATGACGATAACATCCAGGGCTAAACAGGGCACATTAGCGGCAGAGCATGCCGTTGGCTCAGAAGTGTCGTTGCTGATAAAATTGCCAGGGAGCGCAAACGCGTTTGCTGGAAACCTGGTGTTTCATGATTTGGCAATATCTCAATTGGCAGACTCAATCAACACAGCCGGAATGTCGCTGTCTGACATGGATGGCCTCGAAGAGTCCGCAAAAACAGGACATGGCTGGTACATGACGGACAAGACCATGGACATGTGGTTTAACTCAATTAACGAAGAGTCCCGAGACGGGGTAAAGGCCGCAGGAAGCGGAATGGATCAATGGCAGTGGCACATATTCTCCTATCAGACATGGGGAGAGAAGTACGAGGATCCAACGTCCTTAGGGCAGTACAACTACAGGGTAGGAACCAACTACGATTACTTCGCCAGGAACTTCTTCCCGACAACTCTGGGATTGTGCGGAAACACAAGCACTTTCACTGTTGAGAAAGCTCATTTCCTTGGATCTAAGGCGGCGGCCTTAAATGCCCAGATCACGATAGCAGACGAGGGAATGCCCGCAGCGATCAAGAATGATGTGCTTGACGCTTACAGGGAATGGACTTCAGCAAGGGACGTAAACGCGTTTACATTGGATCAGAGAATGAGGATGCTTCCGTTTGAAAACCATTTCAAGCTGGAAGTGGTCGAGCCAGGCATCGAATGGAAGCTTAACACCTTAGAGCAATCAGGCAGCGACTGGCAAACCGCGAAATCTGAAACTGCGAAAGCCAAAGGGATTACCAACCTGGCAAGCCGGGAAGGGACGTCTGTCAGCGGAGAATCAGTTTCAAACGGAGAGGCTTTAACGGATAAGAGCATTCTAGGCGGATTCGCAAGCGCAGGAGACGGCGCAAAATGGATCCAGATAGATCTAGGCGCCCGCCAGCCAATTGATCAGATCAGGATATGGCACGATTACGAAAGCGGGAGAAGATATAAGGACGTAGCGGTTGCGCTTTCTAATGCAGAAGACTTCAGAAGCGGCACAACAACGGTCTTCAACAATGACAGCGACAACAGCCTTGGGCTTGGAATAGGGCAGGACAAGACATATTCTGAGACCTTTGTAGGAAAGACAATTGAGCTTGACCAGACAATCCAAGCCAGGTACGTCAGGCTTTGGTCAAATGGCTGGGATGATCTGGGCGCAAGCGGCGCTTCCAATGACTATGCTGAAGTTCAGGTCATTAGCGGAACTAGAACATATGCCTCTTATCTAGATCGGGATGGAAGCTCGAACAATGAGCCAGCGCGAGAGAACCTTTCGCTTACCAAGGGCGCTACCGTAACAACCAATGCAACGACTATAGAGTACTCAAACCTTATAGCCGCAGAGGACAGAAGCTCCGCTCTGGTCGATGGCAATATAAGCTCTGATTACTGGGTCAACTTTCAAGGCGCGAAGAGATGGGTTCAGATAGACCTAGGGCAAAGCTACTGGCTGAACAAGCTTGTGGTCTGGCATTACCATAAAGATACAAGACAGACAAGAGCCGTAGTTTTCCAGGTATCTAACGATCCGTCATTCGCAACCGGCGTAACAACGGTATTCAACAATGACGGAAACAATCAGAATGGGCAAGGCGCAGGAACTGATATAGAGTACATCGAACCGCCAACAGGCAAAGAAGTGGAATTCAAGCCTGTCCAGGGCAGGTACGTCAGGCTTTGGTCGAACGGCACATCTACTAACGCAAACGCCAACTTCTATGTTGAGGTAGAGGCTTACGGAACGCTTGAAAAGCCGGATGAAGTTCCGCCAACCCCAATTCCTGGAGCTCCGGTAGGGCTTGTCTTGGACTTGAGGATGAATGAGCTGGATGGAAATGCTATCATAAACAGCGTCAACGGAAACACGCATGAAGTATCGGGAGTCGCGAACCTAAGCGCTAGCGTAGATGCCAAGCACGGCAAAGCCCTGTCTTTAGACGGTCTGACGAACTTTGTTGATCTGGGATCAAACTATCTTAAAAGTCTAGGAACAAATTTCACTCTGCAAATGTGGACTAGAGTAAAGGGCTACAGCACCGGAGATCCTACATGGTTCATTTCGCGCCAACGCTCTGGCACAGGGTCAACTTCCGACGCCATGTTTTCGCTGTTTAGCGATGCCAGAACAGCCTACAACAGGCTCAGGTTCTCAGCAACCACGCTTGATGGAGCAATAGAGGTCCCGCCGGGCACCAAGAATAATTTAGCCTTGCCCTTGAATGAATGGCATCATATCGCCGTGTCAAAGTCAGGAACCAATTGCCTGATCTACGAGGATGGCGAATTGATATTCACAGGCGCAAATGTGAAAGAGAAAGCAATAGCGGATTCAGACTTGCACTTGCTTCTTGGCGCCCAGTACAGCTTTGCGGTTTCCAAGTTCCTGTATGCGAACGCAGATCTTGACGATGTCCAAATTTACAACATAGCGTTAACCCAAGATCAAATCAAGCAAACAGCGGGATTGACCGATGTGCCTGGATTGTGGGAGAAAGTCTCCATATCAAACGGAGAAGCGGTTGTCAAGGCCAAGGCTAATACCATGTTTTACGCGCCGCCAACAACCTCTGATTTCACGGTTGAATACTCCCTTGACGGAGGTACGACGAAAACTCTCCTTGAGCCGACAGGATCAAGCTATGACGCAACTTCAACAGAAGCCAAGCTGACATTTGAGCAAATAAAAAACAAATCTTCGGCACCTGTCGATGCCCTGATCATTGTTACTATAGGAGATGTCGTTATTCAAGAGACTATCTCCATTCCCTCTACTCCTGTAAAGAGCGTGACCGGCATAACCCTATCAGAAACCAGCCTAAGCTTGGTCGCTGGAGAGCCAAAGGTATTCTTGGAAGCCATTGTGCTGCCGGAAGACGCAGACAACAAAACCGTTTTGTGGTCTTCAAGCGACATAGCTGTAGCCAAAGTGGACGCCAATGGATATGTAAGCCCAGTAGAATCAGGACAGGCAACCATAACAGCCACAACAGTTGACGGCAGCTTTACGGCAGAGTGCCAGGTTTCCGTAGTTCCGTATAAGGACGATCTGCAAAAGCTCTATGACAAGGAAACCGTTGCTGATTCTCCAGCAAGGGAAATAGCCGATTACGAAGAGCTGTCGTATGATGCCTATGCCGAAGCCCTGGAAGACGCAAAAATTGTCCTGGACGATTCAGACGCGACAAGCAAAGAAATATATGACGCGCTTGAGGTTTTGGAACACGCCATAGCCGCATTGATTCCAAAGGTGCGCGTAACTAAAGTCTCTCTTGACCAAAACACTTTGGAGATTTTGACATCAGATCCCCCGGTGACCCTGCTGACTGTCATTGAGCCGCAAAACGCAGGAAACAAAAACCTGATCTGGTCTTCAAGCGATGAATTAGTTGCAACGGTAGGCGATGATGGAACTGTAACCCCTCTGGACGCGGGAGTTGCAACAATAACGGTCAAGACAGAAGATGGCGGGTTTGAGGATTACTGCGATGTAAAAGTGACTGCGGACAACTCCGCGCTAAGCTCTCTCTTTAGCGCGGAAAAGGCCAAGACCCTTGATCCTTTGATCTATCCAACCTCAGCTTGGGATGCTTATGAAGACGCCATGGATCAAGCGGAATTTATTCTAGCAAACGCTCTTGCCACAGTCAAAGAGTTGAGCGACTCCCTGAAGGCACTTGAAGACGCTATTGCCAACCTGGTGGAAATGCCAGCTCTCATTGGAACCGCAACCATAGATATTCAGCTCCCTGTTGTCGGAGATGAGCTCCACGCTTCCATCTCCCAAGGCAACGCTTCAGGAGCGCTGAGCTTTGAGTGGACAGTGAGTGGCGTATTGAAGGGAACCCAAGACACCTATGTGGTCGAAGAGGATGACATAGGCAAAGTGCTTGAGGTAACCATATCTTCAGCCCTAACGCTTGGCGTGCTCGCAAGCGCTCCAGTAATCCCTGCCGCAGACAAATCAAGCCTTAAAGATCTGTGGTCAACCCAAAAGGCAAAGGGCCTGGATCCCAAGGACTATGACGCCCAAATCTGGCTTCCTTACGAAGAAGACCTAGCTAATGCCGAAAGCGTTCTTGAAGACAAGCTCGCTTCAACAGCAGCGGTGCAGGCCGCTCTCCAAAGTCTGCAGCAAGCCGTAGCCAGTCTTCAGATTAAACTTGTTGGAATAGCCCTGATAAGCAACATGGCGCCTAAGGTAGGAGATACCCTGATAGCGGAATTGGTCAACACTAACGCCACAGGAGAGCTGTCCTATGCTTGGATTGTTGGCGGGCTCCTGAAAGGCTCAGGGAATTCCTATGGCACAGTAGCCTCTGATGCGGGACTGGCAATAAAAGTAGAGATATCATCCGCAAACGAAACAGGTTCTGTAGAAAGTCAGGAGACCTCCCCGGTGGAGCTTTCCTTGCCTGGCGTACTGGAAATATCAGTAATTCCATCTACAGCCCTTGTTCAGAAAGGCGAAGACCAGCAGTTTAACGCAACAGTAGACGGTCAGCCAAGTCTTGATGTCACATGGGAAGTGCAAGGCAATGAAAGTTCAGAAACAACGATCAATTCCGATGGGCTGCTTCACGTTTCTGAAGATGAGACAGCGGCTCAACTAACGGTCAAGGCCATATCCACGGTTGATCCTTCTGTCTGGGGTACCGCCTCCATAGCCATAACCGAACCTCCAACGTACGGAATAGAGTTCCACGGCATCGGCGCTTCAGCTTCATTCGGAAGTGAATCAATCGGCTATTCACCCATAGACCCAATACAAGCGGTTATTAGAAACACAGGAAACCAAACAGCAACCGGCCTTCATGTTGAATTGGTTGGAGACTCTGCCGCCTTTGAAGTTTCAGAAACCAGCCTTCCTGACATCAGCCCCGGAGGAGAAGCCTCGATCCAAATCGGGCCATCAACAGGACTGCTGGCGGGAAGCTATTCTGCGACTGTCACGGTAAAAGGTGACCATGAAGTGATCGCAACCCTGCTTGTTTCGTTTGAGGTAGAAGAAGAACCTGAAGTTCAACCGACATTGTATAAGCTTTTGATTTCTCCAGGAATAGGCGGATCCATAACGCTTGGCGAAAGCGGAATGTACTCGGAAGGCAACCAAGTGCCGGTTCGGGCGCAGGCGAATAGCGGATACCAATTCTACCGCTGGGTTTCTGACGTTGGAGAATTCGCTAATCCTTGGAGCGCTCAGACCGTATTCACAATGCCAGCCGCAGAGGCTAACGCGAAGGCTGAGTTTGCCCCAGTGCCAACACCAGAGCCATATTGGCCAGCCCCAGCCTACAATCCGACTCCATCTCCAAAGCCGACAACCCCAACGCCAGTTCCTGAATTAGCGACAAGCGTTGAACCGGCGCCAAGCGCAACCCCCAAAGCCCAGATAGCATTTGTTGACGTCGCCAAAGAAGATTGGTTTACAGAGAGCGTCCAGTATGCTGTAGCCAATAACCTGATGGTTGGAACAAGCGCGACAGAGTTCTCGCCAAGCGTCCCTGCCACAAGAGCCATGGTAGCCGCTGTTTTGCATAGGCTTCAAGGATCGCCAGATTCCCTGATACCTAATGCGTTTGCCGACGTCCCAAGCTCCCAGTGGTATGCGAAGTCAGTGCTATGGGCGAATGCATCCCAGATAGCGGTAGGCTTCGATGACGGCAACTTCCGGCCTGACCAGTCCATTTCAAGAGAGCAGCTGGCCACTATCCTTCATCGATATGCGCTAAAGTTCAGCTCCCTGAAAGAAGGCAGCAGCAACTTGTCGCAGTACGAAGATCAAGCCAACATATCGAGCTGGGCAAATGAAGCCATGTCTTGGGCAGTTGGCAACGGCATAATCCAAGGCCGCACCCAAACCCTCCTGGCGCCAAAAGAAGGCGCAACTCGAGCGGAGCTGGCGGCAGTTCTGCAGAGGTTTGTAGAAGCGTTAAAGGCGATGGAAGAGAAAGCTTAGGTTTCATAGGATTTCAGATAAGATGTGTAAGCGGTGCAAAGCAGTTCGAAGAGCTCCCTTAGCCTAGGCGAAAAGCATATCCCAAAATTGATTTTATGGCGCGGGAAAAGCCACGCGTGAAAGATCGCATGCCTTTTCCCCGCGCCTTTTATGGAATTTTGGGATATGCTCTAGGGAGCTTTTTTATGCGAGGTAATGTCGCGCATAGGGAGGCTTCGCTTGAGTTCTATTGCAGTATGATTAACAATATATGCTATATGGACATCACAACTGCCTCGATGCATCCCATCCATCTACAACCAGGAGCGAGTAGGGCATTACCCCCGAACTTTGGAACGGTATGCGCCATAGGCTTAGAAATCGCCTAAATCAGCCTTTAGATTAAAACCAAAAGCTTGATTCTACGGAAACGAATTAAAGACCCCCCTCGTTTTGAACTTTGGAAAGAGGGGGGTGCTAAAGACTGTCAACTGTCTGTCATCATCACATAAGATGTTAAGTATACTGCAATAAGAACCAAGGAATGCTCTCGTAGAAAAATTTTGTCCCGCTAATCGCAGTGATGCTATCCCGATTTTTATCTTTGCGCCGACGTAGCCAGGGCTTTGCTTAAGTTCTATTACAGTATGATTAACAAAATATGGAATCTTTTGCCACGGACGCATCACAACCGCCTCGATTCAACCATTCATCCCAGCCAGGAGCGAGTAAAGCACAGCCTCCGAACTTTGATACGGGTACTGCCATTCGAACTTTGGAACGGCATGCGCAGACGGCTTGGAAATTGCCCTAAATAGCCATTCGATTAAAGCCAAAAGCTTGATTCTACGGAAAAGAATTAAAGACCCCCCTCGTTTTGAACTTTGGAAAGAGGGGGCTGCCAAAGGCTGTGAACCTTCCGTCATCATCACATAAGATGTTAAGTATACTGCAATAAGAACCAAGGAATGCTCTCGTAGAAAAATTTTGTCCCGCTAATCGCAGTGATGCTATCCCGCTTTTTATCTTTGCGCCGACGT
>JAISWZ010000318.1 GCA_031270945.1 Clostridiales bacterium | reverse complement strand
TCATGGTTTTCATGTGGTTTCCCTCTCTGCAAGCGCCACAGGCACCTTTATCCTCTGCTCAGCGATCTCTTTGCCTTGGATGAAGCTGATCACGGCTTCAACTGTTGCCCTGGCGATCTCAAGCGTGTTCTGGCATATGGTGGTTATGGGCTTTTCGTTGTATAGAGCGGCGGATATGCCGTCATACCCCACAAGCTTCACATCTTCGGGGATTCTCAAGCCATGCTCCTTGGCCGCCTGGTAAGCTCCCATGGCCAGCCAGTCAGTGGAGGCGAAAATGCCGTCAAACTTGATTCCCAAGGATATAGCCTCGCCTAGAGCGGAGTAGGCCGCGCCAAAGCTCACAGAGTCCAGATCCCGGATAAGCTTTGTGTTCACTACAGCGCCAGCCCTGCTATGCGACTCGTGGTACCCGTTTATCCTGTTCTGCTGGCTGGATAGCCGCCTCTTGTCAGACAAGAGAAGTATGTCCTTGCATCCCTTGGACAAAAGAAGGCTGGTTGCCAGCATCCCGCCAGAGAAGTTGTCGGATTCGACTATCACCGAGTTTTCGGGAAGCGCGAAGTCCGGCACCCGATCAATGTACGCCGTTGGCGCACCTTTTGAGGTCATGCTCTCGAATGTCCCTGATCCTGCCATGTAAATGATCCCAGCCACATTCTGGGACTGCAGCATCGAGAAGTGCCGCCTCTCCATGTCCGGGTTCTCGTTTGTGTTGCAAATGAGAGAGCAGTAACCCGCCGCGAACAGCTCTGTCTGAAGCTCCATTACAAGCTTCGCGAAAAACTCGTTTGTTATGTCTGGCGTTATGATCCCGATGTTGTTCATCCGGTTGACGCGAAGCCCTCTAGCAACCAGGTTCGGGTGATAGTTTGTCGCCTTCATGACAGCGTTGACCCGCTCTTCGGTTTCTTTTGTGTATCGCCCCGTCTTGTTTAGCACCCTGGATACGGTAGCTATGGATACTCCCGCCATGGACGCTATGTCTTTGATTGATACGTGAGTCTTGTCCAAATGCCTCGCCTCTCGAGAAATCGTTTACACGAGTTTATCATAGGCGAGACAAGCATGTCAATGATCCCAAACTTTATGATAGGAGGCAAGAAATGATTCTCGCTCCAAGCGTCATGTGCGCCGACTACTTTTCCCTTGGAGAAGAGCTGTCTGACTTGAAGGCGGCTGGCGCCGACATGTTTCATATAGATGTGATGGATGGGGACTATGTCCCGAATTTCGCCTGCGGGCCTGAGACGTTCAAGTGCGCCGCCAGGCTTTCGATGCCCTATGATGCGCACCTCATGGTGGCGCGTCCCGGAAGGCACATAAAGCTGTTCGCGGATCTGGGGGCCAGCGTCATATACATGCACCCAGAGGCGGAGCTTCATCCCTACAAGATCCTAAATGAGATTAGGGACTTGGGGGTTTCTCCAGGCATTGCGATAAACCCCGGCACTTCCCTGGAATCATGCATGGAGCTGTTCCCGCTTTGCGACTGGGTTTTGCTTATGGCAGTGAACCCCGGATTTGCCGGGCAGAAGTTTTTGGAGAGCGCCATGGATAAGGCAAGGCGGCTAAACGCCTTGAAAGAAAGGTTCAAGTTCCGGATCGCCGCAGACGGGGCGCTGTCCCAAGCCAGGATAAAAGCGCTTTGCGCCCTTGGAGTGGAGTGCTTCGTCCTGGGCACATCAGCCCTTTTCGGAAAAGGGCGGCCCTACAAGGATATTATAGAAGAGATCCGGGAGGAGAACGGGAGCGAAGCTAAGATATCATAAAAGATCCGGGAGGAGAACGGGTGCGAAGCCAAGATAGTATAAGAGGGAGCAAAGCCAAGATACCATAAAGCCAAGCGCCATCGAAAAATGTCGAAAACAAGGCAAAGACCCAAGCCGCCTGGCTTGGGTCTTTGGGCTTTGCTTGGAAAACAGCCAAAATGGCTGCCCTTGGCTATTGTTAAGATTGGGTTTGCATGGTATACTTATGGGCGGCACTACCCCCAATTCAGTTATCGCTATCGCTCGCAAGGGGGCTCTGCCTGGGTTTGAAGGCGGCCAAAAGCAAGGCCCGCCGCGCGGGTCTTGCGCTGCGAGCGCTCGCAGCGCAATGAATTAATGAATTTAAGTAAGAAGGAAGCGGTTCATTTGACAGACGGCTATGGCGATTGCATCGAGAGAGTAGCCTCGATAAACAGATCGCGGGATAGGCAGCCGCTTGCGTTTGTCAGGACATTCGGATGCCAGATGAACGCCCACGACTCAGAGAAGCTGGAGGAAACGCTTCTTAGGATGGGATACGGGAAGGCCCCGTCAGAGGATTGCGCTGATCTTGCGCTGATAAACACGTGCTGCGTCAGGGAGAACGCCGAAAACCGGGTTTTCGGCAACCTGGGCAAGCTCAAGGAGCTTAAGGGCAAAAAACCGGACATGCTGGTGGCGGTATGCGGCTGCATGATGCAAGAGGACGCAGCTGTCGAAAGAATAAAGAAATCTTACCGGCATGTCGACGTCGTTTTCGGCACATTCAACCTGGATCGCTTCCCGGAGCTTCTGCTTAGCCGCATGGAGTCTGGAAGGCAGATCATAGACATATGGAAGGGCCCCAGGGAAGATCGGGGAATCCCGTCAGGAAGCCTGGCAACGGCAAGGCATTTTGCCCATAAGGCGAGCCTGAGCGTAATGTTTGGATGCGACAACCACTGCTCCTATTGCATAGTCCCATATGTCAGGGGCGCTGAGAGAAGCAGGCCCCCTGAGGGCATAATGGAGGAAGCCAGGGCGCTGGCCGACTCCGGCGCCAAGGAAGTGATGCTTCTGGGCCAGAACGTGAACTCCTACGGCAAGGGGCTAAACCTCTCTTTTGCCGAGCTTCTTGAAAGGGTTTGCGAAATTGGCGGGATCGAGAGAATCCGGTTCATGACCAGCCACCCCAAGGATCTGGGAGACGATCTGATCCAAGTCATGAAAGCCCAGCCCAAGATCGCAAGGCACCTGCATCTTCCCGTCCAGTCCGGGAGCAGCAGGATCCTGTCTTTGATGAACAGGCGCTACACCAAGGAAAGCTACCTGAATCTTGTCGAAAAGATAAAGAGCAGCATGCCGGATATCGCTCTGACAACAGACTTCATTGTAGGCTTCCCGGGCGAAACCGAAGAGGACTTCGCTGACACCCTGGATCTGGCCGAAAGGTGCCGCTTCCAGGGCGCGTTCACCTTTTTGTACTCCAAGAGAACCGGAACTCCAGCAGCGAAAATGCCTAACCAGGTTGATCCGGAAGTGGCCGGGGAGAGATTCAAAAGGCTCTTGGCTTGCGTAAACGGAATACAGGAAGAGGCAAACGCCCGTACCGTAGGAAAGGTTCTCAAAGTCCTGGTCGAAGAGCCAAACGCCAAAAATCCTGAATTAATGACTGGCAGAGGCCACGGAAACGAGCTTGTCCACTTCAAGGCGGACAAGAGCCTGGCTGGCCAGTTTGTGGATGTGCGAATAACCGAGAGCAAGATCTTTTACTTGATGGGAGAGGCATTGACATGAGCCTTTTGGCGCAAAGGGCAGGAGTGGGAGCGCTTGAGTGCTACGCGGCCGCCAGGAAGCTTGGAGAGATGCTTCTAGCGACAGAAGAGTCGTTGAGGCTTGCAGACGCTGAAGCAAGCTTCCAAGACCCAGAAAGCTCCAATGGCCAAGAGGCCCAGGCCAATCTCGACGCGGCAAGGCAAGACTTTGTCCGCCTGGCTTCGCAGGTTGCCGATCTTGTGGCTTTCACGGCGCTGGGCGAGCCAGCTGGCGGCCAAGGGTGCCAGGGATGCAGCGGGTGCAAGCGCTGATTTTTATTTTGCTTAAAATCGGCTTTAGCCAAAGCATATAAATGGCTATGATTTTGTTTTGCTTTTGGCGCTTGCGCATGCACTTAGACTTGCACACGCAGCATCCTCTGCCCTTATTATGTTCTTAATTATATGCTTAAATATGACCTAAAAAACAAAATAATCGAAAATAACTATAAATTCAATAAAATCTTCGCTTCGCGCGTATATAGTAGCGAAAAGCGCTTTTCGAATCGAAACGCCGGCCGGGGCAGCCCCGCTGGCGATGGAGGCCAGAATAAATGGCGCAACTTACGCCGATGATGCAGCAATACGAGAGCATAAAGGATCTGCACAAGGACTGCCTTCTTTTCTACCGTCTGGGAGACTTTTACGAGATGTTCTTTGACGACGCGATCACCGCGTCAAGGGAGCTTGATCTCGCGTTGACGGGCAGGGACTGCGGCTTGGAGGAAAAGGCGCCAATGTGCGGCGTGCCTTATCACGCTGCCGACGGCTACATCGCGAAGCTTGTTGAAAAAGGGTACAAGGTTGCCATTTGCGAGCAGCTGGAAGACCCGAAGCTGTCAAAAGGGCTTGTCAAGCGGGACGTCATACGCATTGTGACCCCTGGGACAGTGCTTGACTGCAGGGTTTTGGATGAGGGGAAAAACAACTACATCGCTTGCGTCTACCAGGATGGCAAAAGCTTGGGAATGGCATTTTGCGATGTGTCTACAGGGGAGTTCCTGGCAACCTCGGCCAGCGACGAGAGGCGCGTGTTTGACGAGCTGGGCAAGCTGAAGCCGTCAGAGATTATCGCCAACAGCGGCTTCCAGGGCAAGGAGGCATTAAAGTCCCTCTATGGCAGGGCAGCCTCCGAGGCCCCGTCCTGGATGTTTGGGGACGAGAGCGCACTAAAAAGGCTGATAGGGCACTTCCAGATCCAAAGCCTTGAGAGCTTTGGGCTGAAGGAGACTGACCCTGAGGTGAACGCGGCGGGGGCGTTGCTTGAGTATCTGGCGGAGACGCAAAAGAACTCCCTGTCCCACATATCAGCTCTCAAAAAGTACTCACACACCAAGTACATGTCCATTGACACTGCGTCCAGGAGAAACCTGGAGCTGACCGAGACAATCAGGGACAGAACCAAGAAGCGTTCGCTTTTGGGGTTTTTGGATTTGACCAAGACTCCTCTTGGCGCCAGAACGCTTAGGGGATGGATAGAGCAGCCTCTCTTAAATGTCGAAGAGATAACAAAGAGGCTTGACGCTGTTGGAGAGCTGAAGGAAAACGCCATGGCCAGGGGAGAGATCCAGGAGCTCCTAAAGCCGGTGCGTGACATTGAGAGGATTGTGGCGCTCTCAGCCTACCAGGCGGCAAACGCAAGGGATTTGTGCGCCCTCAGGGGGTCTTTGGGAAGCCTTCCTGCGATCAAGGAAGCCTTAGGAAACCTTGAGTCTGAGCTCCTAAGCAAAATGGGAGTGGATCTGGACATCCTTGAGGACATGCAAACTTTGCTCTCAGAATCCCTTGCAGAGAGCCCGCCATATGGGCTCAGGGAAGGCGGCTTGATTGGATCCGGCTACAGCGAGGAGCTGGACCGGCTAAGGGAAGCCAAGACAAACGGAGCGAAGTGGCTGGAGGAGCTTGAAGCGAGAGAGCGAGAGGAAACCGGCATCAAGAACCTGAAGATCAAGTTCAACCGGGTCTTCGGCTACAGCATCGAGGTGACAAACTCCCGCCAGAAGATGGTGCCTGATCGCTACAAGCGCCGCCAGACTCTCTCCAACTGCGAGCGCTACACAACGGACGAGCTGGAGAAGATAGCTGATGAAATCCTGGGAGCGGAAGAAAGAATCGTTGCCCTGGAGTACGAACTGTTTAATGATGTAAGAGGCAAGGTGGCCGGAGAGGCAAAGCGGTTCCAAAAGCTGGCCAGAGCCTTGGGTTACTTGGATTCGATCCAGTCCCTGGCTGAGGCGGCTGACAAGTACCGCTACTGCAAGCCGGCTGTTGACAATGAAGGAGTCATTTCAATCAAGGCAGGGAGGCATCCGGTTGTCGAAAGGATGACAGGGCGCTTCGTGCCGAACGACACGGAGCTTGATCTGGAAGACAACAGGATGGCAGTGATCACTGGCCCCAACATGGCTGGAAAGTCCACCTACATGAGGCAAGTGGCGCTAATCGCCCTTATGGCCCAAGCTGGAAGCTTTGTTCCAGCTGAAAGCGCCAGGATCGGCGTGTCTGACCGGATCTTCACCAGGGTCGGAGCGTCTGACGACCTGGCCACGGGCCAAAGCACGTTCATGGTGGAAATGACAGAGGTAGCCAACATCTTGAACAACGCCACAAAGAAAAGCCTCTTGATACTTGACGAGATTGGCAGGGGAACAAGCACGTTTGACGGCCTTTCAATAGCGTGGGCGGTATTGGAATACATAGCCGACAAATCAATTTTGGGGGCTAAGACGCTCTTTGCCACGCACTACCATGAGCTGGCTGAACTAGAAGGAAAAGTGGAAGGCGTGAAAAACTACAACGCCTCAGTCCAAGAGCAGGGAGACAGCGTTGTGTTCCTAAGGAAGATCGCAAGGGGAAGCGCCAGCAGGAGCTACGGGATACAAGTGGCCTCGTTGGCGGGACTCCCAACCGCAGTCCTGGATCGCTCCAAAGAGATACTTGCCGACTTGTCCTATGTCGAGCCAGCCAGGAAAGCTCCTTCCACAGACGCCATAAGGCCCCGCAGGAAGGCGGCGCCTTCTAAGAGCCAGATCCTGAACCAAATCTTGATGGAAGACCTGTTTGGGGACGGATTTAAATAAAAGACTTGTTCGGGGACGGATTTTAAATGCCAGATCAGGAAACGCCCCGCAGGATAAAAGTTCTGGACAAGGCCACCATAAGCCGCATCGCGGCGGGGGAGGTGGTTGAGCGCCCGCTTTCAGTCTGCAAGGAGCTTGTGGAGAATTCCATGGACGCAAATGCGACCTCGATTGAAGTGGAATTGAAAGACGGCGGCATAAGCTTCATAAAGGTCTCTGACAACGGCTCTGGCATACCCCAGGAAGAGCTTAAGGCCGCGTTTCTTGAGCATGCCACCAGCAAGATACAGACACCTCTGGATCTGGAGAATGTCCTGACCATGGGCTTTCGCGGGGAGGCTTTGGCAAGCGTTGCCGCAGTTGCCCACGTGGAGCTTTTGTCCAAGCCAAAAAGCCAGGAGGCGGGCGCTTGGATCGAGATAAAAGGCTCAGAGGTCATTTCCCAAGGGTTTGCCGGAACAGGGGACGGAACCGAAATAATTGTTAGAAACCTGTTCTTCAATACGCCCGCAAGGCTGAAATTCTTGAAAAAGCCAAGCGCCGAGGCAGGCCTGGTTTCTGATCTCATGAACAAGCTGGCCCTGTCCAGGCCTGATATCGCGTTTCGCCTGATCTCAAACGGCCAGACTATTCTGTCAACCAATGGGAGCGGAAACCTGAGGACAACTGCAAGCCTGCTTTTCGGAGCTGATTTCGCAAAGAAGCTCGTTCCGATTTTTGCCGAAAAGTCCAGCATGAAGCTGACAGGCCTCTTGGGAAAGCCTGAGCAAGCCCGGGCCAGCAGATCCAGCCAGAGCCTCTTCGTGAACCGCAGGCACGTGAAGTGCGAGTGCATGCAAAAGGCCATAGAAGAAGGCTACGGAACGCTCCTGATGGGAGGCAAGTTTCCCGCGTTCATACTGGATTTGAGCCTGCCTCCAAACCTGGTTGACGCCAACGCCCACCCCAACAAGCTGGAAGTCCGCTTCCAGCGGGAGGACGAAGTGGTTTCCTTCACCAGGGAGGCAATTGTTGAGGCTTTGTCCAAGTTTTCAATGATGCCTGAAGTGTCAGCTCAGAAAGCGGCGTTTCAAGCGCAATTGCCTGTGGCGCCGGTGTCGGTGCAAGAGTTGCATGCGCCAGTACCAGTACCGCAAGTACCGGTACCGGCTACGCCTCCATTGGCTGCGCCTCCATTGCAAGTGCCAGTACCAGCTATGCCCCCATTGCCATCGCAAACTTCGCAAGTAGCGGAAGTACCGCAAGTACCGCAAGTACCGGCTACGCCTCCATTTGCTATGCCTCCATTTGAAGTATCGCAAGTTCCACCTGCGCCTCCATTAAATACGCCTCCTGCGCCCAAGCCGCTAGCCAAGGCGTCGCCGAGGCAGTTGCTTAGCGCTAGGGAGATACAGGAGTACTCTGCGATACTATCCGGAGAAGGGCCGCCAGCGGCCAACCGGAAGCCTGCGGACATCCTGCCCTATGATCTAGGCGAAGAGCCGCCTTTGAGCAGAGCCTTGAGCGGCAGCAAGATAATCGGGCAGTTTTTCGGGACTTATTGGATAGTGGAGCATTACGACTCCATTTATGTGATAGACCAGCATGCCGCCCATGAGCGGGTCTTGTTTGAGCGATTGCTTCAGCGCTTTAACGAAGGCTGTCCGGCTAGCCAGCAGCTTTTGTCCCCTCAGGGGTTTCGCTTGACGCCAAGGGAAATGGACTTGGTGGTGGAAAACGCCAGCTTGCTGGAGGGTTTTGGGTTTGCCATGAAAAAGACGTCAGATATTGAGATCTCGATAACGGCTGTTCCGTATATGCTGGGAAAGCCTCAGCCGGCTGAATTGTTTTTAGAAATTCTGGATAAGCTTGGAGATATGACAGAGCTGCCTAACGCGTATGAGCTGAAAAAAGACGCAGTGGCCACCATGGCGTGCAAGGCGGCAGTGAAAGCCAATGACAAGCTTGGCCAATCCGAAGCCGAAGCCTTGGTGAAAGAGCTGCTGGAGCTGGAAAACCCGTTCACGTGCCCGCATGGGCGCCCTACGATAGTTGAGATGACCAAGAGGGAATGGGAAAAGAAATTTAAGCGGGTGAATTGATGGCGCCTATCTATTTCATAGCCGGGCCGACAGCGTGCGGCAAGACCCTTGCCGCAGTGAAGCTTGCCCAAAGGATAGGCGGAGAGGTAGTCTCAGCCGATTCGATGCAAGCGTACAGATATATGGACATCGGGACAGCGAAACCTACAGAGGCTGAGATGGAAGGCGTCCCGCACCACTTGATAAGCGTCGTTGACCCTGACGCCAGCTTTTCTGCCGCAGTGTTCGCAGATATGGCAAAAGAGGCGATTGCAGATATAAGTTCAAGAAATCGCGCGCCAATAATATGCGGGGGCACTGGCTTCTACTTGAGCTCCTTGCTTTACGGAGCAGAGTTTGGCGCGGGCGAGGATTTAGAGGCGAGAGAAAGATACTGGGCTTTGGCACGGGAAAAAGGCAACTCTCACGTTCACGATCTTTTGAAAAAGGTTGACCCTGAGTCCGCGAACGCCATACATCCAAACAACGCGAAGAGAGTTATCAGGGCTTTGGAATACTATGATCTTACAGGAAACAAGATATCGGAACACAACAAGGCCCAGAGCGCAAAAGCGCCTATTGAAGGCGCAAAGCTGCTGCTGCTTAGCATGCCCAGAGAAGTCTTGCACAACAGGATAGACGCCAGGGTCGACCGGATGTTTGAGCAGGGGCTTGTTGAGGAAGTGCAAGGCTTGCTGCGAAAGGGATATGGAAAAGGCCTGAGGTCAATGCTGGCTTTGGGTTACAAAGAGACGATAGCCTACCTCGAGGGCGCGATGTCCAAGGAGGATTGCATTGCGCTGATAAAGCAGTCAACCAGGCAATTCTCCAAAAGACAGTACACATGGTTTAGGCACAAAACTGACGGACTCTGGATAGATGTGGAGTACGGGATAGAACCCGTGATAGAAGCTGCGCTTGCCTGAAAATAAAAAAAGAAAAAAAGAAAATAAAAAACAAAAAAAAAAAAAAACAAAAAACCAAAAACTAAAAAAAGAAAATGAAACCTGGAATCTAAAATCGAAACATGGCACAATTGCAATATTCTGGAATTTGCTGAGTTAAAAATCGTAAAACATGGAAGAATATATAAAGATAAGGATGGCGCATGCCAGCCCTAATGGCGCCAAGACGGCTGCCAGCCACAGATATGCGGCTTAGTGCACATTCCAATGCCATTTATAAAAGAGCCAAAAGAGCTCAAAAAACGGGCGGTGCCAACGAGAACTGTCTCGTGGCTGGGATATGCACTTATGATATTAGACAAGGGGATGCTATTATGAGCAGCAAGAACTACCAAGACGCGATACTTAACCAAGTGCGCAAAGACAACATGCCGGTCACCATCTACTTGACAAGCGGCTTCCAGATCAGGGGCGTCATTAAAGGCTTTGACAACTACGTAATTTTAATCGAAACCGACAACAAGCAGCAGATGGTATACAAGCACGCCGTCTCTACCGTGGTGCCGCTGAAGTACTTGAGCAACTTGGGAGCGGCTGGCAACGACGAAGACTAGGAGCATATTTCATAAAGCGCTCAGGAGCGACGAAGACTAAGAGCATATTTCGTAAAGCGCTCAGGAGCATGCTTGATTGAATTCACTGCGTTATTGCGCCAAAAGAAGAGCGGTGAGCTTTGCGCGTGATGATTCTGCCGTAAGAACCGCCTCGATCCCATAGGCGGAACAAAGCCAAATGGTCGGTTAGGCATTGCCGGTTTCTAGTCGAATGGTTGTTACGGCAGAATCATATTACTGCTTTTCTTATTTTAATAAATCGCCTGAAAGCCGCAAATAGGCTGCCGACAATAGTGCATATCCTAAAGTTCCGTAAAGGTGCGCCTCGGACTCAAATTTGGGATACGCTCCTAAGCGGTGCGCCTAGAGGCGGCTTTTTTGCGCCAAAAGCGCAAACTTTGGCACGAAGGCTTTACAATGCGACAATAGGTGATATAATGCTTTAAGAACTCTGCTGTGTTAGCTTGATCGAACGGGCAAGGGTGAGCGCTTTGGCAAGGGTTAGACCTGAGACCCAGGCGCTGCCTATTTATTTTTGGCTTTAAAAGCGCATATTATCTAGGATTTTTCTGCACATGCTGCATATCAAAAAAATTTCGCTCACATTTCATACCATTTATGCATGCCCGCGTATATGTCTTTGTCGGCACAATCAAGCATTATTATTTTTGCGCCTAAAAAAAGCCGTGGGAACATGGCCTTAACCACACGCGGATAAGACCGAGAGAGACCGAGAGCTCTTGCAATCTTTCTCGGATTTTGAATATAATGAACGAAAGCTCTTTGAAAGGGGTGGCTCCATGAGCGAGCTCAAGGACACGCTGATGAAGATTACCAAGACGGTCACAAAGACGTCGAGCGAGTTGGTCAAGTCAACCAAGCTGTCAATGGCTTTGGCTACCGAAGAGGATAAGCTTAAGGGCCTGTATTACGATATAGGCAAAAAGGTGCATGAAATCTATATCTATGGAGGATCGCTCGGCAAGTTCTTTGATGAGAAGTACAAAGAGATAATGGAAGCTGAGGGCAAGATTTCAGAGATAAGAACCCAGCTCGACTTTGCCAAGGGGCTCAAAAGTTGCCCGAAATGCGGAAAGCCCATAGACAAGTCTGCAGGCTTCTGCCCGAAATGCGGCGCTAAGATCGATAGCATGGCTGATTATGAGCGTCCGGTTGCGCCGCAGCCAAACGCTTCTGAAGAGGCTGCTCGTCCCGCGAAAAAGACATGCTCGGCATGCCATACAGAAAACGAGCCGGGAACCAAGTTCTGCTTAAGATGCGGAAGAATGCTGTAATGCGTTTTGAAAGAGATCGCAAAGCGCAGGATTTGGCATGAGAGGAGGGGCGAAGCCTCGATCCTAAAAAGCCATATCCTGCGCTTTATGAATTAAGAATGGGGGTGATGAAATGATATATTTTACGGCAGACCTGCATTTAGGGCACTTTAACGTAATCCGGATGTGCGAGCGGCCTTACGCAAGCGTCGAGGAAATGGACGATGCCCTTATCGCCAACTGGAACGCGGTAGTCACGCGCAATGACCAAATTTATGTTCTTGGCGACTTCTCGATGAAGCCGGCGGATGTTGTCAGCGGCTACCTTAAGCGCTTGAATGGAATGAAGTTTCTGATCAGAGGCAACCACGACAGGGTGTCGGACGAGCTTCTGGCCAGCAAGGCATGGAAGTGGGTGGAGCATTACCACGAGCTCAAGCATGACGGCTCGAAGTTCGTGCTGTTTCACTATCCCATGTGGTCATGGCGAGGATCCTGGCGCGGCGCGATCCACCTTTACGGCCATGTTCACAACAAGGGCCAGGGATATGAAGCCTTGTGCGAGGGCAGGGGATTCTCCTACAACGTAGGGGTGGACGTGAACAACTACTATCCAGTGAGCATGGAGAAAGTGATAGAGCTGTCCAAGAGCCACAAGGGCCGGGAAGATTCGGAATCGTACGTGGATCAGCAAGAGGAAATGAATGAAGAACCATAAGGCGAGCGCCTATGGTTCTTTTTGCGTTAAAAATCGAGACCTCTCAAAGTGTCGAAATATTGAAAAATTTTGATAAACTTTATTGAGCTTTCTTCTATCGCACATCCTTGGACTCACGCCTTTTCTATCCCAAACCCAACTCAAGCGAAATACGCGCCCGACTCCAGATCCTCCAAAAGCCCCAAATTGCCAAGCCGCCAGCCTAGCGCCTTCTGCGTTGCCTCGCTTGAAGCAGGGTTGTCCACTCCAACGATCATGCCCAAGAAGCCAAAGTGTCCCATGGCTTCCCCTTGGGAGATTGATACGGCAGGGATGCCTAAGCCCTTTGCTATTGCCCTGGCAATTTCCCCGAATTCCACTCCTGGGTCTCCCACGGCCTGATATCTGGCCCCGGCTGTCCCTTTCTCAAGCGCAAGCCGAAAAAGGGTTGCCGCGTCAAGGATGTTGACGGCCTGGATTCGGTTCTTGCCGTCACCGATATAGGCTGAGAATCCTGCCTTTCTTGCGATTCCAATGAGTTGCGGGATAAAGCCGTGAAGATCGCCAATGCCGTGAACAAACCGGGATGGGCGAACGATGGAAACCCGGACGCCGCAATCCGCGAAGGGAAGCGCTGCCGCTTCCGACTTGCGCGG
>JAISWZ010000267.1 GCA_031270945.1 Clostridiales bacterium | reverse complement strand
CAAGAGGGACGCCCGATTCCTTCGAACATCTTTCAGATAGCGGAGCTTTTGCTTAACGTTTTCATAAGCCGAAAAGACAGCATCGCTCCCATCTTCCCAAACTACGGAGGAGGCCCTCTTCCATGCGCCGGCTTCTCAATGCAGGAGGCCTTGCAGATGTCTTCAAAGGGCTATTCACCCTTGGACATTTTGAAGCACTTTTTCGGCAAAGGCCTTAATCTTCAGGAAGCGGACTTGCCAAGCAGCATGCTCGAAAATCCAGGCGCGTCAGGAGAGGGCATCAAGCGGATCCGGTCTTGCCTAAACGATCTAAGAATAAGCTATCCCAGCATCCCTGAGATAAAGCCAGAAAACGGCAAGTTTGGCGATGACACCAAGGAAGCCATCGCAGAGTTCCAAAGAATATTTCGGCTGACTGTCAGCGGCGTCCTGACCCCAGCCACTCAGAGCCAGCTCGGGGTTGTCGGGGAATCGCTTAGATCCCTGAAGCGGCTTCTGAAAGAGCGATCATCCCTAAAGCTTGAAGAGCCCCCTGACGACAAGCTTTCCTATGGCATGGATCCAGCCGCCCAAAGCGGCAGCGTCCTTATACTGCATCACATCCTAAACTTCCTGTCGCTTTTCAACCCTGCCATTCCAGGCGTCAGCGAAGACATCTTCGGCTATGAAACCGAAGAGTCAGTGGCGGCTTTCCAGCGGGCCTTCAAGATTTCAGAAGCTGGGGCTGTCGGTGAAGCCACTTGGCCAAAGCTCTTTGAAGAGTATAGCTCGCTCCAGGACTCAATTCTTGATCTCGGAGAAGAGCCGGACATTCCGGCATTTCCGGATCTTCAGGCAAAGCCTGATCTTCCGCATGAGGATCAAAGCGCCGCCAACCAAGGCGGACTTCAGGACAAAGCTCAAGAACAAATTATGCTAGATCCGGCCGCCCCCGTTGGGAAGCCAACCCCAGCAGCCAAGTCCATCGGCAACAGCCACGAGATAAGGCCTCCCAACATTTCAGCAAAGCAAAGGCAATACATTGACTCAGTGCTGTATCCCGGAAGCGCGGGATTTCTCAAGGAGCTAGGCAAAGCTGAGCAAGCAGAAAAGCCTGAAACAGCCGCGCCTAAGCCCAAGCTGGCTTTCGCGCCCAAGAGCCAAGCGATAACGCTCCTGCTTTTGTTTCTCTTGGTCAATAGCCGAGGGAACAGCGCCTTTTCTCAAAACAGCGCCAAACGGCCATAAACAGTAGCAGCCAGCCCTTTGGGCTGGCTGCTGCTGTTTGCTTTATGTTTTCGCTTTGCTCTTTTTTGTTTTTATTTTTTTGCTTTGCTCTTTTTTGTTTTTATTTTCGCTTTATATTTTTGCTTTGCTCTTTCTTGTTTTTTTTATTTTATTTTTTATTTTTTATTTTATTTTTATTTTCTAAGCCGCGCCGCTTCTCACATTCCAAAGGACAAGCCCGATCCTGCTTTGAATCCTGCGGCTTCGGTCAGAATTCAAGTCTTTCAAATATTCCTCAATTTTTTTTGCGCTGTCCGAGTCGCGCCTTCCGCAAGCGAAAGCGAGCTTTATCGCCGTCTCTTGATTGGCCGAAAAGGGCTCAACCCTGTCCTCGTCAATGTAGCAAACCTCAGGAGAGTAGCCCTCAAGCCAAAGCAGGTTGAAAAGCGCGTAAAAGCCCATTCCGGCATCTGGATCCTTTCTTTCATCCCCGAAAACATCTCTTGACACTTTGTCCACCAGGCTGTCGGCCTTCTTTGCCACCATGGCGCAAAGACACCATTTCCTGCTCATTAGCATCAGCTTCTCCAAGCATCCCATGCCGGAAATAAAAGGGGCCATGGAGGCGAATACCAGGTCAAAAGAAGAGGCAAGCCCAGACTCCATGACATCCAGCTTCTTGAAGTCCCGGTTTAGGCAGGTTATGTTCGAGATGTTCCGGGACTCAAAGCTGGCCTTTGCATAATCCAGAAATCTCTGCGAGCAGTCTATCCCGCACACCCGCTCTGCGGTCTTCGCGAATTCCTGCATGAACAGCCCAGGCCCGCACCCGACATCGGCTATCGACTCGCATTCAGAAAGGACTCCCCTGCTTCTCAAGAACCCAAGCGTCTTTTCCACGCGGCCAGTCGGACGCGCAAAGTCATCGTCTTGCCCGTCAAGCAAATCTTTTGAGCATCTGTCCCAGAACTCGGTTGAGCAGCGGTGCGCGTCCCCATGCGAGTTCCAAAGGCTCCTAAAGTGCATCATGTCATGTACAAGGTCTGCTTTCACTGTTCATGCCTCCAAGCTATGCCAGAGAGCGAAAAGAATTGGGCTTTCGCTCAAGTCGCCAAAGTAATCCCTTTCCAATTTGACGCGTTTTAACTCTCTTTGGGATATTCTCTCCTTTGAAGTATATTCCAATTGAAGGAAAACTATTATGGCAGGATAAGAAAAGAAAGACGTGCGCGTGATCGGTTAAAGAAAAAAAGATGTGCGCGTGAGCGGCGAAAGAAAGAAAAGAAAGAAAAGAAAGAAAGAAAAAAGACTTGAGTGGCCGGTTTTTTTGGCACGAAAAAAAGGCTCCAGGAACACCCCGAGCCTGATTTGCCAACGAGCGGCCGCCAGCGGACTGGCATAAAACTATGCGCTCATTAGCGCCTCATAGGCATTTCTTGGCGCATCGCGCCTTTCTTGTAAATGGCTGTATCCAGCCTTCTTTTCTTTCAGGGCGCTACGCCAGCAGAAAGCTCTTTACCGCAATCGCAACAAGGATCATGCCGCTTAAGACCGTTCCAAACTGTCCGATCTCAAACTTGCCAATTCGTATGCCAGCCGTCTTTTCCCCTATTTTCGCCCCGATCCATAGGGTCGCAAATGACCCTGCCGCAGAGGCAAGGGATATGGCTATAGGTGACATGCCGATAAGCCCGGCCCCAAGCCCGTTTGTCAGAGCGTTGGCAGAGAGCGCAGCCCCAAGCACAAGCGCTTCCAGGAGGCTGATGTGGCTGGATTTGTCCATGTCAGCAAGCTCCGGGTTCTTGAGTATTGACGTTACCCCAAGCTTGCCGTCATCAGGGCTTTCTTTGGATCTCCCTGTAGGGGCGCTCAGCGCGATTATCCGCATCCCTATCGCCAGCAGAAGCGCCGCGCTGACGATTGCCGGGAATGAGCCAGGCAAGATCAGCTGAACCCACCTTCCGAACACTATGCCGCCAAAGCTGAAGGCGAAGCATACCAGCGAGATGAGCATGTTTGACGAGAATCCAATCCTGATTCTGCGCATGCCATACGAGACGCCAACCCCAAGGTTGTCAAGGCTCGATGAGGCCGCCAGGCCAAGGATTATAAGCCATTCCATTTGAGTCCACCTTCCGTCGTTTCTTTCTTGCTATACTCGCAACCGAAAGCCAAGGCGCTTTCGATTGGTTGGTTGGAATAAAAGAGCGGTGTTTTCGTCTTTCTTTCCGTTCCTCGCATAGCGCAATAGGCGGAAAAGCGCTATTTATTGCATATCCCAAAGTCAGTCTTAAAGGCTTGCAATTAATTTTGGGATATGCTCTTTCCCATAATATGCAACGACTTGGGCTAGGTGACAACCCTGGCTTGGGTTGCCTTGGACATGCCTTTAATGCTACTAACGAATGATAGGTTTATATATTTATTTAATGACACCGTAGACGTCAGAGACGCGCTTGCTTCAAAAACGGGCACCGACAAATAAAGCGCATATCTGACACGCTTCCTTCGAGAATGCAGTTTAACTTAATTGGGCATAATAAATTCCTGCAAATCGTCCCTTCTTATTCCATCGTCCCTTCTTATTCCATCGTCCCTTCTTATTCCATCGTCCCTTCTTATTCCATCGTTCCTTCTTATTCCATTGTCCCTTCTTATTCTATTCCATAACGCCACTAAAAGCCGACAGAGAGGTGTCATGACTAGCATGAGCTTCAAGACAAAGATAATAGCGTCAGTAGCCATTTGCGTTTCCGTGTCGTTAGCTCTAATGACCATTGTGTCCTCAATCAGGAACTCGCGCGTAAGCGCCCAGTCCGCCCTTGACAGCTTGGTTGTGACTGAGAGAAGCGTCCAAACCGAGCTTGAGTCAAAGCATGCCTTGACAAGGACAGCCGCTGTCGCCATGGCATCTCGGCCTGGAATGGCTGAAGCTTTGTCCTCCCAGGCGAAGCTGGCAGAAATATTTGATGGGCAGTCGGAGATATTCAACATTTCAAACTTCACAGTCACTGACGCCAAGGGAAATGTGCTCCTCAGGTCGCTCATGCCTGAAAAGTCCGGAGATTCCGTGGCAAACCAGCAAAACATACAAGACGCGATGGCTGGCCGGACATCTACTTACCTGGAAAGCGGCACAGAGATGAAAGCTTCGGTTCGCACGGGGGCGCCGATCTTGGACTCAGCCGGAAATGTGGCTGGGATCGTCTCAGCCCAATACAGGATTGACACGGATGAATACGTCTCATATTTGAAGAGCGTCTACTCTGCCGAAGCTATCGTCTATGTCGGAAAAGAGCTTATAGTCTCAAGCAGCCATTCCGAGATGGGGGAAGAAGCAAACTCTTTGCTGGATCAGGCCTATTCGGAAAAAGCCTCGGTTTTCGGCGACGGACATTTTGGCGGGGAAAACCACAAGCTGGTCTACATGCCTTTGATCAACGGCAAAAATGAGGCCTTTGGAGTTCTCGCCATGGGGATCTCCCTGGCCGGAAGCGAGAAGGAGGCCATAAGCTTTTTCGTGCAGAGCTTTTTGCTGGGAGTCACGATTCTCGCCTTCTCATGCATATTCTTTGTGATCCTCGCAAACAGGCTCACCAGGCCAATGAAGGCGGCATGCGCGGCTCTTGCGGCGGCGGCTGACGGACGCTTGGACACTAGCCTGAGAGCTGTAACCAATGATGAGATCGGAGACATCATTCGCGGAGCGCTGAAAGTGTTTGCCACCTTCAAGCGCCTCATAACCGACATCGAAACCATGGCCACAGAGAGAAGCAAAGGGGATACCGAGTACTGCCTTGACCCAAGGCAATACTCAGGCGCGTACCGGGATCTGGCCCAAAGCGCAATCACCCTCGCGGACGAGACGCAGAAGGACGTGCATCTTTTGCTTGGGGTTGTAGACAGCTTCAGCAAAGGCAACTTTGACTTCACGATTCCGGCGCTTCCAGGCAAAAAGGCGGAGATAAACCAAAAGGTTGAGATCACAAGAACAAACCTGAAGAATGTCTTAAAGGGCGTGACATACATCACCAGGCAAGCCATTGACGGAAACCTCAGCGCCAGCATTGCCGGAGACGAAGCCGAAGGAGACTGGCGGGACATTATCGAAGGCTTGAATAACCTGCTTGCGGCTGTCGAAGCGCCCATATCCAAGACCGCAAACGCCCTTGAAAGAATGGCAAAAGGAGATCTCAGCGCAAAGGTCGAAGGAGATTTCAAGGGCGATTTCGCGCTTATCCAAAGATCCCTGAATGTCGCCTCAGCGGCGGTATCCTCCTGCGTAAACGGCATATCAAAGGTTCTGGACTCCATGGCAGACGATGACCTGAGCCAGGACGTGACAGGCCGCTACATCGGGGACTTTCACAAGATCCAGATCGCCTTGTTTAACATTCTGGACAAGTACAATGAAGTCATATCCGGCATAAACGAAGGATCCAGCCAGATAGCGGAAAGCGCAAGGCGAATGTCAGAGTCCAGCACCAACCTGGCCAACGGAGCAACCATTCAGTCCCAATCAGTAGAGGAGCTGGGATTCCGGATCTCGGAGATCAGCCAAACTTCGGCGCAAAACGCCGCTTTGGCCCAAGACGCAAAGCTTCGCTCGTCAAAGATATCCGAGAGCCTGCACACCGGAAATGACCAGATGAACCAGATGCTTAGCGCCATGAACGAGATAAACACGGCTTCGTCAGACATCTCCAAGATCATAAAAATTATTGAGGATATAGCGTTCCAGACAAACCTCCTGGCGCTAAACGCCACAGTGGAAGCCGCCAGAGCCGGAGAAAACGGCAAGGGCTTTGCCGTTGTGGCAGAGGAAGTCAGGAACCTGGCCGCAAGAAGCCAAGAAAGCGTAATGGAAACCGCAAAGCTCATAGCCATCTCCACCCAGAAGGCCTCGGACGGCACAAATATCGCGAAAGCCACCGCCCAATCCATGGACGGCATAGTTGCCCAGATCAGCGAGATAACAGCGCTAATCAGCTCCATAAGCGAGACTTCCAGCCGCCAGGCTTCTATTGTGCTTGACGCCAGGACAGAAATTACTGAGATCTCTTCAGTTGCCCAGACCAACACTGCCCTAAGCGAAGAATCAGCGGCCGCTTCCCAAGAGCTGGCCAGCCAGTCGGAAGTCTTCAGGGGAGCAATCAGCACCTTTAAGCTTAGAGGCGAGAAGCAGGAGTTTTTGGGGGCTTGATAGGGCCGGGATTGATAGGGAAAGTGAGAAAAAGGCAGACAGAGGCAGAGACAGAGGAAGAGACAAAAATTATAAAAATAAAAAGCCCTGGATGTCCAGGGCTTTTCGCGTGGGGTACTTGGGTTATATTACAGTATAGATAACATTATATGTTGTCATGCGCTTCAGTAAAAAAAGATCCTATCGGGCTTTGCTGGCGCTCGCGCCAGCAAAGCCCAAGGCGCAAGCCTTGGGCTTTGGGGTTGGTTTTTTGTTTTTTGTTTTTTTAGATTTTGGTTTTTAAATTTTTATTTTTTGTTTATTTTTCGCCTTGCCCTGCCCTTTTACGAACCCTGCCCTTTTACGCTCTCTGCCCTTTTACGAACCCTGCCCTTTTACGCTCTCTGCCCTTCTACGCTCTCTGCTCTTTAAGCTTTCCCTGGAACTCTCTTGGGGATAGCCCTGTCATCTTCTTGAACACCTTGGAAAAGTACAAGGCGTTTCCAAAGCCCAGCTTTTCGGCTATCTCAAAAACCTTGGCGTCGGAGTTCGCCAGCATTTCCCTGGCGGCTTCTATCCTGGCCATTGTGACAAAATCGACAAAGCCAGTCTCCGCGTACTTGGAGAAAAGCTGGGAGAGGTATCCGGGAGAGAAGTTGAAGACTGCCGCTATGTCGTTGAGGGTTAGGCGCTTGCTCAGATTCTTCCTGATATAGGCCTGGACTTCCCTTACAACCTTTGACTTGTAGTTCTTTCTTTGCTGGTTCAATATTTCGCAGCAGCCATCCCTTATCTTCTCAAGCCAGCCCAGTATCGGGACAAGCCCGTTAAGCTTGTAGAGGGATCTATAGCCCTCAGGCTCGCTTTCAAATATGCCCATTACGGTCTGCTCTCCGTCCGGGATCAGGGATATGACCAGGTAGAGAACGCTTGAGGCGGCGTCCATGCACTCTAGCCAGGAGTCCTGCTTTTCCGAGAAGACTGTGATGATCTTTGTCAGCACCTCGTGAAAGGCTCTCGAGTCAAACTCTTCGATGGATTTCTTGATTGGCGCCTTGTACTCTGCCATGTCAAAGTTGGGCTTTTCCGAAAGCTCCTCAGTCCAGATGGAAAAGTCCTGGCCTGCGCTTGAGGCTTTGAAAAAGAGCTGCCTTGCGCACCTGTAGCTCTCATCCAAGTCGCGGGCGTCAAAGACCCGCTTGCCCAGGGCTATGCGAAGCTTTACCGAAAAGTAGTTGCTGACCATGTGAGAGGCCTTCTTCAAGGCATGGGCCAGCTCCTTTGTGCTTCCCTCGGCTGGCATGCCCATGGCGATGGAAAAGTGCCTCATGTCCAGCTGGGTGGTATAGCATTCGCAGGATCTGCCCATGGATTCCTTAATCATTTGCACTGCGCTGTCATATAGCACCAGAAGCTTGTCTGTGCCTATCTCGCGCCCAAAGTCCTCGATTTCGCAGGTTGCGGCAACGTACGATTCCGCCTTGAACTCAAGGGCCAGCTCTTGCACCTGCTTCTTGAACTGCTCTTCGCCCTCGAACAGGTTGTTGTAGAGCCTCATGAAAAACTTGTCCTGCAACGACTGCATGCTGGACTTTCTGGATGAGTCGGGAGGGCGGCGCTTGAGCTTCTTCAGCTCTTCAACTGCCTTCTTAACCGACTCAGCCAGGGACTCTGCCGTAAGCTCGAGCTTTATCAGGTAGTCAACCGCCTGGACGTGCAAGGCCTTTTTTACCATGTCAAAATCCTCGTAGATGGTAAGAAAGATGAACAGCGGGGCGTCGCCCCACCTAGCCTTGCATTCCTCCGCCAGCTCAAGCCCTGTCTTAAGCGGCATCTTAATGTCCGAGACAACTATGTCAGGCGTCAGCCTCTCAATCATCTCCAGCGCCTGCTGGCCGTTTCTGGCTGTGCCGACTATCTCGATCCCGTATTCCTCCCATTTGAGCATTGATGTCAAGCCTACGCATACCAGAGGCTCATCATCAGCGATAAGAAGCTTAATCACCACAAGCCTCCTTTCCTGCTGGAAGTCTCGCGGTTATCCTGGTGTACTGCCCTTCCTCGCTTTCTATCTCCAGTCCGCAGCCTTCCCCGCAAGAGTTCTTGATTCTTTGATCCAGGTTTCTGATCCCTACTATCCGGATCTTTCCGTCTTCTTCCTTGCCGCGCAAAACCTTTTCTATAGTCTCCTGGCTCATGCCTACCCCGTCGTCAGTGACAGAGATCAAAGCGTAGGGCCCTTCCCGCTTCGCCGATATTTCTATCTGCCCTGCCCCCTTGGGCTCTATGCCATGAAAGATGGCGTTTTCAGCCAAAGGCTGAAGCATGAAAAGAGGGGTCATGACTTTTAGAAGCGCTTCGTCTTCGATGCTGTACTTTACCTTGATGGCCCCTCCATACCTGTACTTCTGTATAACCATGTAGTCTTCCAAGAGATCAAGGTTTTCCTTCAAGGGCACCTCCCTTCTGGGATCCTTAGAAATGGTTCGAAGAAGCCTTGACAAGGCTGTCGCCATCTCAGCTATTCCCGAGGCGTTTTGTATCGTCGCCATCCACTTGATGGAATTTAGCGTGTTGTACAAAAAGTGCGGGTTCACTTGGCTCTGCAGCATCCGGTACTCCAGATCCTTTTTGTTCTTTTCGTCTTGGATCCGGCTCTCCATCAGCACTACCACTTCCTTGGCCAGCCGGTTCACCCCCCGGCCAACCTCGCCTAGCTCATTGTTTGTCTCAAGGGACAAGTCCTGGGAGAAATCTCCTTTCGCCAGCTCGTCAACCTTTTTCTTGAGCAATGCTACAGGCTTTGAAACATCCTTGTCCAGCATGTAGGCCACAAACCAGGCCACGGCGAATATGAGAAGAAGAGCCGCGAACATCAGCGCGCCCCAGTTCCCTGCGTCAGGCATGAAGCCGGCGTTTGGAATGTCCTGGGATATGTGCATTCCGTTTCTGATCCGCATCTTGACCCTTGTGATCATCTTCCCGTCAGCCTTCACCCGCTCAACAACCGTGCTTGGGCTTATGGCCTCGCCGGACTCTATGCCAATGATCTCCTCAAAGCCCTCGTCTATGATAAACTTGCCGCCTTCAAGCTTGTATTTTGTGCCTTCAAACCAGATGCAAGGCATGGGCCCGTCTGGTATGGAGTAGCCCTTGAGCTTGTCTGTTATAACGCTCGTCTCAACCGCCAAGTAAACCATCCCAATATGAGTCCTGTCAACCGGGTGGTACACTGGCGCTGAATATGTCATCACTTGCGAGGAGAACTGGGTGTAATACGGGCTAAGAGTTATCCTGTCCCATCCATGGTACCCTTCCTCCACAACCTTTCCTACTGTGTACTCTGTCAAAGGCTCGCTTGAAGTCGGCACGTTTCCTGTCTGCAAAAGCCTGCTCTCTGTATTGTCAACTACTATCAGCCTCTGCAGGTAGTCTCCTGCCCTGTTGTTGAAAAATTCCTCCCGCACTCTTTCGAATGCCACCAGGCTGTAGCTCTTCGGATTCCCTTTGCACAAAAAGTAGTCTGTCACCTGCGAGTTCGTGCCGCACCAAACAGCCAAGGCAGACAATTCAGCTACGTCTTGGCCTAGCATCCCGGCCACCAGTTGCAGGTTGAACTCTGTGGACTGCACAACGGTCTTCTTTTGGAAAACGGACATCAGGTAGAAAGAGATGGCAAGCACCACTGCCGCGACTGTCATGCTATACGCAAGCATCATTAGCGTGACTTGCCCCTTCACGGTTCGCAAAGCCCCTGTCCCCCTTTGGGTTTTTCTATAAAAAACTTGCCAACGCAAGCCCTTGACCCAGCGCGTTGATTGGGCACTTTGTGCATGGCGAGAAGGCGCGCCGCTCCGATACACTAATAGAATATATCTATTTGAATCTCGATGTCAACAAATGATGCTTGGCAGATTTTTTGTTCTCAAGCCTGAGGCTAGCAATGCGATAAAAGACACTCGATTTTATCGCTGCCATGAGCAAATCCAGCAAAACCCAGACCACCCCCAAAACCCCTTAAAACGATTTAGAATTTTCTTCTCGTAGTCGAGAGCGGCCCGACTCGCATACCTCGCAATTCCGAGAAAAACCATAAATCAATTTTTAGGATATGCACCAAAGCGGGCAGCAAAAAGAAAACTCCACATTTGAGCGCTCGTCAGTATAGACAATAGGGCAAGCCCTCTATAACTAATAAGTATACCAAATTCACAAGGCGAAAGCAAGCTGATCTTAAGATTTTACATATTCGCATGCAAAAATCACATGTTTCGGGCTCTCCAGCTTTATCTAATTGAAATTTTGCATATACTGAATTAGATTTTGCCTTGCATTATCCGTTAAGGGGTTTAAAATGTAACTATGCAATTCCTCTTTAAATAACACAGATTTTTTTATTTAGAGCATCCCCCTGGTTATCAAAAAAACGTGAGAAAAGTCTCGCGCGCATGCTCTAAAAAGACTATTCACGCCAGCAATATCAAGGATCCGGCCGTCCAGCGGGCGCGGAGGGCTCTCCCTTTCCCTCCGAACTGGACGCTCCTGATCTAAAAAAATCTAGGAGGCATTTGAATGAAATCGAAAAAGATCCTCTCGCTTATCATTGCTTTAGCAGCAGTCCTTTGGGCGCTGTCCGCTTGCGCGTCAGGCGCCGCGCCAGCATCGCAAGCAACACAGCCGCCAGCGGCACCAGCCGCAGCCGACACCCAAGCGCCAGCAGCTCCAGCAAAGACCGAAGCTCCCGCTACCGAAGCGCCAGCAACCGAAACTCCCGCTACAGTAGTAAAATGGGCTCTTTGGGACTGGGACGCAACAGCGTACTATCAGCCTCTCATTGACGCGTACAAGAAAATTAGGCCAGACGTCACAATAGAGACAACTGACCTTGGATCAGCTGATTACCAGACCCTGCTTCAAACCCAGCTGGCTGGCGGATCTGATCTGGACGTTCTCACAATAAAGGACATTCCCGGATATTCAAACCTTGTAAAGCAGAACTTCCTTGAGCCATTGGACAGCTATATCAAAACAGCCTCTATCGACACAGCGCTCTATGGCGGAACAACAGACCAGATCAAAGTGAATGGCGCCCTTTATGCCCTTCCTTTCAGAAGCGATTTCTGGATTGTCTTCTACAACAAGGATCTTTTTGATGCCGCAGGCGTAGCGTATCCGTCAAACGACATGTCCATCTCCCAGTACGACGCTCTTGCAAGGCAGCTCACCTCCGGCGACGGCCCCGACAAGATCTACGGCAACCACTACCACACCTGGAGAAGCGATGTCCAGCTGTTCGGAATCCTTGACGGCAAGAACACCATAGTAGACGGAACTTACGACTTCCTGAAGCCGTATTATGAGACAATACTCAAGCAGCAAGACGACGGAATCTGCATGGACTACGCGTCTCTCAAGACCGCCAGCACCCATTACAGCGGCGTTTTCTACAACAACCAAGTAGCGATGATGAACATGGGCTCCTGGTTCATCGCAACCCAGATCCAGAAAGTTGAAAGCGGCGAATCTCTTAGCAAGAACTGGGGCATTGTAAAGTATCCGCATCCTGATGGAGTTCCTGCTGGAACAACTCTTGGAACAATCACAAGCTTGGCTGTCAACAGCAGCTCAGGCGTGAAGGACGCGGCTCTTGATTTCCTCAAGTTCGTAACAGGCCCAGACGGCGCTTCAGTCATCGCTGACACCGGCACAATCCCAGCTATCAAAAACGATGATGTCATAGCTTCGATCTCCGCAATCCCAGGCTTCCCGCAAGACCAGAACAGCAAAGACGCGCTGTTTGTCACAAAGACCTACCTTGAAATGCCCATGCACGACAAGAGCTCCGAGATCGAGACAGTTCTCAACGAAGAGCATGACTCAATCATGACCTACAACAAGAGCATAGATGAGGCTCTTGCAAGCATGAACACCAGGATCGCTGAAATTTTGGCCAAATAATAAGGTTTCCAGACGGGATGGGGCCGCGCCCCATCCCGGTTTTTGTTTTTGGGTTTTTGGTTTTTGTGTTTTAAGATTTTTTGCTTTTATGATATTTTTTCTTCTTTTATAACTTTTATTTATTTTTTATTGTTTTTCATGATCTTATATCGCTTTTCAGTAATTATTATATATTGGCTTGCGTCCGCAAGCCTAAAGGCGGGAGATTGAAATGAAGGGCAACAAGCGAAAAACCCTTATCGCCTACACTTTCATCGCTCCCAACTTCATAGGGTTCGCAGTGTTTACGCTGGTTCCCCTCGTGTTCGCGCTTGGGCTTTCCTTCATGAAGTGGGACGGGGCGAATCCTATGCAATTCGCCGGCTTGGACAACTTCGCCAGACTACTAAAGGACTCCACGTTCAAGCGGGCTTTGTGGAACACTGTCGCCTACACAGCGGGGGTGGTGCCTGCTACGCTGGTGTGCTCCCTGCTTTTGGCGGTTCTTCTCAACCAGAAGATAAGAGGGAGGAACTTTTTCAGGACAGTTTCGTTTTTCCCATACGTAGCGTCACTCGTGGCGGTCGCGGCTGTCTGGAACTTCATTTTCAGCCCGACCAAAGGGCCTGTGAACGGATTGCTAAACGCCATCACAGGAATACCCTACAGCAAGCTCCCAGGCTGGAGCGCGTCAAAGGATTGGGCATTGCCAACAGCGGTCATATTCAGCGTTTGGAAGAACATGGGCTACTACATGGTCATATACCTGGCAGGGCTTCAAGGGGTCAACCCTGAGCTGTATGAAGCGGCCGCGCTAGACGGCGCAAGCGGACGCCAGAGGTTCTTTCACGTGACAATACCCCAGCTGGCCCCCACATCCTTCTTTGTGCTTATAATGCTTGTCATATCCTCCTTCAAGGTTTATGACGTCTTCATAAACCTGTTCGCAGGAGGCGACAACCAGCTCAATGACGCAACCAGGGTCTTGGTTTACCAAATCTACAACACCGCTTTTCGCGCTCTGGAGTTCGGGTACGCCAGCGCCATATCAATGGTGCTGTTCCTTATTGTGCTTTGCGTGACGCTGGTTCAATTCGCTGGCGGGCGCAAGCTTGAAGGGTAGGTGGGAACGATGGCGCTAAAAACCGTAGGCAAGGTCGCCATATACACCCTGCTGATCCTGATCGCGGCAAGCATGATAATCCCGTTCATCTGGATGATCTCGTCTTCCCTGAAGCTTAACAAGGACGTATTTTCCTTTCCCATGCAATGGATCCCAGAGAATCCGCGCTGGATGAACTATTCCGACATCTGGACAAAGATTCCGCTGGGCACGTTCATCTACAACACGGCAAAGCTTACGGTCATAGTTACAATCCTGCAGGTTTTGACTTCTTCCTTTGCCGCCTACGCTTTCGCCAAGCTCCAGTTCAAGGGAAGAGACGCGCTGTTCCTTGGCTATGTCTTGACAATAGCCGTCCCCTGGCAAGCGTACATGGTCCCGCAGTTCATTATCATGCGCCATATGGGCTTGAACAACACCCACTTGGCCATCATCTGCCTTCAGGCGTTTTCCGCTTTCGGAGTTTTCCTGATGCGGCAGTTCTACCAAAGCATACCCGATGAGCTATGTGAGGCAGCTAGGATTGACGGGTTGAGCGAATACGGGATATACGCCCAGATCATGCTCCCTCTTTCAAAGCCAGCCATATCCACATTAGTAATATTCACATTTGTCAACACCTGGAACGACTTCTTGGGCCCCATGATCTACCTGACCAAGACCGAGCTCAAGACTGTCCAGATAGGCCTTAGGATGTTCATTTCCCAGTACTCAAGCGAATACGGGCTGATTATGGCGGCTTCTGTTGTAGCCCTTCTTCCTGTGCTGGTCATATTCCTTTCCCTGCAGAAGTACTTTGTTCAGGGAGTCGCAACAAGCGGACTGAAAGGGTAAGAAAAAACATGGGCGCATGCGCCCATGTTTTTTTGTTGGGAGTTTTGGAAGTTTTATATTTAAAACCCAAAAGCCAAAAACAAGCGGGGCTTTTTTGCCCCGCTTGCCCTTAAAACCCAGAGTTTCTCACTTGGCCCATCCTGTCAAAAAAGACCGCCTGCTCCTCTTGAACATCAAAGTGCAAAGGCTTCGGCTCTTTCGTCAAGAGCAATACCCTTATGCGCTCAGCTTGCTCAGTCTCAAGCAAGCTGGCGTCAATGACATCCAGCGGCTCGGTTCTCCAGTCATCAATGTAGTGCAGGATTCCCTCGTCATAGTACAGGAACCGGCATGGCTCAATCATGAAAAAAATTATCACGCTGCAAAGGGC
>JAISWZ010000266.1 GCA_031270945.1 Clostridiales bacterium | reverse complement strand
AAGAGATTACTGGCCACTTGTATTATGGGTATCCCTTCATTTATCCAACAGACTTGATAAAAACAAACAGGATTGACTGTCTCTTGATTTCGCCCGAAAAGGGCTTGGTTGCTTTTGGCTTGCTAGAAGAAGAGTATGTTTCTCCAGATTTTAGCGCAAAGCAAGAGGAAACTTATTACTTTATCGAGAGAAGACTAAAGAGCATTGGCGAATTCTTCAAGAATCATCAGCTTCTGATTGACATTAACATTGTTACATTCGCTCCAAATGTCAAAAATGATTTGCCTACCGAAGAAGACTATCCTCTTTGCAATGAAGAAACATTGGGTATGACACTATCTTCAATTAAGTTAAACAGACCGGAGCTATATGATCAGTTGAGTTTGATGATCCGTACGATTGAAAAGCCCAGACAAACAATCGCTGAAAGAAAGACCTTGAAACTAGACTCTAAAGGGGCGTATTGCGCAAACTTGGAAAAATCGCATGCGCTGGTTCTTGACCAGAACCAGATCAGGGCAGTGACGGAAACGGTTGAAGGGGTGCAGTGCATGCGAGGCCTTTCGGGCTCTGGCAAGTCTACAGTATTGGCTTTGAAAGCGGCATATATTCACGCCTGCCATCCTGATTGGAAAATAGGGGTAACATTCAGTACGCGTTCAGCAAGAAGCGATTATCTAACCGCAATCGAGTATTTTTACAACGATCAAACTGGCCGGAATGTAAATTGGGAGAATATAAAGGTTTGCCAAGCGTGGGGTGCCGCAAAAGGCAAAAATGAAGATGAGGGAATGTATAGCATCTTTACTTCTATTAATCACCTGGTGCATTATGAATATACGGATGCTAAGAGAGAGCTAGGATGGTTTGATCCATTCGGGGACGCTTGCGAAAGGGCGATCCTGGATTATAATAATAAAAGCAAGGAAATTTTTGACGTAATGCTTGTAGATGAAGCTCATGACTTTCCTGCCCATTTTTTGCGCATGTGCTATGTAATGCTTAAAAGTCCCAAGAGACTCGTGTTCACTTATGACGAATTGCAAAATTTTCGAACACAATCAGTGCAGCCGCCCGAAACATACTTTAGCAATGGCGATAACGGCATGCCTGCTATTAGCCTCTACCTAAGCGTCGGTTACGAACGGGTTGCGAGAATAGTGCTGGATGGATGCTATGAAAGACCTCCAGTTATACTGTCGGCTGCGCATGCATTGGCTTTTGGGATATATCGCGAACCCCCGCTTGGAGAGGTCAGCTTGACGCAAATGTTTGATAATATCCAGATATGGAACGATTTGGGCTATGAACTCCTTGATGGACGCTTGGACTATGGAGAGAGGGTTGTTATCGGGAGACGCCCGGCAATACCTAAGCAGCCAGACATTGATGACCAGATAGTTTTCAGGTCGTTCAAATCCAAGGAATCGCTTGACAACTGGGTAGTCGAAGAGGTAAAGAAAAACTTGGCAGATGACGAACTGCGAGCCCAGGACATTTTGATTATAGTTCCTGAGGTGCTATCGTTTTTCGCGAGCATTAGTGCAATAAAAAATAAGTTGGACAAAGAAATGATAAAATGCCACGTAGTCGGCAAAGACACGCCTCAATACAAATTCTGGAACGGAGAATCGATTGCCATTTGCAACCTATACCAAGCAAGGTCACATGAAGCGGCAATGGTTTACGTCATTGACGCTAATACTTCCTGGCATTCGAAATATGAGATGACATTGATCAGAAACCAGCTATATTCAGCCATGACCCGAAGCAAGACATGGGTTCGCGTTGTCGGTGCAGGAAAAGACATGGATTTGCTTGTCGAGGAATACGAAAGGGCCAAGAGCAAAGACTTCAAGTTTGATTTCGTTTACCCAAAAAAGGAACAACTGAGCGGCTTGCGTATGGCTTTTAGAGAACACAGAGAATTTCCGTTAGCTTCCGATATTTTTTTCCTTCAAGCAATGGTAGGACAAACATTGGAAATGATTATGGAAGGCAAGGTGGAGTTGAATCTTGAACAATTTCGTCTGTTGAAATCATGGTTTAATAATAGTACTGAAAATTGGTATATAATGGGTAATCGCGAATACTATTCGAACATTGGGGAAGAAGATGAAGATGAGGATGAAGGTTGGGATGATGAAGATGAGGAAGAAGAAGATGAGGATGAGGATGAAGAGGATGAAGTAGATCCGAAAAGAGTTTTAGAAGAGGCGTTGGAGTTGATAAAGCAAGGAAAGATAGATTTGGATGAAGAGCAGAAGCGTTTTCTAAGAGACTGGCTTGACAGGAAAGCAATGTAAGCATGGCTTTCCTGTCTCTTAGCAGATATCTTAACGTTGCGGACTCCAATAATTGATTTTTTAGATGAAAGGAGATAGTTATGATTAGTGTTGTTAATGGGTATACTGACAAGCCAATAGCTTGCCAGAAGTTAATAGGCTTTTTTCTTGGGCAAGAAGAGATTTCTGGTTATTTATATGTTGGATATCCTTTTATTTATCCTTTGGGTTTAGTGGAATCAAGTCAAATTGATTGCTTGTTGATCTCGCCTGAAAAAGGCTTAGTTGCTTTCAACTTGATTGAGAAAGAAACTATTCCTCAAGATTACGTCGAAAAGCAAGAGGACGTTTACCATGTGATTGAGTGGAATCTCAAAAGTTTTGCAAAACTATTAAAGAAGCGTAAGCTTATGGTTGACATTAACATTGTTACGTTCTCGCCTAACGCTGAAAAAGACTTGCTGGTTGAAGAAGGCTATCTTATTTGCAATGAACAAACGTTAGGAACAACGCTAGCAAACATAGCTTTTGATAGGCCAGAGCTGTATGACGAGATAAGCAAAGCGGTTCGAACTATTGGAAAACCTGTGCAGATGATTGCGAGAAAGCCATTGATACCAGGTTCTAGAGGAGAGCTTTGCGCTGAATTGGAAAAAAAGTCAGTTTTCATACTTGATCATAGCCAGATCAGAGCTGCAATGGAAACGATAGAAGGTGTGCAACGCATTCGCGGTCTTTCAGGCTCTGGCAAGTCTGCTGTTTTGGCTTTGAAAGCTGCGTATATTCATGCATGCCACCCGGAATGGAAGATAGGGCTC
>JAISWZ010000244.1 GCA_031270945.1 Clostridiales bacterium | reverse complement strand
ATAATAATAATAATAATAATAATAATAATAATAATAATAATAATAAAATGAATAAGGCAAAGGCCCAGAGCTCCGCTCTGGGCCTTTGCCTTATTATGTTTTTTGACTTTTTTGATTTTTGATTTTTTTGCTTATTTTTGTTTATTTTTTGCTTTATATTTTGTCTACCCTAAATTCTACTCCGGGTTTTCTTGCGTAATCATCGAGCTCCACCCAGACTGGGGGCTTGTCCAAGGACAGATCGTTCTCTTTCCAAAGGGAGATGGCGTGTCTAGGGCATTCAATGCAAAGCATTGGTGCGCTAAAATGGTTTCCGGTGACCTCGTAGCCAACGCATCTGGGAAATGAGATGGAAATGGGGGTTTTGCCTGAAAACCAATTGCCTCTTATCGCGTTTCCCTCTGACATATGGCAGAGGATGGCGGAATCGCAGTCAGAGACCCTGTTTCCCTCTACAGTCCAGCCGCTGCATTTCTCGTCCAGGTATAAGCCGTGCCGTTGCTCTCTGGATGAATTAGCTGAAATAAACATGACAGTGTTGTCTTTCACCAAGCCGTCGTTTCCAAAGGTGGCATAGACGCCAGCCCCGTCATTTAAGATTTGCATGGCTCGAATCACTGTATTTGACGTGACTGTTGACTTGCCCGTGGCAACTATTCCGGAGTAAGGGAGCTCTTTCAGGGTGTTGCCTGAGATCAAGCAGTTGGAGGCCATGATGCCAACAGCGGAGATGTTGATCAGGCCGATGTTTTGAATCGTATTGCCTTGAATGCTGCAGGAGCCTTGGGATTCCAGCAGGATTCCGCCAGCGCCAGCGCCTTCGATATGGCAGCCCTGGACTTTGACGTCTTTGTTGTCGCCTTTTAGCTTTATGGCCCAGCCAGCCAAATTTTTGAATGAAAGGTTTTCGAAAGAGCAGTTTGTTATTCCAGATTCGCTAGAGATGGCGCCTGAGACGCCTCCCGCTCCAAAGAGCTCATTTACAAGTGGCGCACCGCACATTTCAAAGGAAAAGCCGGAAATCGAAATGTCCGAAGCGCCAGGCTCAAAGCTTATCAGGCTATCAAGAGCGGGGAACTGAATGCTTGCCCCTTCGAGGCTTTCGAGATCATAGGGCTTTACAAAGACCTGTCCATTCTCCAAACGCCAAGAACCTTTGGGCATGGACTTTGAGTTGAAGATAGCGCACTGCGCCACTCCAAAAGCCCCTGCGGGGCAGGCCAAAGGTTCTGCGGTTTTGGCTAGAAAGCCAGAGACGGAGATTTTTGCAAGGCTTGCATCCCACCTATGCCTGACACATATTTCAGTGTTGGAAAAGTCGAAATCGGGAGGAAAGGCTTTTGGATCAAGCCTGATCTCTTCAAGCTCTTCTTTGGTCGGCCCTTTGTCCCAGCCGCCCTGGGATGTGCTTAGCCAGTTGGATCTGAATTCCTGCAGATGATTTATGAAGCCTTGTTCCGGATAGCGAGATCGTGGACGCAAAGAGCCATTTACAGCTAGAAGCCTGACATCTGAATTTGCTGGGGCTGAAAAGAGGCCATTCTCGCTCTTTGAAAGCTTTGAGGAAACCCCGCCTGAAAGCAAAACACAGCCGTAGGCCGCGAGTTTTAGGCCTTTGTCCTTTTTGGTCAGGCAAATGGGGGAAATGCTGTATACGCCCGGGAAGACAGCGATCTCTCGATCTCCAGAGAGTGAGCGGCTTGCGTCTAAGGCGTCTTGAATATTTGAGAACTGTTTTCCTTCTCCGACCTCAAAGGTCATCACTGCTTTAGCTCCACTTCGACCACTGTGTCAACTGGATCTGGCAGGAGCGGGGAATCTCCGAAAGAGACAAAGGGGATGCCAGGATAGCTCCACAGAACCCAGCTGTCAGAGAGATCCAGCTCTGAGCCTGTAGAAATCAGGCGCATGGACTTAATATCATCTTTTTTCAGCCCTTCAAGCTGGATCGGCCCTACTTGGCTTTCGTAGATGTGATAATAGAGCTTTTCTCCGTTTCTGGTGATCCTGCCTGAATCAGGCTTAGGAAGGCCGGATCTGCCGCAACCGTAGATGGACTTGCCGTTTCGTGAAATCCACGCTCCGATGTCTTTGAGAATTTTTATTGACTCTTCAGGAATGCGGCCATTGGCGTCAGGGCCAACGTTTAGGAGAAGGTTTCCGCCTTTTGAAACGCATTCAACAAGCTTTTTGATCAGCATCGGCGCTGGCTTGAAGTTGGTGTCCTTCTGCGCGAACCCCCAGCTGTTGTTCATTGTGATGCAAGCTTCCCAATTGATGGGAAGGCCGTCTTCGCCAACCAGGCCTTCATGGGGTATTATCTGCTCAGGGCTCGCGAAATCCCCAGCGTACTCCAGGGGGACTTTCTTCGCTATGGATCCATAGCCCTCTCCGCTTACTTCAAGCCTGTTGTCGATCAGTATGCCAGGCTGGAGCCCTCTGACCATGCGCACCAGTTTTGTGGCCTCCCAGGCTTCTCCATGCAAGTTGTCATAGGAGAAGTCGAACCAGAGGATGTCGAGCTTTCCATAGGATGTGCACAGCTCTTCAACCTGGGAGTGCAGGTACTTGAGGTAATTCGGAAAGTCATGGGTGACGTCTTTGAAGGCTTCATTGTCCCTCATGGGATGGATCTTGTCCCCGTAATGGGGGTAATCCGGGTGATGCCAGTCTAGCAGGCTATAGTACAAGCCTACCTTCAAGCCCTCATCCCGGAACGCGTCCAAAAACTCGCGCACCAAGTCCCGCCCGCACTGGGTGTTTGTGGACTTGTAATCAGTGTAGGCGCTGTCAAAAAGGCAGAACCCGTCGTGGTGCTTGGCGGTGAGCACCGCGTACTTCATTCCGGCTTCCTTGGCCAGCTTGGCCCATTCCTTTGGGTTGTAATTCTGGGGGTTGAAGCTGTCGAAGTACTTCTGGTAATCCTCGACAGAGATCCTCTCGATGCTTCTGACCCATTCCCCTCTGGCAGGAATGGCGTAAAGCCCCCAGTGTATGAACATGCCGAACCTGTCATGCGTAAACCAGTCTGTTTTCATGTGAGCGCCTCCTATGCCCATATAGGCACGAGTATATTTTACTCCATCCGGCGTTTGGTGTCATGAATGAATTTAGGCATTTAATGCGTTTTTCGGAACAAGAAAAAAAGCTCGATTCTTGTTTTTATATGATCTTATTCGTTAGCGGCGCGACTGGCTTTTAAGAGCATATCCGTGCGCCGACACACAATAAAAATAATCGCGAATAGTCGCGAAAGCTTGCGTTTTTTGAAATTTGATGTATAATTTAGGCAGACAAGCGCGCCCCCTGCGGGGCTGCGCTTGCCAAGGCGGGGAATCAGCCTTGGCGGGAGCATAAGGCTTTGGAACATGCCCCAAATGCTGACGCCGTCAGCATATGCGAGGAGGCTCAAATGAGCAAGAGGATGGATGATGTTGAAGAGATTGTCTCCAATTTGCCTAAGCCAACCCTTGTGGCTATAGTGATGGAGTTTGCCTCGAAGCACCAGAGCGTCTGCGAGGGAATCATCATGAAGCACTCAAAAAAGGAAAGCTTGGCAGAGAACGCCAAGGCGTTCATGAAGGCAACAAAGTCTGAGTGCCGCTACGAGAACTACAACTATGAAAGCGCAAGGCCAATGGTGGACTGCATGAAGTCTCTCCTCACGAAGACCAGCATGTACGAGCTCTTGAACACTGTCACGATATCGGCCATGGTTTTGAAGGAAACGTTTTACCTGATTTACTTGTATGAGAAAGAAGAGCTTTTCGAGCTTGCGAGCGAAGCTATAGAAAACATCGAAACCGTTATAGAAGTCCTGGATGACAACGACGCGGACAAAGGAAAGATCCTGGATCTGGTTCTTGACATTTTGGAAACCTGCACGTTTGACTATTTCGGCGATGATGAGGCTAGCTTCATAGAAATGCTGATCCCGTTCTGCGGAGAACGCGAATTTAGGGCGAGGTTTGAAAAGTGCGCAAAACACAAAAGCAAACAATACATATTGACAAAGATAAAGGAGCGGTTCGGAGAAGCTTAGGATGGCTTGTGAAAGTCACGCGTTAAAGCATCGCGCCACTTTAGGCATTTTGGGATATGATCCAAGAACTCGCTTGGGAAAATACAAGAGAAGGGCATGCCCTGCAATGGGGCATGCCCTTAGGTCGAAGGCAGCAGAGTTGAGAGGGTGCTATATGCATTGAAACGCAAGACTGAAAGCATATTTCCAAATTGAGTCAAAAGGCGCATGGGAGGATTTTTCCCATGCGCCTTTGTTTTGCAAAGGCCATGCTGTCATGGCTTTGGCGGGATTCGCCAAAGCGGTATTGCGCGGGATGATTTGAGTAGACAGCATTTTCAAGAAAAAATCCATAGGGTTCGGCGGGAACGACTTGCTATCGCTTAAGTTTTGCAAAATTTATCAATGTTTCGACAGTTGGTGTTGGTCTGGTTTGAACAGGGACACACGAGCCATATCGAGATATCGGGCATTATGGCGAAACGATTCTGAAAATGCGTAAACATTTGGCTTATTAATCTTGGCATGCAGAGAATGAATTATCAACTGATATTGCTTGAACGCATATAAAGTGATACAATAATAGCAGATCCCAAAAGTAATTGCAGTGGGATGATATGTTCTGGAATGAGAGAGGCACCTGGGATATGCTACTAGCATTCGCCATGGCTTTGGCGGCGCCATGCGGAATTATGGGATTGTTAGCACTGAATCGATTTCAAGAGAGGACAAGCGACTCATGAGAATTGTTGAGCCGAAATCTGCGCTTTATGAGATTTATGAAAAGGCTTACCCAGATCTGGAATGCTGGGCAGAATTAAGGGAATATAGGCAAGGAAAGATAGGAAGCATGTTTGCAAGTATAAAGCAAGCGGTTGCCCAGGAATACCTAACGGCTGCAAATCCTGCATTCAAAGCTAAAGTTGACGACTTGGTGAAAAAAGCCAAGATTGTTTTGGGAATACCTCTAGAACGCGTTATTAAAGTAGAAGATGTTTCAGACGAGCTGCCTCGCATCTTTGCGACGGGTTTGGAAAACAAGAAGCAGCACTGGTTCTCAACTAAATACTCTGCAGGCATGTCACTGTTGCTTTTGCTGAAAACAGAGTCAAACTTAGCTTTGCGCGGGGAGCTTTTGGATTTGGCCATAAGCGGCGCGGGGATTGAGATGACCCAAGCGGAAAAGGAAGTCTTTATCCAGAAGATAGTGGATGTATGGGATGACGCGCTAAAAATCTTGTACGCTGGACTTTACGCTCACGATAAATATGTGAAAAGCATAGAAGAGTGGGTGGAAAGCCTTATAGACGAATCCCTCAAAACAGGATATGCCGCCGAATACAGGAACGCCTTATGGAACCAGCACAAATACTGGGAAACGCGTGACAATGATTTTAAAAGCTTGAAGTCAAAAGAAGAACATGTGCTGTTTGGAGACATGTATGTTTTGCCTGGATTCAAAACCCAAGACGGCGAGGAAATGGAACTGGATCGGATCGCTGCAAGCTCCGCCAGGATGATCACAGCGCAAACTTCCTTGGGAAAGTCCTCGTATTTGAAAGCCATAGCGCTGGCAAGCATCCACTTGGAGACGATGAGCAAGCCTCCGGAGGGGGAGAGAAGCGCATGCAGCAACATATCAGAGTTTGCCCATAAGCTTGGGGTATGGCGCAAGTCATACCTTCCAGTCTATTTCGCCTGCCGCCGATTTGAGAGCCCTGATGATGACATTATAAAAACCGCGATCGAAGATACATTCGCTCTTTCAACAGGAGTGAAGTCAGAGGCGAGGTCTGAGGACTACATGCCTATGCTTAAAAAAGCGGCGCTGGGCAACAGGCTGATTCTTCTTGTTGACGGATACGACGAGGTGCCTGAGAACCTTAGGCTTGACTTCAGGAAGGCATTGGATGCTGTCTTGATAAAGCTGCCCAAAGCCAAGGTTATCATGACTTGCAGGCCTTTGCCTGGAGGGGCTGATGGAAATCTTGTCATAGGAAACGTGACTTTTGCGCCGGTTGCGCTTCAGCCTTTCGATAAGAAAAGGCAGGACAATCTTTTGGATCGCTTAAGAGAGAACACGTATACAGACAAAAGAAAGATTGAGGCAGTAAGAATTCTTATAGACACTAACAGGTACGTGAAGGAACTGGCGGCAAACCCATACGCGCTTATCAGCATCGCGCACCATTACGCAGGGAGCGTTTCCTTGATTCTAGATGGAATATTGGGCCAACTGATAATGCGCCACATGGACATGTATTCCACTAGCCTGACCGCTGCCGACTTGAGCGTTGACGCCCAAATGGCCAAGCAGATGTTCATGAGCCTGGCGATTGACGCCATATCAGCTGAGGGCGGCTCAATGAGAGAGAGCCTTCTGGAAAGCTCTTTCAAGGCCTACTGGAGAAAGGTTGACTTGGATGCGGATGATGCCAAGCTTGACGCGATCTGGAAATTGACAAGGATGATGTTTGGCTGCAGGGCTGGAATAATAGTGGCGGCTAACAACGGGTACAGGTTTTTGGCTGACGTGATTCATTGGCATTTGGCCGCTGACTACATCGAAGACACACAGAATCTGACAAAGCTTGAAGAAGTCAAGTCAGATCCTGTATTTGCCGTTCTTTCAATGATGGTTCTTGTGAAGATGAGTGACAACAACAACTACTTCGGATTTGAGCTTTCCGTTGTTCAGAACTTTGTCAAAAGGCTTGACGCAAGCTCTGGCGTGGACAAGATAAAGATGGTTGAGATCCTGTCGGACTTGATTTTTGACGTCTACGGCAATAGCCATGTGACCAGCCAGCTCTTGGAAGCCGGGTCAAACAAGGATCTGCACAAGCTTATCCAAAGGGCGGCGCTTGAGGCTTATTTGCTGAATGTGGCGGATATCCCAAAGACGCTTGCTGAAACGAGGATCTATAAAAGCCACAAGGAATGGGCGGAAGAGCTTTTGCGTAGCGCCATGGGCGAAAAGGGCAGAGCGTTTCTGGAAGCGCAAGAGCATTAGAACCGAATTAGATAAGAAAGGATGCATGCTTATGAGGATTGTCGCGCCGAAATCAGCGCTGTATCAAATTTTCGAAAGGGCTTATCCGGGCCTGGATTGCTGGCCGAATATGGAGGCGTTCAGGCAAGGCAAAACGGACAAGTGCTCGTTTTTAAGCTTGAAGAGGGCGATAGACGCTGAGGATTTCATGTCGCTTTCTGAAACTCAGAGGGCTAGAAGGAAAGTGTTGGAGTCAAGCGCCATGAGAGTCATACCAGACGCAACAAATGTGGTGATGACGGCTGTTTCCGAACAGCTGACTCGCATCTTTTCCACTGGCTTGGCTGGAGACGCTCCGCACTGGTTCTCCTCCGTGATCTCCGTAGACATGGCTTTGATACTTTTGAAGAAAACTGAGGAAAATCTCGGCCTGCGCGAGGAGATTTTGGATTTTGCGCTAGGCGGCGCAGGGTTTAACATGACCATAGCCGAAAAGGAAAGCTTTTTAAAGTCAATAGTTCAAGACTGGGACAGCTCCTTGAAAATATTGTACGCAGGCCTTTACGCTCATGACAACTACGCTAGGAGCTTGGCGGATTGGGTTAACGACGCGCTGGACAAGTCCCTCCAAGCGGGATTTGACGGAAAGTACAGAAACGCCTTGTGGAATCAGCACAAGTACTGGCAAATGCGCGACAATGAATTTGTGAGCTTGAGGTCGACAAGCGGCGATGAGGATGACGGGATCCTGTTTGGAAACATGTACGTTTTGCCTGGATTCAAAACCCTGAGCGGGCTAGAGATGGATCTGGAACATGTTGCCAGGAGCTCCGCCAGGATGATCACGGCGCAAACATCCTTGGGAAAGTCTTCGTTTTTGCAAGCCATTGCGCTGGCAAGCGTTCACCTGGAAACTGTGCGCACGCCTCCGGACGTGGAGAGAAGCGCTTGCAACAACATATCTGAGTTTGCCAAAAAGCTTGGGTTATATGGCAAGTCATGCCTTCCAGTGTATTTCGCCTGCCGCCGCTTTTCAAACGCCAATGATGACATCTTGAAGATTGCCATCGAGGAAGCCTTGACCGCAGGAACTGGGTTCAGGGTACAGGCAAGCCCGGAAGAGTACATGCCGATGCTTCAGAAAGCGTCCCAAGGCAACAGGCTGATTCTTCTCATTGACGGATACGACGAGGTGCCCGATGCCCTGAGGCCTGATTTCAGGGAAGCATTGTGGAACGTCTTGCTGAAACTGCCAAGAGCCAAGGTTATAATGACTTGCAGACCTTTGCCTGGGGAAGCGGATGGAAATCTCATAATAGGGAATGTGGCTTTCGCGCCAGTTATCCTCCAGCCTTTCGATGAAAAAAGGCAGATGGATCTTTTGGAACGCATAAGAAAATTTGCGTATACCGACCAAAACATGATAGAGGCAGTTAGGGCTCTGAAAGACAATAACAGGTACGTGAAACAGCTGGCGGCAAACCCGTACATGCTTATCAGCATCACGCACCATTTCTCAGGGAGCGTTTCCCAAATTTTGAGTGAAATCATAAAGCAGCTGATGAGGCGGCACTTGGATCTGTACTCCAAGAGCTTGGAATCCGTTGATGTCGCCTTTGAGGTTGGCATTGACATGGCTGAGAGGATGTTCATGAAGCTGGCGATAGACTCTATATCAGCCGAGGGCGGAATCATGAATGAAGCGGTTCTTGAGAGGTCTTTCAAGAACTATTGGAGAGATATTGACTCGGCAGCCGATAGCTCGAAAGTGGATTCCATCTGGAGATTGACCAGGATGATGTTTGGCTGCAGGGCTGGCATAATTGTGGCGGCCAGCAGCGGATACCGGTTCCTGGCTGACGTGATCCATTGGCATTTGGCCGCTGACGCCATCATGGATGAAATGGATCTCCAGATGCTTGAGAAAGTTGATTCAAATCCTGTATTCGGCATCCTTTCCATGATGATGCTTGTGAAGTTCAGCAACAGCAATGACCAGTACGAATTTGAGCTTTCCATTGTAGAAAGCTTCATGAAAAGGCTTAACTCAAGCTCTGGCGAGGACAAGGCAAGAATGGTTGAGATTTTGTCAGACTTGATCTGGGACGTCTACGGCAACAGCCATGTGACAAGCCAGCTCCTGAAAGGCGGGACATACAAGTATGTCCATGAGATCCTCCAGAAGACTGTCCTTGAGGCCTACATAGCAAATGTGGACGAGGTTCCGGAATCGCTTGCGGGAACGAGGATCTATAAAAACCACGAAGATTTGGCGGAAGAGCTGGCAAAAAAGAAAAAGAGCGCAAAGAGCTAAGCTTTTCCCTGCCCCTGCGGTTGTCTAGGCAACTGCAGGGGCGCTCGCTTTTAGGAAAATATATTCCATAGATTCAAATATGTGGCGCAAAGACTCCCTCCCAAGCTTCAGACACAGACCGTTTTGCCTCCCCAAATTGACTTTTGCGTTTTTTGATAGGTCTTTTCGAGTTCATTCTATATCATTTTTGAAATTGAGATGTTATAATAACTGTGATGAGAACAATCATGAAGCGCAAAGCTGAAATGGATAAGGCGATAGCCGACGATAAGGCGATAGCCATGAGGCGGCAGCCGATGAGGCGGCAGCCATGAGGCGGTAGCCGATGATGAGCTGGCGCTAGCGCGCGAAACTAAAATCGCTCGCCGCTTTAAGGAGGTTAGCAATGTCTGAATTTGACTTTGATCACATAATGAGTGAGATACCCAGCAATGAAGCGACAGGTGTCAGTCTTGCAAGCGCCGAGGAGATTATGGCGGAATTAGAAGAATACATGTCGACGTCCAAGTGGAAGGCGGTTTCCAAGACTTTGCTTGCTGATGGAGACATCGCATATGACGCGAACTTTTCAATCAATGGGCGGGCGATGAGAAGCACGGTTATAATAGAGGCAACTTCCCAGGCGATAAGGATCGTTGTGACTCTTCCAGCGAAATGCATGCCAGAGTATGGTCTGATAATGGCTGAATACGTTACCAACTTCAACTACACCAAACGGTTTGGCACTTTGCAGCATGACACGCGGGACGGAAATATAGAGTACACATACGCGTATTCTTACGCGGAAGGCTTTAAGGTAAAGACTTTTGATGTATACTTTAACAGCTGCCTGTTTACGGCGGCAGATGCCTGCCAAGAGGTAGATAGGCTGTGTGTCGGAAGGCTTTCCAGAAGGCAGCTGGCGGAGTTGAATGAAAAGCTCAATAGGCTGGTTAACGCGCTCAAGGAATAATTGTCAGAAAAAAGTTAAATCCCCCTCAGATTGGGGGTTTTTTGCTGAAAGAGGAAAGATAAATTTTTAACATGAGCTTGAGGCTTGCGATGCTTAAACGAGCGGCTTTTCCGAGCCCTAAGATTAATTTAGGCTTAGAGCATATCCCAAAATTATATCCGAGGCGCCGAAAAAATACGGCGGTGTAGCCTTCGCCCGGATTTTTTCGGCGCCATTTCGGAATTTTGGGATATGCTCTTATTCTCCAAGAAGGGTGGATTGAATTGGATCGCATTGAAAAAAAGCGGATTGCTGCAGCCTATCAGAAAGAGCTGGCGAGGACGCTTAGATGGATAGCCGCCACTTCTCTGCCCGGCATAGCGAGTATTGTCGAAGATTCACTCAGGGAAATTGACTTGAAAGAGATGTATTTCTATCCGTCGTTTATGCCTGCCAAAGGCGCTATCCTGCAGCGGTTCAAAATGGACAGCGCGACCAAGTCAACAGAAGTGCTTGAGAGAAACAACATAACGGCTGAGGATGAAGAATTCAACTTTATTGACGTTAGCGAGGAGTTTTCGATAGTTGGGGACTTTACGCGCATCTACTATAACATTGACGAGCGCAAGCTGAACAGGGTTGGAGAAGTTTCTGGCTTTGGCGAGTACGATCCGGATAAGGAGATAGACTGGAACCGCTTGCTAATGGGGCTTGAAGAGCTCTCTGCAGTTGCTGGGCAAAGGCCTGAGGAATCGGAGCCTGAAAAGGAAGCCAGCAAGGTAAACACAGTGAAGCCATGGGTAAAGGCTGAACCCAGGGGGTTTGAAAACTCTTTCGGGATTGTCGAGGATGAACCAAGAGACTTGTCTTTAAGCAACATTTCGATTCGCCCGCAATACAACAGCGATGGCTTGAACAACTTCATAAAGTCTCTAGACATGGTGTCGGACCAGCCATTTGAGCCTTTTGGCGACGGCAAGACGAGAGTGGTTCTTGTTGCGGAGGCAGGCACAGGCAAGAGTTTCTTCATGAAAAGAGCGGCGTTGGCGTTTTTGGAAAACGACAGCTCAGACATTGAGTTCATCAGAAACACATTTGGCGAAGAAATGCTTAAAGGCAACGACAGCAAAGATAGGCTTCTTGAGCGAGGCGCCATATTCCTGGCCTTGAGGGAAAAGAAGTTGACAGGCGGGCTCCTGAATGAGCTGGTTGAAAACGCTTCAACAATGCTTCCAAACGAGTCGGTTGATGACATAGAAGAGACAATGAAAGACTTAATGAAAGAATGCATCGTATTCTTGGATGGACTAGATGAAATGGGCCAATCCCCCGACGTCATGTGCAGGGAGCTGGGGTTTGAGGATGTTTCATATGTAGTCTCGACGCGCATTTCGGCATTCTACCAGGAAATAGGCATAGATTTGAGCAAGCCGGTTCGCTGCGTGTCCATATGCCCCATGTCTAGGGAAGAGCAGGAGTCTTTTATTGTCAAATGGTTCTCGGTTGCGTTCACGTCAAAAAACAAGAGGGGCAGAGTCGAACAAGTGCTGGAGGTGCTAAGAAAAAGCCAGTTCAACGATATTGCGGAAATGCTTACTTCTCCTCTTCTTGCCATATGCCTTATCCAGCAATGCTTGCGTGGCACCATAAGCAATGACAAAACAGGGCTTTTCACAAATGTGTGCCATACGCTAATTGAGTGGAGAAGCGCCTACATTACGAGGTCTTCCAACTTCCATGACTATATGATCATCTTTTCGTATATCGCCTACAAGATGGCCAAAAAGAGAGTTCTTCACGTGAATGAGATTGAGCTTTACCATTGGTTAGGCGTATGCAGGCAATCATTCTCTTTCTTGGACCCGGATTTTCCTGATCAAGTCACCAAGATTCTTGTGCGGATTGACTTGATGATCTCATCCGTTGGGATGATGTTTAAAACCCCTCACGGCGAGCATTTCAAGTATGATTTCCAGCACAAGTCCTTCTTTGAGTTCTTCGCGGCTTACGCAATAGCCATGGGCTTGGTGGACGATGAAGACATGAGGCTGAGCGCGTCCTTGAGGTTTGCCAAGCATGCTGAAGACGAAAACTGGTTCAACATAATAGCCTTTGGGGCATCCCTCTTAAACAGCAGGGAGAGAGAAAACCTGATCAGGATAGCTACTGAGAAGAAGGCAAGCCGCCTTGCTTTGTCCTTGCTTGAGAATGGCATCACGGTAACTCCAAACCAATTTTCCATGATCGCGTACCAGCAATTCGCCAAGTCGATTTTCCCTTGGCAAAGCGAGATGCTTTACCAAGCCGGTGACAGCCGCTACTTCACCCAGCTTTACGCGTTTCTCTTAGATAAGTTCCAAACACATGCGCCTCTGGGCAAGACTGATTTCCTTTACAGCTTTGCTCAGATACACTTCATCCATCTGGTCAAAACGGGAGAGAATCCCTTTGAGAAGGCGATAGAGCTTATCCATTGCAGCTCTTACATGGAAAAGCTCACAGGAGCGCTCTTGCTCAAATACTATGCCTGGGCGCACAAGAAGTTTTCATTCGTTCCTGAGCCTCGCATGCTGACCTTTGAAGACGCGCTTGCATTGCGGGATTTCGTGATGAGGCCGGACTCTTTCATGACGCCGACAGATTTCTCAAGCATGAGAAAAGTTGAAACGAGAGAGCGCGAGCTGAAAATCAGAGGGCCTGAGCTGTCCAGCAAAGACAAAGAAATTGGGCTGATCTACAGGAAAGATCTTCCAGTCCTTTTTGACCTTGAGTTTTACAAATACACCCATAAAGCTTTTTTGAAGTGTTTGGAAAAGAGCAGTTTTGTCAGAGCCAGCTGGAACTTCGTCTTGTTTCCTATAACAGAGGAAACCGTTAAGTTTTCAAGCATGGTTAAAACCCCAGAAGCGGTAGTAAAGATGTTTCGGGAGAAGTACGACTCCCCATTCTATAACCGCATACCTATTTTCTACACTTGCGCCTTGATCGGATCCTTTGGCGGATACGATAGGATACAAGAAAGGATAGACACCCTGACGTTGGATAACGAGAAGGGTGACGAATACCTTCAAAGCGTCATAGATGATCTGGATCTTGGATTTTACAAAGGGATTTTGCCTTGGAAGCGGATGAAGATCCAAAGGCCAGGGAGCCAGGCGTACCGAAAAAGCGGCAGGGTGTTGGCCAGCCGCATCAGAACCGGGAAGCTGGAAAAAGAGCTTATACCGAAATTCAACATGTCGATCCCTGAGCTTCTGGATGAATTAGGGGATGATTCATTGGCAAGGGCAGAACGCGCATTGTTCTACCTTTACCCTAAGTTTGCGGAAGAAATGCTTGGCGCCGAAGCCCAAGGGCTTGACGCTGAGCAGTTGGCTGACTTGGGTTACCAAAAGGCGAAGGAGATATTTGACAGCATTGACGTTGAAGGGTGGAAGAATATCCAAAATGCTTGGGGGCCAAAATTCAAGGATGACAACGTTGAAGCCGCTCTTGTATGCGCCTGGAGCAACACCAAGGTCAGTGATTTCAGGGCGTTTAAGATCAATTCGGAAATAGCGCTTGCCATTGAGTACGCCTATCCAATGATACCAGAAGACTTTTGCCTTGAGATGTTCGCATCGAGCGATTTCAGCATCCTGACGCTTGAGGATGGGGCTTATATAGAATAATATAAATAATTAAATTATTAAATAATATAAATAATTAAATAGTGTTCGCGAGCAAAAACAATGTTTTCGCTCGCGAGCACAAATACAGGCAGGCAAGAGACTAAGTGCATATCCCAAAATTCCAAAAAAGGCGCAGTGAAAGTCATCGCGATGCTTTAACGCGTGACTTTCACAAGCCATAAATTTAATTTTGGGATATGCTCTAATTATATCCCGATCATATCCCGAAATTTTTAAGGCTTGGAAAAGCCTCTGCGAAATACCGTCTAAATCTTGCAACTCACTTTAAATAGGAGGGTATGAAATGCCAATAAGGTATGGTTTCAACTCGCTGCGTCCACATCTTGTGGAGTACAGCAATACGGACAGAATTGACAAGGTTGTGCTCGCGGCGTCCAAGCAAGGATACATGCTCAAAAACGTTTCCCCTGGCGAAGTATGGGAGGAAGGCAACGGCGAAGAGTTTCTGGGGGTGTATGACACTCCGGAATTGGCTCGAAAAGCTGCGATATCCATAATCAAGAAAGACATGAGGGTAAATGCGGCCGTCGCTAAAAAGACAGCCCCAAACCCTCAAAATGAGGATGTGACTCAAGCAGAGATTGTGAAAAGATAAATTTGCAAGCTATGAAACTTAGAATCGAAGCGATTGCCAGAGCGGCCGGATATGATTGAACGGGAAAAAAGCCCGAGCTGGCTCGGGCTTTAAGAGCATATCCCCAAATTAAACACTCGCCAGGAATTTTTCGGCGCCTTAACAGGTTTTGGGATATGCACTAAGGAATAGCGATATTCAAACTTTGAGCGCTAGAATCTCTAAATTAATATGGCGGCGCAAAGCCAGCCTTGGATTCTTAGCTTTTCGAAATTTTTGAATATGCTATTAACTGACGATCGCTCGAATGTGGAATTTTCTTATCGTTGCCCGCCTCAGAACCCAGTCGGGCCGCTAACGCCAACGACAAGAAAATTCTAAATCATACCGCTCGCAAGCATAACGCGCGTTTAAGGAGAAGTCCCTTATTCCAGTGTTTTCATTTGTAGGACGTCGAGATTTCCTGCTGCGCTTTTGTGATAGGCACTAAGAATCACTGTCATTGCAATCGAAGTAGCCCAACTTGTCCGCTTGGATGATATTAAGGAGCTCTGGCAGCGTCATGCTTTTTTCGATGTTAAAGACGCCCGCCTTCCTTTGCAGCGAATCTAGCTGGCTTCGAAGCGATTCTTCAGGCTTCTTCTGGCTGCGGCCTTCTTGAGACGATTTTTCTCCGATGATTACTCTAAGCTTTGCTTTAGCTTTTTTTCTTGCGTCAGGATCCAACACACAGATTTCCTCCCTCTTTATCAATTGTAGTTCCTTTAAATGGAATATGCAACCATTTTTATCTTTTTAAAAACGCGCAAAACGCGAAATATGTCTAATTGCATGGCGAAATAGCTGCATAAATCTCAAATAGGGAAAAAAATAGGGATAAGAATAGGGGCACCGATTTATCGGCGCCCCTATTCTTATCCCTGAGAGTGAAAAGAACTGGATTCTAGTTTTATATAGTTTGAATATAATGGGAGAAAAAACGAATTGGTTTTCCTGATGATTTCACTCGAAAGCATTTTTTTTAAATAGCGACGCGCCCAGGGCGCGCCGCTCTTGAAGCGCTACAGGAACTTTGCGTATTTGCCGTTCTTTTGCAAGGCTTTCTTGACCTTGCTCCCGTCTCCAGTGATTATCGCGGCATAGGGCACAATTTTTACATCCTTTTTAATCTCTGACATGTGCGCGATCTCAATTAGCAAGGATTCGTCATCAGTGGTAAGCACTACCGCCTTCTGCAAAGTGATGTGCTTCGACTTTTGCGCCCAGTCATCCAAGGTGCTCAGAACATTGTCAGGGACTGGCTTCGTGCAGTTGGCGCTGAGATACTCCACAAAGGACTCAATAGTTTTGCCGTCATCCAGCAGCTTGACTATCCCAGCAAAGTCAATGGTGTAGGTGGAAGTGCCGGGGTTTAAGGTAAAGTACCTGGAAATGTAAGGCGAGTGCCTGGTCTCGTACAATTGGCCAGAGATTATAATGGCGTAATCCCCGTTTACGACAAAGCAACCGTCATCCGCGCTCTCTTTTGACTCATAGGAATCCGCAAGCCCCAAAATCCACGCGCCAAGTGGCGTGAGCCTCAAGCCGTTAATGCCTAAGTATTCAAGCCTAATGGTGTAATCAATATCCACTTTTCCCCAGGCCAAGTCAACCATGCCTATGGAGCTAAGGCAAGCTAGGCAGGTTTGGATAAAAGGCACCTCGAAAGCTTGCCAGATGCCCCCAGGGACGTGGCGTGACAAAAACTCGTTGTCGCAAATGTGCATGTATCGATCCAGGGACGAGAAAGGAATGAATTCTCCAATAGGGCATTTGGCAAGGCTCTCCACGACGAAATTCCTTGCGTTATGGAGCCTGCAGTTTTCAGCGTTGACTCCAAGCAAGCCTAGCTCGTTTAAGGGCGTTTGATTTTGAGGATGAATGTAAAGCTTAAAGAGCTTCAAAGCCATTTCATGGCTGGGAAGAGCCAAGAAGTCTTTTGGGACGCCGCGATCCAGGAAGCGCGCAAAGTAAGCCATGAGATACAAAGACGAGGTAACTTTCATGTTCCTTAAGTGCGGCGCTTTCGATGGAGTGCAAAGATTGCCGGAACCGTCATCACAGCAGTCGCTCCAACCTCCAGCAACCATGGCTCTGGCGCCGTTAGGCCTGGATATCAAGCCTCTTGTTGCCAAGGGCACCTTGTTTGCCTTAATGTATTGCGCCAACTTTATTATGTCTGAGACCATTCCCTGGCGGCAAACAATATAGTCGCTGTCCTTGGGGATGTATGGATCTTTCTTGACCGAGTTGGCAGGAATGAAATTCAGCAGGATATCGAGTGTCTGCTCTGGAATGTGGAAGTTGATAAACAACGTCCTTGCTGGAGAATTGGCAGTTATGTAACTCATTACCCCGTGATATTCCGGAATAATCCTTTCGAGCTCGTACTTTATGACGACATCCCTTACGAGGTCGGGAGGAGGATCTCCTAACGAGAGAGCGTAGATATCGACAAGCTCCTTGTCTGGAGGGGTTGAATCGAGATAGGCTTGAATGACTTTTTCTTTGTTGAGCAAGTATTCTTGAACAAGGCTCCTGTGGCTTTTATTGGAGTCCACGTCAAGCTTCGCTAGAATGCATATTTCCTCAAGCTCTTGTGATCTTGTCGCCCTTAGGGCTTTAGATAGCTCTTCCATTTTTTCTCCTGACTTTATCATGATTGCGCTTGAGCCTTTTAAATCAAGCGGCTATATAATTATACAGCACATGGCGCAAGATGTAAAATGGTGACTGTTGGTGAAATAAGGCGAAAATGGA
>JAISWZ010000195.1 GCA_031270945.1 Clostridiales bacterium | reverse complement strand
CGCTTGAGAAAGGGGATAAAATGTCCGCGATCATATGTAACCCGCTCAACCTGGAGTACCGATACCAGCTCAAGAAAGCCTTCGGCAGAGAAGCCGTCTTCCGCGAAGCGGCGGATCCCACGATGCTGGTCTTCAAGAACCGCTACTACCTGTTTGCGTCAATGTCAGGCGGATTCTGGCACTCTGATGACCTGGCTTCTTGGGAGTTTCACGAAACTCCTGAAGTTCCCATCTACGACTACGCGCCAGATGTCCGCGAGGTAAACGGAAAAGTGATCTTCAGCGCTTCTAAGAGAGGCGAGCCCTGCTCACTTTTTGAAAGCGAGGATCCCTTGTCTGTGCCGTTCAAGGCAGTGTCAACGCCATTCGAGTTTTGGGATCCAGACGTTTTCCAAGACGATGATGGGCGCGTTTACCTGTACTGGGGCTGCACCAACACCGACCCATTGTATGGAGTCGAGCTAGACAGGGAAACCCTTATGCCCCTAGGGGAAAAAGTTGTGCTCTTTGGCGAGGCCGAAGCGGAGCACGGCTGGGAAAGATCTGGAGAAAACAACAAGCTCAGCGTTCCGAAGACAAAGATGGAAAAGCTGATACGGCAGCATCTGGGAACCAAGCCCTTTATCGAAGGCGCCTTCATGACAAAGCATGGCGGCAGGTACTACATGCAATACGCATCTCCAGGAACAGAGCACAACGTCTACAGTGACGGAGTTTACACAAGCGAAAGCCCATTGGGCCCATTTACATACCAGGCGCACAATCCCTTCTCATCCAAGCCGGGCGGCTTCATAACAGGCGCTGGCCATGGCAGCACCTTCAAGGACAAGCACGGCGATTGGTGGCACATCTCCACAATGCGCATAAGTGTCAACGAGAACTTCGAAAGGCGGCTTGGCCTCTTCCCTTGCTATTTCGACGATGACGGAATCCTGTACTGCGACCAGAACTTCGCTGATTACCCCTTCTTTGTTAGCAGGGAAAAAGCTGGCTCTCCTATCATGTCACTTTTGTCCTACGGCAAGACGGCAACAGCCTCTTCGCACCGTCCTGGGGCAGCGCCTGAAAATGCCGTTGACGAAAACATCCGCACCTGCTGGTCAGCCGCGACGGCTGGCGCAGACGAATGGCTTCAAATAGATCTTGGCCAGGTTTACGAGCCTCAAGTCATCCAGGTCAATTTTTCTGACTTCAAGCGCCCGATGCCGGAAGGATTGGGCGAAGCCAAGGTCACTGGCTACGAAACCAGACTGATCCTTGTCAAGCCGCAACGCACCCGCTACCTTCTAGAAGGCTCGACAGACGGGCTTGACTGGGCCATCATTAAAGACAGCCGCGACGCTGAAACAGACTACACCCATGATCTCATTGTTCTTGACGGCCAAACGCCGACGCGCTTTATCAGGATCAGCCACATGGAAACAGCCCTTGACGGGATTCCTGCCATAAGCGGTCTGCGAGTCTTTGGCACCGGCTTGAAGAGCCGCCCTGATGCCGTGAAGGAAGTCGAGGCTTCCCGCTCTCAAGACAGACTGAACATTTTGCTCAGGTGGCCTGCCGTTTCAGGCGCTGACGGCTATAACGTACGCTATGGCCTAGCGCCAGACAAGCTGTACAGCAGCTGGCAATTGTTTAGGCAGCATGAGCTGGATTTGGGCATGATCAACAAGAGATCATCGTACTACCTGGCTGTGGACAGCTTTAACGAGTCTGGGGTTACGGCTGGAGAGATTGTGTTCGTGCAGTAGTTATAGGCGCATATCCCGAGGCTAATTCCGGCGCCATTGCGGGATTTGGGTATGCTAAGAAGGGCCAGCGTTCGCTGGCCCTTCTTTTTAAAACGGCAGACTGTCAGGATTGGACAGACCGCGATATGTGAAAATGAACGCAAATGCAAAATTGAGCTATACAGTCTCACTTCGCTCTCGTTGGGTGAAAATAAAATAACCGACTTTTCGCCACTTTACAAACTTTCCAAGCTAAAACAGCTCAGCGTAAGTAAAAGCCTTGCAAAGGATACTCGTTTGCATGCCTTCAGGAAGGAATTGCCGAAATGCAAAGTATTGTTTTACTCAATATAGGCTTAAGAGTATCAATCCGAAAAACCAATTGTTAAAACGGCGTAACTACGGAGTTTATAGACCCTGCGACGCTTGGAGCCGATAAACCGATAAACGCCTTTCATACTTAAAGCGAAAGGAAGAGCAAACCCTGGACAATCAAGACCTGAACATTTTCATGATGTGCAGCGCTGTTAACAAGGAGGCCTTTTCTGAATTGCCCAAAGGCTTTTCAGTGCGCAATCCAAAGTTGAATGAACTTGACGCTTGGAAACGGATGCCCTTTGATGACAACGAAACCGCAGAACGCTACATGGGCTATATGACTGACTACTTCAACCGCGTCTACGCTCCAGAAGGCAGCCTCTTCTTCAAGACTTGCTGTTTTGCCGTTGACCAGAATGACGTCCCTGTAGGCACATGCTTCACTTGGAAGACTTATGGCAGATTTACAACCATGCACTGGCTCAAAGTTGTTAAGCAGTACGAAAGCTTAGGAATAGGCCGCGCGTTGCTATCGCATGTCCTGCGGCAACTCTCACCGGAAGATTACCCAATCTTTCTCCACACGCAGACTGGCTCTTTTAGGGCAATAAAGCTGTACACCGATTTTGGCTTTAAAATACTGAAAGACGAATTAATTGGACAGCGCCAAAACCAGATAGAGGCAGGGTTGCCTCTTTTGAAAAAATATATGCCAAGCGAGGCCTATGAAAATTTGAAATTTGAGTATGCTCCTCAGGCGTTTCTAGAAGAGGCCGCCAAGCGCGACACTAACGATTTTTGATGACGCGTTGCCACACAAGGGAGCAAACATGTCCGATATGGGCAAGCGCTATCCCTTGCCATTGCAGGAATTTGGGGATACGCACTAAGCCTCGCAATACTTTCCGTCTTGAACAAAGGGCCAGCGCATCGCTGGCCCTTTTGTGATGCCTATGTTCAAAAATAACCGCACTTTTCTCTCTTGAGAAGTTGCGCAACCACTTTTTTCATTTCCTCTATCCCCTTCAAACCGACATTCAAGTTCAAAAAACCGATTAATTCTCGCCAAGTCATTGAGCCGAAAACATATAAGGGGTACAATAGGCTCAAAGGGCAGGCTCCCCAGAAAGGAACACTCAAATGAACTTTGCGCTTTCCCTCAACACCCTTTTAGATCTAGCCAGCGACTTTGGCGAGCCGGGCAAAAGTGCCATTGCCATATTGCGCAGGGACATGGCCAACGTCTTTTTCTCTAGCCCGGACTGCCCTGAAAATCGGATCCGGTTTGTCCATGACAGTGCCCTAAACCCTGAGGGCTATAGGCAGGAGACGGACCAAGCTTCGGCAGATGGAAGCGGGAAATGCTGCTTCCAGCCGGAGAAAGCGGGGTTATGCTTCTAAGCAGCAAGAAGCGCCACTTGTCAAACGAATCCCTTGCCAATGCACTATACGCGAAAAAGAGCGGGATTTAAGGGATAAACTTCTTTTTACTGTTTTTGCGCATGAGCTAAAGACGCTTTGTCCTAAATTTGTTCAGCC
>JAISWZ010000154.1 GCA_031270945.1 Clostridiales bacterium | reverse complement strand
TATCCTGGAATGCCTTTTATATCCCTCATCATTGTAACGATGAATTCAATAAGGTTTCTAGCTCTAGAGTCAGTGATGTGGGATGTCGTTTTCAAGAACAGATCCTCTTTATGCGCCGTATTAAAGAACCACACAAATGCTTCGCGCAAAGGAGGGGTATTAGTGGTTAATTGATCTATCATAAAAATGTTGAAGTCATACCAGGTCACAGTGGTTCCCATAATATTACCCAAAGAATCTGTCATTTTTCCCTTGTCGACAAGGTTTATGCCCTTTGGATTGCAGGCGTTCACAAAAATAGCATTGATATCAGGCTCAATAGCATCGTTGGCAAATTCAGCGCAAATAGCCGTTTGATAATGAGCCTTTCTAATTCCTTGCCCGTGGTATATTTCGTAATACTCTCCTTGAACATCTATAGAAGAGTGAACATGCCTCTTCAAACTCATGAGATGTGCGTAAGTTACCTTCCCGCCGTATCCTTTAAAGGAGTTATATTGAAAACTCTTTTTTGTGGTAGGCTTATAGTGACTAAGAATTTTCAACTTGTCTTGTTCCCACTCAATATCAATGTCATCGACCAATGCGTCAACTCTGGCATAATTAATATATTTCAGTAGACTCATAGCATAATCGGTCTTCACATTAATTTCCCTGCTTGCTTCCTTTCCTGTAATAGCATAGATCAACTCTCCAACAAAATACTTTGAAGAGATGTATTTGTCTATCATCTCGGTTTTCAGAGGATGAAAGAAATCATCGAAGTGTTCGTGATACTCCTTGCTGTTTTTGTTTTTAAATGGAAGTTTAACATAGTTTTTTGGCAAATGTCTGACATCTTTTTGAAGAAGCATCTGAATTCACCTCCTATAGATGGTAAAAATAATCCGATTCTCAGAAAGCACGTTATCTTGTTTTTGTCCTAGTTCCTGTTCTGTGGCATGATTCGATTTGAAGAACTACAAAACCCCATTTTAGTGCATGTCCCAACATTAATTCCGAGGCACAGGAAATGCCCGAGGTTGAATCAGCAGCAAGAACTCCCTAAAGGCCATAAAATCAAGGCTTTGATAAATTTGACACAATCAGCACTGTTTATTATAACACAGCAAGGTTTTTTGTCGAGGAGTCTTTGGCATTGATGCCCTGGTAGTTCCTGTTAATTGCCAGGCAGAAGGCACCATCTCTAGTACCATAATACGTAACAGATCGAGATTTTCTTAATTCAAAACGCAAAGCTTTGGCGCATAGGGATACACCAAAAATATCCAAAACGATCCAACGGGATGGGAGAAATCGACCGTTGAATCATATATTTACCATGGAATTTAAAAGCTCTTATCGCAGTCACAATAAGAGCATATCCCAAAATTCCGTTAAGGCGCCGAAAAATTCCTGGCGAATGCTTCAACGCTGGAATTTTTCAAGCTGTGGAATTAATTTTGGGATATGCTCTAAAATAAAAAGGGCCGCCCTTCTGGGCGGCTCTACATCACTGGGTGAGATACCAAGTGTTGATGTTTGCAAATATATTGTCCATGTTTGGCTTAATTGGGCCCTTCACTTTCTGATCGGTGAGCATGGCAGCTCTTCTGAAAGCAATGCCGATGCATGGAAGCTCTTCTGCGAGCCTCTTTTGCAGATCGCTCATTGCCTTCAGACAGGACGTCTCAGCCACGGCAGAAAAGGCGCTGGCAAGCAAGCCATTCGTGGTGTCGTCACGGTAGCCGAAAATGTTGTCGTAATCAATTGAGTACTGGAACGCGAAAGATAGCTCGGGGATTACCGAAAGATTGAAGCCTCCGGCAAAAATGTCGAAGTCCTTGGCGTCTACCTTGGCCAGGTACTCATCGTAAGGAAGCTCTTCCACTGTCGCATCAATGTCAGCCTTCGCAAGGTTGTCCGCCAGGGTTTGGGCTATCTTAACCCTTTCCACGTTCTCAGTGTTGACCAGGATCCTGAGCTTTGATGTGAACTTGGCTTGGGTGAACAGGGTTTTCGCTTTTTGCACGTCTAGCGGGTAAGACGCGACATTTTTCTCGTAAAGCCAAGAACGGGGGTTGACAGGGGTTATTGACTTGTCTGCCCTTGAGAGATATATGCTCTCTATCGCGTCGTCAGCGTCAACAAGGAATGCCACAGCCTGCCTGACCCTCTTGTCTGACAAAGCCTCATTGTTGAAGTTGAAGCCAATGAAGTCATAATACATGGTTGTGTACTCATTGATGGTTGTGGTTTGGTTGTTGCGGTACCTGCCCCAGTCGGCAAGCTCCGCTGAAACTACATCCAGAAGCCTCTGGTCATAGGAATGCATCTCGGTTTCCTGGTCTGGCACTATGATTGCCGAAACAGACGAAATGAATGGCTTTTGGCGGTAGGTCGCGTTGCTGGCGGTAAGCTTCAGCTCATTTTTGCTGTCGTAAGACGAGAACACAAACAAGCCGTTCCCAACTGGATTCATGTTAGCCGCGTTTCCTGGGTCAGTCGCACCCTGAAAGTGGTGCTTGGGGATGATCGGAAAGCGGAACTGGTACCTGGTGCCGCTGAAGGGCTGAAGCAGGTAGACTCTGGCCTTTCTTTCGTCCAGCACTGACACTTGTGAAATGTTCTTGACTAAGGGCTTGTAAATAGCGTTTTCTGGCGCCTGCTGGAGAGTCTCAATGGAAAAGGCGAGATCCTCGGCTGTGACAGGCGTCCCGTCGCTCCAAATCGCCCCATCCCTTATTTCCACAGATACGCTCATCCCGTCCGACGAGAACGAAAATCCTGCCAAGTTTCCCACAGGCTTGAGTGTGTCATCAAGTGCCATAAGTGGCTCATAAAGCAGCCGAAGCACTGTGTCAACTGTTTCGTCCTCATTCAAGAGGGGGTTCAGCGTCTTTGGAAGCCTCATGGGTATCCGTAGAACGCCTCCATAGGTTGGCCCTGATGGCTCTGGCGCTGCCTGGGTAGGCGAGGGCGCCGCAGTAGGCGAAAGCGTGGGTTCCGGGTTTTCAGGAGTTCCCGTGCAGCCTGCCAGCATAAATAGCAACAAAAGGGCTATCAAAAACCTCTCCTTCATCTTTGGCGCGCAAAGGCCGAAAGCCTTGCGCTAGTCTCCTTTCGGCGCAGCTTCGCGCCAAGTTTCAACAATAGACTACCATAAACCTTTTTTGTTTGCAAGGCCTTTGACGAACAGAACCAATTTGGGCGCAGAAAAAACAGCTTGAAATCAAGACGGGATGCTTAAGGCAATAATTGCATAGCTGTTTGTATCTTTGTGTTCCAAAATGGCCTAAATATTATACTTGCAGGCGCAAATTTAAAGCATATCCCCAAATTTATTAAAGGGCTTGGAAAAGTCTGCATTAAGCCTTTTCCTGCGTCCATCCATGAATTTTTGGATATGTTCTTACGGGCTTTTATTAGCCTCTTAAAGAGCTTTTGGACATGCCTTTAGCTTATGCCAATTTAGAGTTTTTATTGCGCTGGCTTGATTGGGGGCATAAACCCAAATGACGGAGGATGAGATGGAAAGGACTCTGTGAAGGCTTTAGCTATGGACTTTTCAGGCCGCAAATGGATTATGGCTTTTGAGTTAGGATATATTGGAGTGAAGCGGGCTGAAATAAAAAAAGCGCCTTTCGGCGCTGATGCTTGCGATGCTTACGAGCGGTGATTAGAAATACTTATTGCTGCACTCGCGAGCGAAAACATCGGGGAAAAAACGCTCATCGTTTTCGATCATGAGCATGTGTACACGATTGAAAAGCGCAGTTCTTTTCACTCGCTTTGGGCGCTCGTCAGCAGAAATTTGGTTTCCAGTGAAATTGCTAGCATTGCTGGACGTCAAACAGGCTGGATACAGTTAGTTGAGTCTTGAATCGCTCCAGGGAAAGGGCGCTGGACAGGCTGGATTTAGAAACTGTGATTGTCTTCACGTCTGCGGAAAGATCAAAGTAGTTGTCACTGAAAACGCAGTCCGCCTCGCTTAGGTCAAGGCCGACAGACTTGGCGAAGCAGCGGGCTGAGACTTCTAAGGTAAAAGAGTCATTCGTTTCTGACGCGTTGATAGCGATGCAAGGATCAAGAAACAAGAACTCCTTGGCGGGCACGAATATGGCTGTTGCGCATTCTGACGCCAGAGAGCACTCCAAGTAGGATGTGCGGGGGTTGAATCCTGGCGAGGATGAGAAATCCAGCTGTAGGCAGCGCTTTGAGCTAAGGGGCGCTATGGCCGCGAAAAATTCGCCCTTTTCAATGACAACAGAAGTATTGTCTTTGAGCGCCCAATGGAGAGCGCCGCTTATCTCTTCAAAGGTGTCATTTGTGACATGAACTTCCGCTGTTTTGCCTTCTTCTGCTATCGAAACCAGCACAGGCGCGTAAAAGCGCTTCGAATAGTACTGTTGCGCCTTCCATCTGCCGCAGTAATCCAGGCCGGCCCAAGAGACAGCTGGCCAGCAGTCGTTGAGCTGCCAAGTGATCATTCCCATGCAACGGCCCCTGCTTCTGCGAAGGTGCTCTGTCACCAACTTTAGAATCTCGCCAGCCAGGATTTGAGAGGCATAAACGTAGAGGCCGAAGTCCTCAGGAACCTTGAAGTCTTGAGCCATGTACTTCTCGATGTCTTCGTTGCCCTTGTTGGATTTCTGGTGCTTGAGCATGACAGGCGAATTTGGCCAGCGATCCTCAGGTTCGGTGAAGCTGTTAATGGTTTTGATGCTGGGGTAGCTCTGGAAGCCCATTTCTGAAACAAACCTGAAGAAAAGCTCTCTTTGCTTCCGGTACGGCATTTTCACAAATGCCGCGTAGAAGTGAGAATCGCCTCTGTTTTCATCGCGAACAAACGGTATGTCTGTTGCAGGAGAGCTCCTGGTGTAGCTGGTGTTGGGGTCAAGCTCCTTCAAAAGATCTGGGACCACGTGGCAAAATAGCTCAAGGTACTCTGATTTCATCAGCTCGACTTCTTCATCTGTGCCCGAGAAGTTAAAGTACTCCTTGATTCCTGCAAACATCGGCTCAGGGCTTGTAAACATCTCTATAATCGTTTCAATCTCGTTGTTCCCGCTCCAGAGGCCCAGGCAGGCGTGGTGGCGGATCCGTTTTACGTTGTCTTTTATCTCTTCTTTGACGCTTTGCAGGAAATCCTCGCGGACTGGGTACGCGTGGCAGGCGAACATGAAGTCCTGGTAGACGATTAGCCCCAAGCGGTCGCAGGCGTCATAGAAGCAGTCATCCGGGTATATCGCGCCGCCCCAAACCCTGACACAGTTGAAGTTTGCCAAGACAGAGTTCCGCAGCATTTTTTCTGTGCGCTCTTTTGAGTTGCGGGTAAGCAAGCTGTCTTCGATGATCAAGTTTGAGCCCCGCAAGAAAATCGCTTTTCCGTTTACTACAAACTCGTAGGACTTTCCCCATTCGTCTTCCTCGCGTCTGAGCTCTAAGGTGCGCAGCCCGATTGACGCGGTTTTTGATTCAAGCAAAACGTCTCCGTCGTTTAGCGCGATTGTCGCTTGGTACAAAGGCTGATCCCCATACCCGTTTGGCCACCAGAGCTTTGGGCGTTCTATTGCTATTGACGCTTCATATTTACCGGTTTCAAGATTTTCCTGGCATATGGCAGAAAACTCTTCGCCTTCAGGCCCTTTGACGCTTAGGCGCACTGTGAGTGTGCTTGAAGCTGCTGGGGCAATTTTTCTAATGTCCACTGACGCTTTTAGCTCAACCACAGCGGATTGTGATCCTTGATGCTTTTGGGTGAAGTAAAAACTGTTGATCATGGCGACAGATCTGAAAACTAAGCTGGCGTCTCGCCAAATGCCCATGTCTGGCAGGCTTAAGCCCCAGTCCCAGCCGAACTGGCACTGAGCTTTCCTGATCTGCTCCACTCCGTGGTTTCCCAAGACGCTTGGCAGACGGCTGAGGCTTGCGTTTTCTTGGATGAACTTTCTTGCTGAGTGAAATACAACTCTCACTTTGTTTTTTCCGGGCACAAGGAGCTCTTTTGCGTCAAGCTCGTATGTTCTGTGCATGTTGCCGGTTTTGGCTACAAGCGTTTCATTCAAGTAGACATCAGCCAAAGTGTCCAAACCTTCGAAGCGCAATAAAGCCTCATCGCTTTTTAAATGGCTTTCCGAGACTTCGAACTCGCGGACATATTCGTAGTCTTCCATAAGCAGAGGCTGGATTTCGTCTTCATTGCCCCTATAGTATGGATCGGTCGCCAGCCCTGCCGCAAGCAGATCTGAAAATACTGTGCCTGGGACAGCAGCGGGTATCCAGGCGTCTTGGGTAACGTTTCTCATGGCCCATTGCCCGTTTAGATTGATAAACAAATTTTAGCCTCCCTTAAAGCGGCGTCGCGCCGCCATCTTTTCGCGATATCCCGAGACCGACAAGGCGATTGCCCAATTCGAGGATATGATTCTACCGTAACAACCACTGGACAAATAGACGTAAATGGCGTAAACGCAAGCTTTGTCCGCCGCATCGGCCTTTAGTCAAAGCCTTGATTTTAGGGCCTTGATGGAGTTCTTACGGCAGAATCAGGATATGCAATGATGATACAGCGCCAGCGAGACGGGCGACGAAAATTTCTTAATCTTATGGACAATATTGTTTGCCTGTTTTTTTGCGTCGCGCTAAAAACAGGGGTGAAAAAGTAGCGCTAAAGTAATGGCCAATACCTTAGATTCCTTTCAATGGCCCTTCCCGGTTTATGTTATTTTTTTGTTGACGCCAGCTACTGGCGCATAGACAAAGCGCATATTTCCAAATTAAGGTTGGGGAAGCCTCAGCAAGGCTTTTCCTGCGTCTTATAAAAATATTTGGATATGCGCAAGCGGGAGGCGCTTCTAATGAAGCTCAGGAACATGATAGGGTACGGAGTAGGAGATGTAGGCGCGGGCATAATGTGGGGAATGGTAGGAAGCTACGCGCTTGTCTACATGACGGACGCGGTGAAGCTTAGCCCTGCGATTCTGGGCACAATGCTTCTTGTCGCGAGAGTGTTTGACGGAGTGTCTGACGCGTTCATGGGCGCAATCATTGACAACACTCACACCAGGCTTGGTAAGGCAAGGCCATGGTACCTGGCAAGCATTCTGCCTCTGGTAGTGATTGCGGTTCTTCTTTTCAATGTTCCAGCCCAGTTCTCTGACGCAGGGAAGTACGCTTACTTTTTCGTGATGTACTTCCTGATGACAGCTGTTTTCTACACAGTCAAAGATGTGTCATACAACGCACTTCCAGCGCTTGTGACAGACAGCACAAAGGATCGGATAGGCCTTAACATCTGGAGATACTTGCTAAGCCTTTCAACTGGAATCGTTATAGGGGTCGCAACCGTGCCAGCCTTGAACAGCATGGGAGGAATTAGCGACCAAAGCGCCTGGACAAGGATTCTTTTTGTATACTCGCTTATCGCGTTGCCTACCCTTGTCATCTCAGGCTTTTCCGTAAAAGAGATGAATGTGGCTTCAAAGGGGGCCGGAGAAGAGAAGCCTAAAGGCATCCCGTTTCTCAAGGCGTTTGCGCTGACGTTTCAGAACCGCTACTTCTTGCTGTCTCTTGGGGGCACACTGCTAGGGATGATCCGCATGGCTCTTGGCAGCGCCAACATATACTTCGCGCAGTACAACGCAGGAAACGCTGAGCTGGTTGGGATCCTGACCATAGCGTCCCTGCTTCCGATGATTGTCGGAATGCTGCTCAGCCCTCCGCTCTTATCAAGGTTTGGAATGCTCAAAGTCAAGGCTGTTGGCGGATTTGTCAGCCTTGTCGGATCCATTGTCGCCGCCTTGCTCCCAGGATCATTTGCCATGGTAGTTCTAGGACAATGCTTGATTGCATTTGGCATGGGGCCTTTTGTCGCGTCTGGCTCAGCTTGGCTGGCGTATGTCATTGACTACGGAGAATGGAAGAATGGCGAAATGCTTACAGGAACCATTTGCAGCTGCAACAGCGTAGCCACAAAGGTGGGCACAGGGCTTGGAAACGCGATGATAGGCTGGGGCTTGGCCATAGGCGGATACATGGCCGCCAATCCGGTGCAGGCCGCAAGCGCCTTGAATGCGATAAAAGCTGTTTACTTATACATACCAGTTGCGCTCTCGCTTCTCATATTTGTTCTCAGCCTGTTCCAAGATCTTGAAGAGAAGATGCCGCAAATCAAGGCGGAAATGGCAAATCGCAGTGGTGGAACCGAGGTGGCGCAATGAGAAAGGAAAAGGCTGCCCAAAAGCGGCAGCCTTTTTTTGTGAGCGCGATTATAGCGCTTTTGGCGCTTGCGGTTATTGTTCCGCTAGCGCTAGGATTTCAAGCGCTTAAAATGCCGTACTGGCCAATTTTGGCTTTTGTGTTTTACACAAGCGCCATTCCGCTTGAGGAAAGCAAGTTTCCTGAAGCGGCGGTCGGTGGGCTGGCTGGGATATTTCTTTCGTACTCCAGCGCGATCTTTGGAGCGTTTCTTGGAAAAGGTGCGGGAGAGCTGATTTTTCTGATCTTGCTCGCCGCCTTTTTGGCAATCCTGATTGATGGCAGAGCCAAATATGTCAACCAAGCAAGCAACCTGTACCTGATGTGCGCTACAGCTATTGACTTGAATCAAAAGGAGCTTGCAAATCTCCTGCCTGTTGTTGTCTCTTACGCAATAGGGGTCATCGGATGCTTCGCTGCTGTTAAAGCGCTAAATCTTCGCAAGCGCTGAGAGCATATCCCAAAATTCCGAAATGGCACCGGATAGCGTTTGCCCAATGTTCAAGGGCAAATCGCCAAAATCCTGGCGAATGCTTCAACTAGTTTGCTTGGGCTTCTGCGAGCAAACACCTATGTTTGCTCGGGCTTCTGCGAGCAAACACTCAGATTTTTCCGGTGCCTCGGATATAATTTTGGGATATGCTTTTGGATTTTTAGCCTAAGGAGAAGCATATGCCTAGCGAACAAGAAGACTATTGCGCAATAGTGGAGTCAGACGAAGAAATCTCGGTTTGCTTCTACATCGAGCATGACAAGCCCTTTCACATCGGGGAAAAAATGACCGAAATAAACGAGGAAGCCTACATGAACGGCTATAACTGGGAGGCCTTCTTCAACTACTACCTTTCGAAATACGAGCCGGAGATCATCGATGAGATGGAAACTGACCCGGAAGCCGGCATGTACGTTGCGTACTATGACCTGAATCCGAAAAACATGGCCAAAGCGGAGCGCTTCATAAAGCTGATCAAGCACCTCATGGACAATGAGGAAGAGCTGTACCGCATCGTCCGCGAAGAGGCGGACGAGATCGAGTGGGACTGATCAAGCAAAACCTTCTCTCTGCTCCATCCACAAATTTGACCTAGGAGTGACACCATGGCAACTACAGAAGATGACAGCAACCTGGTTACTGAAGATAATAACGAGGGCTTTGGAGACAAAGACTTTGATGTCCAAGTGATCGGCGATACCATCGACGTTTCCTTTTGCATCCAGAATCATTCGGAGCTCGCCACGCAGATGGATATGCTCTACATCTTGAGCGGCAGCAATTGGGAGGCTCTCGTCAGATACTACATGGAGAAGCACGATCCGGATGTCCTTTTGGGCATGAAGTCCGATTCTGACATCGAGCTCTTCGCTGTTAGATACCCCAATACCCCAGGAAACATGAGCAAAGCGAACCGCCTTTCCGATTTTCTAAAGCGCCTCTTCAAAAACAAGGACGAGATGCGCAGCCTCATCAAAGAAGCTAGCCACATCGATTGGAAGGCTGGCTATGAGAAAGACTTGAACAATATCGTTCGCATTACCATATAACAAATTTCCCCTAGTAGTCTGAAAAGGGAAACCACCCATCTCTTTTTATTCCTTTCCCAAATTTATCCTAGGAGTGACACCATGGCAACTACAGAAGATGACAGCAACCTGGTTGAAAAATATGGCATTGATGAAGATGTCTTTTACGACGAAGACGTTGCCGTCCAAGTGATCGGCGATACCATCGACGTTCGCCTTTGCATCCAGAATTATTCGGAACTCTCCACGCAGATGGATATGATCTACATCAAGAGCGGCAGCAATTGGGAGGCTCTCGTCAGATACTACATGGAGAAGCACGATCCAGAGGTCCTTGTGGACATGAGGTCCGATTCTGATATCGAGCTCTTCACTGTTCAATTCCCCAATACCCCAGAAAACATGAGCAAAGCGAACCGCATTGCCGAGCTCACAAGGCACCTCTTCAAAAACAAGGACGAGATGCGCAGCCTCATCAAAGAAGCTAACATCGATTGGAAGGCTGGCTTTGAGAACGACTTGAAGAATATCGTTTACGCAGGTTCCAGATCGCCCCAGTAACGAATTCCCCCTAGGAGCCCGAAAATGCAAACCGATACAGAAGAATACGCTATCGCATCTGAGTACGAGAATACCGTCTATGTCAACTTTTACCTCGAAAAGGACAAGCCGTTTGCCATTGGCGAAAAGATGACCGAGATAAACGAGGAAGCCTATATGAACGGCTCAAACTGGGAAGCCTTCTTCGAGTATTACCTCGCTGAAAACGCCCCAGATATCCTGGAAGGCATGTGTACCGACCCGGAAGCCGGCATGTACCAGGCGTTCTATGACCTGACTCCGGAAAACAAAGCCAGAGCGGAGCGCTTTGTGGAAATAATTAAAAGCTTGATCAATAACGAGGAAGAGCTGTACCGCATCATCCGCGAAGAGGGCGACCAGATCCAGTGGTATTAGCCCGGCATAAAGAGAAAAGAACTGGCAGACTCGTCTGCCAGTTCTTTTCGTTCACGGATATATCTGCTAAGTCCCGATCTCGCCACATCCCTGTATACATATGGCAATCAAGTTATTTTCAATGCCCGCCGCAAAGCGGCGGCACCCCCCATTTGTGTTTAACATATTTTTTGCCTTGCCTCAGCTCCGCCATTCCGTTTCTGCCCATTTGCCTTCCTGCCCTTTCTCCTTTCACCCCCATTTGCATATTCTTACCATGGAATTTAACCATTGCTACCAAAACGGCCATGAAACTCGCCGTTCATCCCAAAAAGGCAGGGGCCATCCGCCCCTGCCTTATCTCTACTCTCCCCAGTCAAATGACCGGCGAGCTCCATTAAGGATGTACTCCCTGGGGCATGAAGTCTCAAGCCAATCCAGCGGTTCCAGGAGAGGGAGCTCTTGTGACGCGAGGGAGAAGGCCTTTTTTAGCGCCGTTTTCTGCCGTTCGCCAAGGGTGGCGGGATCTGCTGAAACAAATAGCGGCGTTCCGCTTTCGGCCAAGAGCTCCAGCCATCTCTCGTTAAGCTCCCATGGGATCTTGTCCGTGATTCCAACACAGTCAGCGTCTGCGGAGAAGAAGGTACCATGCTGGACACCTCTGAAGGCTAAGGTATTTACCCCCATTTTTCTTGTTCTGGACCAGTCTACGCCGCTGGTGTCATCTCCGGTGCGCTGCATTTCAAACAAGCCCGCCGAGGCATGGCCGATGGTGTTGCAGGCGCATATCACAGCGTCTGGCGCTCCAGCTCTCAAGGCCTTGTACAAGTCAGTGATGACTTCCATAGTCGTCTTGCCTCTGTCATTGAAGCTCCATCCGCTGTCGGTAACGCTCTCTCCCATTTCAAACCCCCAGCGGCCCAGAATGTCGTAGGTGGTAAAATCAAATTTAATCAATTTGTAACCCCAGCCTGAAAGGACAGACATGTCCTCGCGCACTAGATCCAAGACCTCGGGAATGCTTGGATCCAGGGATCCGAACAGCTCTACTCCAGCGGCGGGTCTATGGGTTCTTTTTAGCTTTAAGCTATCGCACCGCTTATCTGATGTAAGCAGGGGGCGCAGCCAGATACCTGGAATCGTTCCAAGATCCGAAATATTCTTTGAAAGGACACTCATGTCCCCGAACTTCGCGTTCCCGGATCTCCATGGCCCTCCAATGTATTCGCCAGTTCTAAGCTCTTGCCAGCCATCGTCGATAACCATGAAGGGGCGGTTTGAAGAGTCGGACATTTTTGATATGAAGTCAGCGTCCCCCTTTATCTGTTCGGCGCTGCTTATGCCATAGGCGTAGTACCAGTTGTTGCCGCCATATACCGGATTCTTGGGCATGACAGGGCTGTCGCACAAAAGCTTTGCAAAAGATCTCGCTTGAGCGTAGGCGGATTGGCTTGGATCGCCAAAAGCTGCAATGAGGGTTGCCGCTTCCAAGACGCGCCCGCCTAGCAAGACGCCAGTTCCGCCGCACCGAATGTCAAGGACTAGCTCCAGCTGTTCTGCAACCCGCCAAAAGCAAAGCGCTGATGGGCCGGTCTTGACTCCGTATCCCCGGAGAGCGCCGTTATGCAATGCAACGAAATGCCAGGGCATTATCCTGGCAGGGTCATTGGAGTTCCATTCCAGATCCCCGTAGCCGCGCTCCCAGTGATCTCCCAGGAAGAGCGTCCCTGGAGCAAAATCTGCGGGCCAGAGCAGCTTTATCAGAGATACTGGAGATTTGCCAGCAGTTACCTTAACTTTGAGCTCAAGGCCGGAATCCTCGAAACTTAGCCGGATGTCCTTGAACCCAAACCCGGATTCATCTTTTGAAAACTCTACCCAATTGCCATCCTGAAGCAACAGCGCCCGCTCGGGGACGCCTAATGCTGTTTTTTTCATGCTTTTCATTTTCTCCTTCAAGCCCAGAATCCCGCGTAGCGGGATGGGGGCGAGTGGATTTGTTG
>JAISWZ010000072.1 GCA_031270945.1 Clostridiales bacterium | reverse complement strand
ATTGCCTCTCGCTCTTGCTTTAAGACGATGATGTCTTTGCTGTCAATGATTTGCGAGATCGAGACGGCGCAAAGATTCAAGGCGTACGCCACCTTTGTCTTTTCTTCCTGAGGCAGAGCTGAAACTTGCAAGCTTTCTCCCAATGCGATCCCTCCATGCCGGCGAAGCGCCGGCTGAGAATGTCTTACAAAACAAAAAGCAAAAAAACCAAAAACCAAAAATCAAAAAAACAAAAAAACAAAACAGGATGGCAGATCAGGCGCTTAGTCGCTCTTGCCGATCTTGAACACGATAGGCACGTGATCCGAAACGTTATACCTGTAAGCCTCAAAGCTTCCTTTAAAGTAGGTGCTCACCGCGTCAAAGCGGTACGCCTCGCATTCGACTGATTCGTTTTTCACAGCGTCATAGCTGAAATGGTCATAGTTCCTGCTGTAGTCATCCTCTTTGTTCTTTACTGTTGTTTTCTCCGTTTGCACAGTTTTTACTCTGTCCAGGCCTATTTGGTTGCAGGTTTCGCAATCCAGGTTATAATCGCCAAGCACTATTGTGAAGGATCTCTTGAAGTTTCCATAGCGGTGAACGTCTAGGGTTTGGTGTATCACTCCCTTGCTCAAGCCGCATTCAAGCTTCCGCTCCCCAATAGCTGCGAGCGAGTCACTGCCGCCATGCACCAGGTGAACGTTTACCAAGCGAAATTCGGTATTCAGCTCCAGATCATTTGGCGCAAACCTGCCGTAGTACGGATCGCGCATCATTCGGTAATCGCTTCTGTAGTTCTGGTAGATCTGGGGAGTATGTGATTTTGAGCACTCGGAAACCCTGTTTGAGTTCCAGATGAAGGCAAACTCGCTGCCATAGGAGTGAGAGCCCTTCCAGCCAGTCCATTTTGCGGAAAGGCTGTTAAGAACGCTTTCCATGGCATCTTTTCGCCCGATTTCTTGAAACGCCACAATGTCCAGCTTGGCGTCTCTTATAAAGCCGTGCATGAACGTATGGAAGTCCCGGTTTTGGTCTTCAGTCCTAAGACTCTTCCTGATGTTCAAAGAGCCAATGTTATAGCTCATGTGAGCTCCTCCAATTCTTATAGCTCTAAAATTTCAACCCAGGTTCCTTGGCTTTTCAGCCACATGTCTATTCCGCCCCCATAGCTTTCAGCCGACATGGTAAAGGTTCCGTCATCGTTCCTTTGAATTACCTGCGCGGTTGGGAGCTTGTCCAGCACGGCCTCAACGCTTGAGCCTCGGTATATGAACTTCACTCGTTTCAGCTTGCCTGTGTACATGAACTGCACCCGCTTGCGGAATTCCGCCTCGTTGAACTTGTCAGCGTAGGGCACGGCAAAGCGGTCATTCTTCTCTTCAATGTCCATGATCCGGTCTACACGGAACACTGTGTAGAAGTCTTTGCTGTCATTGGCCATCCAGGCTATGAGGTAGAAGTAAAACTCCGAGAACATGATGCCTACGGGCTTTACGACATGATCCTTGGGCGTCTTGTCTTGGCGCACGTACCATATTCTTGTCAGCCTTTGCTCAGTCACGAGATTTGCCAGCGTCCACAGGGTGTTTATCAGAGGCTTGCCATGATTCAAGGGCAGGTAGTTCACGCGCTCGTTTCCGATTCGCGTCTCCACGGGCTTTCTCTGCTCCTGTGACAGCGGCGCCAGAAGCTTGTTCAAAAGCTCTTCGAATTCGGCCTTATTAAAGGCGCGGCTTTCTATCAGAATCTTGCAAACAGCGAAAACCTCAGCCTCGCCAAGCCCTCCCCCGTTAACCCGCTCCAGCCGGTAGCAGTCGTTCTTGCGGTCATAGCGCAGGTCTCCCTGGCTTGTTTCAGACAAGTAGAGCCGAAGGCTTTCGATGTCTCGCTGGGCGGTTTTGGAGGTGATTCCAAAGTCGGACACGAGCGCATCTTTTCGCAAAACTCCGCCGTGGGCCAGCTGCTCATTCATGCGAAGCAGTCGGCATGGCTTGTCGGACTTGTAGTCCATTGACGCGCTCCTTTCCCTGGCGCACACAACCAGCGGCTGGTTGGGCATGCGATAATGATACCATAGACAGATGGACATGATCTGGGTATGTGCTAAAGTATTTGTTTTTAGGACAGATTTCGGATTAGAAAGTTCGATATATGGAAAATGTTGCGGTTCAAGGTCGAAAGACAGAAATATTGAGAGGCTTTGCGATACGCTGGTTCTGGGTAAGGGTTGGCTTCGAAGGCGGGCAACGATAAATATATTGCTCTTATATTTCGGCACTTGGACAGGCGCACTTAACCTGGGTTACGCGCTTAAATGCGCGGAAAGGCGAGAAAAGGCTATAAGAATGCTTGGTTTTGGGGATTTGTGAGAAAAAAATAAATCGGACGCGCTTTTGATTTGGCGCATATTAAGTGCATATCCCAAAATTCCGCAAGTGGCGCAGCGAAAGTCATCGCGATGCTTTAACGCGTGACTTTCGCAAGCCCTAAGATTAATTTTGGGATATGCTCTAAGGAAATTTAGCGTAAACGGGATATCGGGGCGTGGGCGCGTGGCTGGCAATAAGCGACAGGTAAGCGGTGCAAAGACATAAATATAGGAAAACAAGGGAGGCATAACGCTTGCCAAAGTTCAGGAGATGGGAATAAGCGTAAATATGCGCCGAGATGCCTATGCGAGTTTCAGGACAATAAAAAATAGTATTGACATGCTCGAAAGTTTAGTTTATAATAACCTGGATAAAGCATATGCCAAGAAGTGCTGAAGGCCCCGCCAGGGATTTGAAGCTGCGATTTTACTGACTTGTCTCATCATTTAAATGCTAGGTGACAGCGGTTTGAAGCGTTGAATGCCCCGCCAGGGGTTTGAAGTTGCGATTTTACTGACTTGTCGCATCCTTTAAATGTTAGGTGACAGAGGTGGTGTTGAGCTAAGGCATCAGCTTTCTCCAACAGGAGTTTGAAAAATTCTGAGTGATATTAGTGTCGAGAACTCAACCGCTATGAGACAGAACTCCCCGAAAGGG
>JAISWZ010000076.1 GCA_031270945.1 Clostridiales bacterium | reverse complement strand
ATCCCGACTCCGTTGTCAGTCACGGAAATGACAAGTACGCTGTTCTCAGCGTAGATGTCCACATCGATGCGGCCTCTTCTGCCAGAGAGCCTCTGCAGTCCATGGATCACCGAATTCTCTATGATAGGCTGGAGGGTGAGCTTGGGGATCAGACAGTCCTTGGTGTTGGCTTCTACTATGAATTCCACTTCGAACGGTTGGGAATCCTTTGTCTCAAACCGCTGAAGCTGGATGTCTAAGTAGGCCTTGGCCAGATCAACCTCGTTTGAGACGGTGACAATGTCCTTTCCGTTATTGAGTATCTGCCTGAGGTATCTCGTAAGTGCGCTCACAGTGCTTCCCGCTCGGTCTTTTTCGTCTGAGCGTATCATCCACTGGATGGAGTCCAGCGCGTTGTAGAGAAAATGAGGCTTTATCTGCTCCTGCATCAGCTGGAGCTGGGTTCTCTTTTGCTTTTCCATCTGCTCGTAAAGGGCGCTTATGATGATCCTGGCGTTTTCTAATGAGTCATCAAGCCCTTTGAAGATGTTGACAGTGAACTTCGTGCCATGGGTAACTATCCCGCCCTTCACTTGGCTCAAGGCGCTTCCGATCTGGCGGAACCGCTTTGTGGCGCCATCGACAATTATCAGGGAGACAAGCGCGAAGATTCCTAGAAAGACAAGTGTGATTTCCATCAGGAAAAGAACGTTGACCTGAAGGGCGTGGAACTGCATAGAGTTGACAGGCAGCTCGGCAACTATGTGCCAAGAGGAAGGATCTATCCTTTTTGAGACGAAAATGACTCCATTTGCAGTATAGATGGTCTCTCCTGCGGCGTTGGCGCGTTTCAGGTCAATTGGGCTGATCTCTCCTAGCTCCATGCTGTTTAGGGAGATGATCTTTGTGCCGTTCGCGTCCACGAAATAGACCGCGTACTTCTCTGGAAAGTCCATTTCTTGAAGCAACCCCAAATATTCAGCAACATTCAGGTCTATTACGGTAGCTCCAATAAATTCCCCAAACCTGTGGATGTTCCTGAGTATTCGGGCATGGCTTACCACGATTTTTGGGTAGTCCTGGTCTATGTACTTCATCTCGTACGGAGCGGAGTAAGATCCTCCTGGAGTGGCCGCCCCTTCAAGAGGAACGCTGCTGAAATCGGACATGGGAAAGAAATTTATCCGCTGGTTCGAATAGAACTTGCTGTCTTGCACATATAGCCGTATCCTGAACGAGTAGGCGCTTTGCTTGATCGTAGTCATGACATTCATGAGCTTTGTCAGCTCTTCTATCTGCTCATCCATGGTCTGGGTAGACGGGTCATCCATTAGCGCGTTGTTGATGTCCTTGTTGACTAGCATGGCGTCAGATAGGCTCCTGGCCGCTTCCATCTCGTTTGTGACGTAGATCGCCGCTTGCTTCAAAGTCTGCATGATCGCCGCCGCGTTATCCTCTTTCACCGCCTTCAGGTAGCTGGAAAGAGAGAAGGCGAACAGCGCTATGATAGGCACAATGGCTATGAGAATGTAAAGAAGGGCGGTAAGAACTCTTTTGTTAAGCTTCAAGGTTCTGCCCCCTTTTAGACTATCCGAGCTGGTTCCGGTACGCCGATGGCGAAAGCCCGGTAAATTTGCGGAATTGGCGAGAGAAGTAGCTGGGGTTTGCGTACCCTACAGCAAAGCTGATGTCGTATAGTTTGTTTCCTAGATCTGCAAGCATCTCTTTGGCCTTTTCCATTCTCACTGTAGTAAGCCAAGTGTTTATGGTGCACCCCACAGCCTGATGAAAGAGCATGCAAAGATATGTAGGGCTCAAGTAAACTTCCGCCGCTAGGCTTTCGATTGTAAGGTTCTCTCCGTACCGCTCCCGGATCACCTTCTTTACAACCTCTATCGCCCTCTTGGTCTGGGAGTCGTTCTTGAGTCCTATTATCGATCTTATTTCCTGGCAGTATCCAACTACAATCTCTTTCATTTGCCCAAGTGTCTGGGAATGGTATAACCTCTCCAGAACCCGGTGCTGAGATAGCTCCCCGGTTTCATCTCCTGTCACTTGCTCCTTTAGGCACAAGAATGCTTCAAATATCAGCATCCCGCACTTCCCTCGATAAAAGGCCGCGTCCGTGCTTCTGCTGTCTGCCAGGGTCTTGAAAAATGCAGAAAGCCAACCCGAAAGATCCCCTTCATCCTCAGCGGTAAGCAGATCCATCATCTTAGGCAAGCTTTCCCTGTTCCCAGGAGGCAAGGACTGAGACTCAAGCCGATCTAGCGATAGCACCCCGCTTTGGTCCATGTAGATCCTGTGAAGAACGGCGTCTAGAGCCGCCCTGTAGGAAACCCCTAAATCCTTCAGCCTAAAAACCTCAGGCCCCAGCCCTATGGTAGCTTTGGATTGAAGAAATAAATCCAGGTTTTGACGGATCTCTGAAACAGATTCAAATACCTCGTTTATCGAGCCGGAGAACTGAACCACTCCAGCGAAAGACCTAGGCCTGTTGGGGCATTCAATCACGTAGCCCTTGAAGCTCTTCTCCAACGTTTCCTCGCAAATGTTGCGGATGCAAAATGAGAATAGCTGCCAGTTGCTCTCCATAGGAGACTCCGCTTCATCCAAGGAGATGAAAAAAGCCGCGTACTTCTCCGCGTTCAGGCGCAGTCCAAGAAAGTCCAGCCTCTCTTGTATCGAGGTTTCAGATAATAGCTCTCCTCTAAGCAGCTGCGCAAGCATCTCGCTTCGAAGATAAGGAAGACCCATTGTGCTTTTTCGAAGCATATCCATCATGTCGCTCTTAACTTCCCGCTCTTTGTCCAGCTGTTCCGTCACTTTCAAAAGACAGCTTTCAAGCTCCGCAAACTCTATGGGCTTGAGTATGTAGTCCCTGGCCCCCAAGCGCAGGGCGCTCCGGATAAAATCCACCTCGTCATATCCGCTGATGAAGATCGTTTTCATCGAAGGAGTAATCTCAGCAGCCCTTCGCGCCAGCTCCAGCCCGTCCATGAACGCCATCTTCACATCAGTGAGCAGAATGTCGGGCTTTAGCTCTTCTATGAGCTTAAGCGCGGCAGTGCCGTCATCGGCCTCCCCGATTACGGACAGTCCCAGCCCGTTCCAGTCGAAATGCCGCGCAAGCCCATCCCGCGTGGTCTGCTCATCATCGACAATCAGTATGGTGTACACGCGCAATCATCCTCTCGTGTTATCTTATCCTATTATAGCACCCGCGTTGGACTTTGTCGGCAAACAAGAACTGGATCGGCTTGACCGATCCAGTCTTTCTTAGAGGGGCTGAGATGTTGACATCATTGGGGTTGCTTGCTATAATTGCAAATGATGAGATAATTGGTTTTTGAAATGACAATATTTAACTAAGAATCAAAGACAGGGGGCCACTGCGTGTACTTAAATTCCCAAAAACCGTTTCACCTGTTCAAGTCAGAGGCCAGCAGTTATTACTACGTAGACAAATCCTTAATGCTGGACGAGCTTTGGTTTGGCAAAAAATACATTTGTGTCGCAAGACCCAGGCGCTTCGGAAAATCGGTGGCAGCTGCCATGATAGCCTCATACTTTTCGAAAGGAGTAAATGCCAACGCTCTTTTTAGCAAGCTAAAGATAAGCCAGACCAGTTCATACAGCGAAAACTTGAACAAGTTTAATGTCATCTACATCTCCTTGAATGAATTGCCGTTTCCGTGTGAAACGTATAGCGACTACATCAGCAATATTCGAGACAGTTTGCTTGAGGAACTCCACAAAGCATATCCGGACGCGAAGAGCCTGACAGCAGATCCGATTGAGCTGCTTGCCCAATTAAACGAGCTCAAAGGCGAAACCTTTGTGTTTGTCCTTGACGAATGGGATTACGTCTTTGAAGCAATGTTCATGACGGAGCAAGACAAGCGAAATTACATGTCTTTCTTAAGAGATCTGCTTGTAGGCCCGTACGCATCCCTGGTCTATATGACTGGAGTCATTCCAATTTCCAAGCATTCCAGCAGTTCTGAACTTGCCATGTTTTCGGAATTCACAATGGAGTCTCCTAAATTCAGCAAGCATTTCGGATTTTCTGAATCTGAAGTCACTGACTTGCATACCAGATACCTAAGCGCGACTCCCAAAGGCGAAAGACATGTAACCAGAAAAGGCTTGAGACAATGGTACAAGGGGTATTGGACGCCTGGAAACAACATGATCTACAATCCTCAAACTGTAGTGGAAGCGCTAATGGTCAACCAATTGGGAAGCTACTGGATTAACACAGGACCTTTCAACGAAATATCCCGCTTGGTCAAGAGCAATATCGCAGAAATGCGTCGTGATCTGGCCCTTTTGGTCTCGCATGAGGGCGTTCCTCTGGATTTCGCTCAGTGCATAATGACGCCCAGCCTAACGCTAACCACCAGGGA
>JAISWZ010000047.1 GCA_031270945.1 Clostridiales bacterium | reverse complement strand
TTGTGGAGTGGTATCTGGGATATTATAAAGTTTAATAAAAAGATTAAAAGCAAAAAGTTTAAAAGCAAAAAGATTAAAAGCGAAAGGCCTAAAAGCAAATGATTAAAAACAAAAAGATTAAGAGCAAAAAGCGCAACCCCAAAAACCCCTTTGCCTACGGCAAAGGGGTTTTTGGGGTTGCTTGGTCTAAAGTTTGGATTTTGGGATCGCTTGGATTGAAATTTGAAGTCTTGGGGGTGCATGGCTCTAAGTCTTGCTTGTCTGGAAGCCTGGATCTAGCGGCATTCTTAAGCTTGGCCTGAGATCTAAGACTTCATAACGCTTATCAAATACTCCCCGCCAGCCTCTCCGCTGCGCCCGGGGTGAAACAGCCACTTGCTGATTGAATTCTCGATGGATTGCCGGTACTTGCCAGGATTGCTCAACAACTCGCTTACTATGGCAGGGATTTCAGAAAGCTTGTCCTTGTCGATGTTAGCGCCGACTTCTCTTCTTAAGGTAACATCAAGAGCCTCTATGCCTAGCTTGTCGAAGTTGCTGTTCATGACCTTCATGGCGGTGTTTATGAAAAGAACTGGGCGCTTGGTGCAAAAGGCGTACTCATAGGCAATGCTTGACCAGTCTGTTATCAGCAAGTCAGACTTGTATATGGTGTCTTGGGTGGAAAACTCTTCGTCTATAATGACGCTGTTCTTGTAGCCGTTTTTTATCGCTTCCCAGTTTTCCGGGAACCGCTTGCGGTATTCGGGATGGGGGCGAATGATGATCTTGTAGCTGCCCTTTTTTAGCTCGGCAATGATCTGGTCAAGGCAGCTTTCGAACAGGTTGTCCTCAGACCAGGAGGGCGCTATGAGAATCTGGGGAGGCGAGTTTGTCCCGGAATCTGCGTTGTAAAGCCTGGTCAGCTTGTCCAGCTGGCCGTAGCCGACTTTGACCAGCTTTTTCTTCTTTAAGTTGTAGAGTTGTTCGGTGCGGCGTATCTCGTCGATCTGGTGGGGGCCGACGCAAAAGACCGTGTCAAAGTGGTCTACCGCGCCTTCCCGCAATATGATTAAGCTCGTGAAGTTGTGCCAGGTATAGACGTATTCAATGCCGATGTCAGCGATAGAGCGCTTGAGATGGTACTGCTGGAGGTTGGTGGCGGTCATTACTACCACTTTTGCCTTTAAGGTTAGCATGAAGCGGATCGCTCGCTTCTCTCCGACATAGTACGCCTTCAAGTTTTTAGGTGAGTTCGAAAGGAGCGGGTCGTTGGGATCGTTTGTGACATAATGGATTGTCAGGTCTGAATGGCTTAGGACATACTCGATTATCTCTGAATAGAACTTGTACTGTCCGCCAGAAACGGAATAGAAGACCAGCTTCTTGTCGTCAGTGGAGTAAAACTGGCTTATGCAGGATTCTTCGAGCTTGCTGAGCTCCGCTTTTCTTGTTTTTTCTCTTATTCTATCTTCTTTGGTTGTCTTGGGAGGGGGGACCAGCAATTCTGGCGCGACCAGCTTTTGCGGATTGTAAATGGCGTTGGTTGCGAGCGCGACCAATATTCCCAGGAGGTTGCTAAAAAACCAGTAGAAGCCCACCGCCGCTTGGGTTACAAACGGGAAATAGGCGGAGAAAGAAATCATGAAAATGGACATGCCCCACTTGCCCCAGAACCGCATCCGGCGTTGGGCGGGATTCAGCCTGTTCTGAACTATGCAAAGAGCGAAGTTTGACAACCCGGAAAGCAATGGCAAAAGAAGCATTAACGGAAAATCCGTCTGCCTCAGGTTCAGGTCGATGCCGAAAAAGAAGGAGTCAGCAAGTCCAGGCAAATGCTTGAAAGGATCGCGGATCACGCTAACCATGCCTATGAGCAGGAACAATTGCGCCAACAGAGGCCACAGGCTGGACAACGGCGAGTAATGTTGCTCCTTGAAAAGCTGGTACTGCTCTTCGTTAATGCGTTCTCGGTCTCCGTAATGGGTTCTTACGATATAGTCCAGCTTAGGCTGGATCTGCAGCAAGCGGATCGAGTTCTTTTGCATAGCCAGAGCAAGGGGCAATGTTATTAACTTAGCCACGAAAGCGAAGAACAGTATTGACAACCCGAAGCTGCCTGTAATCATATAGCCCAGCCGCAGAATCCAGCCTAGTGGTATTGTGATAGCCTGCATAAAGTTTTTTACCGCCTTTGCGCCAAGAGGCTTGCTCTAGCTCTCCGGTATCAACCTGATAATGTCTTTTATCGGCAAGCAGTCAGCGTCAGCCTCTAGCGCTCTTTGGTTTGAAAGTATTGTTTCCGCTGTCTTCTGCATTGCCTTGAACGCGCTTCTTGTCAATTGGTTCGCGTAGATGACAATATTGACCCCATGGCTTTTGAGCTCGTCCTGGCAAACGGAAGAGTAGGTTGAAGGGACGACCACAAGCGGCACCTTGGGCTGCTCAGACCTGAACTTGTCGCAAAATTCAAAGATCTCGTCTGGGGTCTTCTCTTTGCTGTGGATCATGATTCCGTCCGCGCCAGCGTTGACATAGGCGAAGGCCCGGCTCAGCGCGTCCTGCATGCCTTGCTTTAATATCAGGCTTTCGATTCTGGCGATGATCATAATGTCCTTGGTTTTCAGCGCGGATTTGCCAGTGCGAATCTTGTCGCAAAAGTGCTCTATCGTATCCTGCGTCTGCCCTGCTTTATCCCCGAAGAGGGAGTTCCGCTTGAGCCCTACCTTGTCCTCTACTATGGCGGCTGATACGCCTATGCGTTCCAATGTGCGCATTATGAATGTGAAGTGCTCAATCTGGCCGCCAGTGTCGGCGTCAAATATCACGGGCTTGGTAGTGACTTCCAAGATGTCGTCCAGCGTCCGGAGCCTTGAAGTAAAATCAACCAGCTCGATGTCGGGCTTTCCCTTGGCTGTAGAGTCGCATAGGCTGGATAGCCAGATGGCGTCAAACTGGTAGGAGATGCCGTCTTTCTCTACCTTGGTGTTTTCCGCAATGAGCCCAGAAAGGCCGCTATGCGCCTCAATAGCTGAAACAAGCGGCTTGAGCGACAGCAAGTTTCGCAGCCTTCCGCGCCTGATATCCGGCAAGGACAAGCGGCTTGACGCTTGCCCTTCGTATTCGGCATACACGGGGTTTGATGAGTAGGGATACTCCACCAGCTGGCCGCCGTATGAAGACAGGAATTCCAGCACCTCTTGCCGCCCGCTTAGCCTGAAATCATGAAGCCAGTCGTCTCCGTGAACAACGTAGTCAGGCTTGAGCTCCCGGATCAGATCTATCCCGGAGATGGAGGCCTGTTCTGAAACATGCTTCACTCCGGCTATGCCACGGAATATTTTCATGCGCTCCACTGTTGACAGCAAGGGAAAGCGCTTGTACGAAGCCACGATTGAGTCATTGACGACGCCAACAGTCAGATCGCCAAGTTCGGCCGCCTTTTGGATTATGGCAATATGCCCTCCGTGTATCACGTCAGTGCTGAAGCTCATAAATACAGTTTTCATGATTGCAAATGCTCCATGAACTCTTTTTTGTTTTCGATAGGTGTTGTCTTAGGACGCCCCAGATCCTTTCGGGATCCCAGGGCGCATTTGACTTCGATAAAAGCCAAGGCGTTTCCTGACGTTGCTGATTCTAGTGCAACATCAAGCTGATCCTGGGTTTCGCAGGAGAAAACGTGGCCATATCCGCAAGCAAAGGCCGCATCGCATAAAGAGATCCTGTCTGCGATAGTGGGAACGCCTCCCACAGACTCATGAGCCGCGTTGTTAAGCACTATGTGCACCATGTTTTTTGGCGCTCTTGCGCCTATGACAGCTAACGCGCCCATATGCATGAGAGCTGCCCCGTCTCCGTCAAGGCACCAGATCTTTGTGTCAGGCAGTGATGACGCGATACCCAGCGCTATGGACGAAGCGTGGCCCATTGAGCCTACGGTCAAGAAGTCGCGCTTATGGCCTTGCTGGTTGCGCTCTCTTATCTCGTATAGTTCCCTTGATATTTTGCCTGTGGTGGATATGACAGGGTCAGATCCGGATGTTGACAAGATCCGCTCTATCACGGCTTCGCGGTTGAGAGAATAGCCGTTTGAATATTCCGGATCCACCACGCTAGAGAGCGCGCCTTTCTTTATTACGAAAGCGACGCTGTTTCCGCTGTCAAGAAGAGGCTTCCATTCCAAAAGCTTCGCCTTGACTGACTCGGCTGAAGTTCCCTTGTCAATGACGAAGTATGAGATGTCCAGCAGCTCCAGCAGCTTAAGCGTGATCTCGCCTTGGAAGACATGCTGGGGCTCGTCCGCGACACCAGGGACGCCGCGCCAGCCGATTACAAATATGCACGGGATGCCGTAGATTTTGGGGTTCAACAAAGAGGCGACCGGATTTACGGCGTTTCCGATCCCGCTATTCTGCATGTACACAATCGGAATCTTGCCGGTGGCAAGATGCTGGCCTGCGGCAAACGCGACAGCGTTGCCTTCGTTTGCGGCAACTAGGTGCAAGCCGTCCTGGCCGTATTGGTCAACCAGAGCGTCAGACAGCGGTGCGAGAACGCTGTCCGGGACGCCGGAAAAGCTTTGGGCACCAGTACTTAATAAAATTTCCAAGAGATTCATTTATTCACCTGATCCTTGTCTATCATATCGACAACATCATCTTGGCTTGTGAGCTTGAAATCAGCCTTAATCCCTTGATCGCCGGTCTTTTTCGCAAAGAGCTTGGCTATTTTGCGCCTGAAGCTAAAGGCGATGGCGCCGCCCGCCGCGACTATCGCTATGATAATCTGCAGGAGCATGCCGCCCATTGACGGATCTAAGTACATATAATTTGTCTCCTTTGTGCGTATCCCAAAATTCAAAAAGGCATGCTGGCCTAAAAATAAATTTTGGGATCGCTTTTATTTTAAAGCATTTACGCGCCGCAGACAATGGCAAATCGCCAAAGGCAAGCTATGGCTCGATGGCATTCCTATCATTGGCTGCCGTATCCTTTGTCTCATCATGAAGAATTCCAGTCTTTTTATATATCTCGCCGGGGATTTGGCGCAAGTCATTGACAATAACAAATTTGTGGAAATCGCGGTCATCGACTACATCGAAATAGTCACCGGTATCTGAATACATCACGGGAACATCGGGATTGCTGGCCCGGATAGAGGCTTCGACAACCCTTGGATCCATGTTCTTAAAGTTTGTGTCGTAATAATCTATTAACGCCCTAACGTCTCCAACCCAAGCGGGATCGTCTGTCGTTTCAAGTTTTCCCCTGGATAAGGGCGGCTTGACAAACAGGACAGCATTGTAAAAGTTGGCTCGCCTGAAGTTGCCGTAATTGTTTTCAAACCCCGACAGATCCTTGAACTTGC
>JAISWZ010000039.1 GCA_031270945.1 Clostridiales bacterium | reverse complement strand
AGTCCGAAATCTCGGCACCGAAGTGATGGAATTGAGGTTGAACCCGCTATATTTTTCAGAGTTTGCTCAAGCTTTTGGATATGAAGAGCTGTATGAATCTGTTGACCTTTATGGCAGTTCCGATCCGGAAAAATACAATGAGCTGCATGAGCTTTTTGAAAAGTATCTTTTGTGCGGCGGATATCCTTCAGTAGTTCAGGAATACTTGCTACACAATGACATTTATTTCGCAAACAAGGAATTGGAAAGAATGCATGGCTTAATAGTTGAAGATCTATCTAACGCATGCTTGCCAACAGTTGACATTTGTTTCTTGAAAACAACGATAGACGCTACTGCCAGTCTGTTGCTTGCAAACAAAAGCAATCATCAAGAGTTTGCAAAAATCACTGACTTATTGAGAGAAATGTCAATTGTAGAGAATGAAGCATCACGCAAAACGCTGGAACATGTTATACCTTGGATTTTTAGAACTAACCTGATTGGAATATGCGGGAGAGCATTAAATTGCAAGTATCCTTTTATCCGTCATTTATATAAATTTTACTTTTCAGATGTAGGCTTGGCGCGTTGGCTAATTGAGCGCACATCTAAAGACCGCAATGCGCTAGATGTTCTTTCTAAAAACTACGTTTTCAATATTATCAATAATTACGCCTATGACTTTAAATTCTATCCTTATTTTCCCGTAGCGGCAACTTATAATGGCGGAGAAATCGATTTTTTGTTCCGAAACAAGAAATACAGATCGGAATTTGCTGTAGATGTGATATACAGTGAGTGTTCAGAAAAGCCGACATCATCCTATACAGCATTGAAAGATGGCATTGTTAATCGCCTTGTTAGGTTTCAAGGAGAGGGTCCATTTGGCAAAGATGGAGAGATATACACTGTGCCAATTTATCTTATCGAAAGGTTTGATTTCAATATTGGAGGCTTTAGATGTCCAGAGCTGAGTACTCTGCCAACTTTTCTACCTGGCGAGTTGGATAAAAGCCAAAGATAGATAAAATAAGCTGGGGCCTATGTTAAGTGTAGGAAGAAAAATTTATTGTCCATTTCGTTTTCCTAAATGTCACGGATGGATAGAAACATAGTGAAGAGCATTATTCGATTTAAAGCAGCGTCTGCACAGTGTTGGTATTGTATTTCGCGCAAATGGTATCGCTAATAAAAATCCAATGGCTGAAGCATGATTTAATTATTGATGGTTATGAATACAAATGAAATCAAGTACAACTCGGCGTAAAAGAATGCCGTGCCTCAAGCAAATAAATCCGATAATACTGTTAACTAGGTAAGCAATAATTCTAAACGTGTCTTGCCTTGCCTATCATAGCTGACAATCCAGCGATAGTAGATGACACAAAAGATATAGTAGATAAGTATCGCGGCTTTATTACAGAAAATTTTGTATCTAATGCCTTAAATGACATAGTGAAGAAATATCAATTAAGAAGAGTTTATAGCTATGATGCTAATGACAGTGATGTTTCAAGAGGAAGTTGATTTTTTCATTACCACTCAAACGTCTATGCGTATTGCTGTTGAAGTCAAGTCTTCATATGGAAGCACAAATTCGAGTGATGATTTGCTGAAAAGTGGAAAGTTTAAGTATTTAATTAAATTTGAGAACAGATATCCGGAATGGGAACCCGGAAGTCGAGTTATAGTGTTTCCGCAACTAGGCCCTAAGCGTTCGCAGTCTCAAGTTTGCGGACGCTTGCTTTATTTTCATTTTGGGTTTTTTGAGCAGATTTGATGCCCTGTTAGTTATAGCTTCGACAGCTCTTTTGTGACGGTCGCTAAGGAACGTCTGGCGTATAGGGACGGCAGTGAATGATTTGAATCCCCAATGTAGCAGTCGCGTAGCGAAGCTGCCTGTATAGGAAAAAAAAGAATTTTGGAACATGCATCACTTTCATTCAAAATTAATGTCGAGACTTAATTCGATACAAGTCAACATTCTGAGATCCTGATAAATTACCTCACCCGCTATTATGAACTGGCAACTGCAAATAGGAGATACACCATGGCAAATTTTTTTATTACAAATATTCATATTAATACAGTTGATAATTTAACTGACTTCGACATACCACTTTCTTCAAGCGAACTCAAGCACTTAGTTATCACAGGTTCAAATGGCAGTGGAAAAACTCGTTTGTTAGAATCATTGCGAGATAACATGGCGGCTATACAACAAGAAGCGGTTTTGAAACAAGAAAGGAATAGGCAACTCATAGAAAGCTATCCTAAAATCAAGAACTCTCTTAGCTTGTCGTATCGAAGCAACATTTTGAATCTACAAGATGTACCTGTCTTATATTTCTCTGCATCACGTTCAAAATTAAGCGAACCCAAAAGAGCAAGCTATTCTTCCATTAAGAATCCCAACTTTCTTGACTATATGTTGAGCCTTTCAGATAACAGCTATAATCATCCTGAAACAGCAATAAGCAATAGCGTTCTTTATAGCCAATGCTTTTCAGATCTCCAAGGATTTTTACAAGAGCTTTATGAAGTTCCTGAGCTCAAACTAAAAGCAGATATTGAAAAGTACAACTTTTTCATTTGCATTCCAGACAGAGAACCTTTCGCTATACATCAAGTATCAAACAGTTTTGCGTCTTTAATCAACATTTTCACAGGTTTAGTTATGCGCTCTGTTCTTTTAAACAGCATTATTAACTACGAGTTCCCTGCAATTGCATTGATTGACGAGCTAGAGGCTCATCTTCATGTCTCATTGCAACGGAAGATATTTCCGCTATTCGCTCGTATGTTTCCCAATGTCCAGTTCATAGTAACTACTTACTCACCATTTATAATATCCGCATTAGAAAATGTAGTAGTATTTGATATAGAAAAGCAAAGGACTCTGAAAAACGCAGTATTTTATTCATATACGACTATCGTTGAGTCCTATTTCTGCACAAGCCAACAGTATAGAGACTTGGAAAAATATCTCGCTTGTTTTAAAATGCTATCGTTTAAAGACAAAACCACGCCTCAGGAAAACGCGGACTATATTGAAGCCTTGCTTGCATTAGACAAAATGACTCCAGCAAATTATGAGCTTTTTTCAAAATATCAAGAAATTCTATCGCAAAGGGCGGCTAATAGTTATGGTCAGGTTAATCAAGGGAGTTATTCCAAGTAATGCAAAAGTACGCGCTGAAGACGATTATCGTTCAGGAATACTCCTAAGCCTTTAGAGCGTTGAGCCAGATGACTCCTGCGAATTATGAGCTTTTTAATGAATATAGCGTTTTTCTAACTAAGAGAGCATAAGAGCATATCCCAAATTTAGGATATGCTCTTATACTCAAGACTCACATTGGCTTGCTCCTAATAATCCCTATTAGTTCTTTCGAGCGAGTGCCAATATAATTTTCAATGATCCTCAACTGTTTTTCGTCCCAATTATAGTTCCTGTGGGGTTTGAATTTAAACCCAGCAAGACATGAAAGCTGTTCCACTTGCAGCGCGCCGCCGAACTCCTGCACTGCCTCTTCAAACAGCTGTTCAAAATAGTTACAGAAAACGCCCCGATTTGCGACCAGCTTGCGCACTTTCGAAGTTTCTGAAAAATTGAACAGACTGTTGCCGTTATCGAATATAGGCGCATTTCCAATTATTCTCCCGCTCCTATTATCTCGCAAAACCCCAAAATTCCCAAGATGCCTGTCCTCATTCAATATCAACCCATCAAACACCATCATCGACGCAAAAAAGTCATGCGTATGAGTTCCGTTTTCGCTGTCAAACTCTTTAAACCAATCACCGCAAATCCTGTAAATCTCGCCAAGCCTTTTCCCGCTTATCTTGTCACTTATAATTGAAGCCATCGGAACATATGCCGTATCTATGTCGCTAAATAACGGGCAGGTAGACCCCAGTGCGCCTTTCCAGCGAGAAAGGTTGTACTTGACATGTTCAAGACCCATAGCTTCTGCCACTTGACTTGCGTAAAACTCACTGTACGGCTCTAGCGGATCCGGCTCATGACTAAATTGCCGCCAAACCCCTCTCTTGAATAAGAGGATTTCCCCTTTCTGGCGACGCCATGCTTTAGGAAGCATGCCGCCAGTAGTAAACTCTGGGGAGCAACGGATCCGCTTCCCCCTATCGCTTTCGCTTACGCCAAACACCGCTTTCAAGGCCAAAGCTTTAGAAAAAGGATTTTCATATAAGCTGTAGTCTGCAAACTTCCCAACAAAGCCTTCAGGCACAACCCAGTAGCTGTCGTTTAGAGACAGGCCTTTGCTGACATCAATGATACCTTTGGTATTTCCCAGTGTCAGCTCCACTGTGATGAGGATGCTACGGACATAAGCGCGGTGTTTAGGAATAAAGCGATGCTCCAGCCACTTCATGACGCTTTTGCCATCCAGCTCCAAATTAATAGGAAATAGTTCTAATGAATCGGTGACCTGCTTTACATTTGCAACACATCTGCCATATCTACCTTCTTTGGCGAGTTCAAATCGCATCAGGGTCTGATCGTAAAGCCTGAGTTCATATTCGTCGCTCAATAAATCGCCACTTTCAGTTTTCGATTATGTATTCAAGAACCCGCAAATGCTCTTATACACAAGGCCGGCCCATCACATGGGCTTGCTCCCAATAATCCCTATCAGCTCTTTCGACCGAGTTCGCATATACTCCTCAATGATCTGCAAACGCTCACTTTCCCAATTATAGCGCTTGTGTCGCTTGAACTTAAATCCAGAAAGACGAGCCAACTGCTCTACCTGCAACGCTCCACCGAACTCCTGCACCACTTCCTCAAACGACTGGCCTAAATAGTTGGTGTACGAAACATGCTTCTCGATCAGCTTGCGCACTTCTGACGTTGCCGAGAAATTGAAAAGGCTCATGCCATTGTCAAATATAGGCGCATTTCCAATGATTCTCCCGCTCTT
>JAISWZ010000032.1 GCA_031270945.1 Clostridiales bacterium | reverse complement strand
GCTGAGTCTGTCAGAACAGTGAATACGTAGTCGTCAGAACCAAGCTCGTAGTGCTTGGCGGTCTTGATTGCGCACAATACGTTTGCGATGCCTGAGATGCCAAGCAAAGACAGGTCATTAACGGTTTCGGGGGAAACCTTCGCCTCTTCCGACAAGTAGCGCTTGCCCTCTGGGGTGTTGAATAGCCGCAAAATAGACAGGCAGTCCGAGTCATCTATCGCTATGGCCAGATCCGTGTTTCTTAGGTTGTGGATCCAGGGAATGTGCTTGTCGCCAATGCCTTCGATTCCGTGCTCTCCAAATCCGTTGACTGTTATGGTTGGACACTGGAGCGCCTCGCCCACGGCGATCTTGGCGTCTGGGTAGATCTCTTTAACGTAGTCGCCGCTTCCTATTGTGCCAGCGGATCCAGATGTGAAGCAGCATGCGGCAAGCCGCCCATTGCCCTTGCTTATGTTCTTGAAAGCCTCGACTATGGCGTTTCCAGTCACTTCATAGTGCCAGAGATGGTTCCCCATTTCTTCGAACTGATTGAATATCATGCAGTCTGGCCTTGTCCCTTTTATCTCCCAGACCTTGTCAAATATCTCTTTTACGTTTGACTCCGTGCCAGGTGTCGCAATGATCTCTCCAGCCACTTTCTCCAGCCAGGAAAACCGCTCTTTGCTCATGCCTTGAGGAAGTATGGCTATCGAGTGGACGCCAAGAAGCGCAGATATGAATGCCCCGCCCCTGCAGTAGTTGCCGGTTGACGGCCAGACAGCCTTCTGGCTTGACGCGTCAAACTGGCCTGTTACCAGCCTGGGGACCAGGCACCCAAAAGCCGCTCCCACCTTGTGGCAGCCAGTGGGGAACCATTTTCCTACAAGAGCGCATACGTGAGCGTCAACCCCTGTTATGGACTTTGGAAGCTCCAGGACGTTTGGCGCTCCGAACAACCCGCCTGACTCCACGGGCTCGTTCTTCCAGGTGACGCGAAACAGGTTTAAGGGATTGATGTCCCAAAGCCCCACGTCCTTAAGCTTTTCCTGGATCCCAACAGACCCTGCGGGGTTCTTCATGTGCGCGAAAGTCGGGATCCGTATCCCTTTCTCCCTAGCCAGGGAAATGTTTTTTTCAAGAGCGTCCTTGCTTATTCCAAGCTCAATCAAGCATTTCACATCCGTTCTCTGAGGCGAGTCCAAGCTTCGTCTTGGACTCGCTTAGTCGGCGGTCGCCCGCCGCTGATGTTTTTAGCGCCCAAGCGCCTTTTTAAAGCTACTAGCGCCAATCTTGGCGCTTGGGGATATGGATTAAGTATATCACATCGAAGGCCTCACTTCTAGGGCAGAAGCAACATTTTAAAAGCCCTTGCGGCAGGGGTTTTGACGGAGAAAACGGGGTTGCCCCAAGCTTTTTGGGCCTTTCTTGCACTGGTATGGAATCAGTGGGGATTCAGGATTTGTGATCCAGAAACAATGGGGCAACTGCAGGGTTTGCAGGGCAGGGGAGACGAACTGGAAAGATGAGCCAAGGGATATGAAGGGAGCTTTATAGTACGACCGGTGTGGGGAGCGGAAGCCGTTCGCATTTAGGCCATAAACATATCTCAAACACTCGTGGCATTCTCAAAACTCGGGATATGCACCGAGTCGGGCAGCGATAAGAATCGAACGAGCTTTTGCAGAAATATAGCTTGACACCCGGAGCTCAATCCGATAAGCTGGTTTCGTAGTTCGCAGAATGAGGATTCGCGCATTGGCGCATGTCCCGAAATTTCAAAAAAGGCGTCGCGATGCTTTAGTGAGCGATCCCGCTCGCTGGAATAGCAGATATCCAGCCAGATCCTTTTATTAAATGGGCATAGGCAGGATTATTGCGCGAATACTAAGATTAGGGCAAGATATGCCTTAATGCAATAAGGGCAAGCCGATCACGAATCTAAAATCATATCCCAAAATCATATCCGAGGCGCCGGATAGAGTTAAACGCTATCCCGCGCCAAATGCGGAATTTTGGAATATGCTCTAAGCCTTGCTGATCTTTTAGGGCTTCTTGGGCGCATGTGGAGGCCCGCCGCAGGGCTGCTGTTGCCAAGCCGGATTGGATGGGGGATCATGGATGGCTTTGTTTTAAAAGGGGATATCTGCTGGTCAGAAAGCCCCAACGAAATAAAGGCTGTGGCAGATGGCTATGCCGCCTGCCTAGATGGAGCATGCCTTGGCGTGTTCCAAAGCTATCCAGAGAGCTTGGCGCTGCCTCTGGTGGACATGTCCGGGAAGCTAGTAATCCCCGGGATGGTGGATCTCCATGTTCATGCCCCGCAATACCCGTTTAGAGGGCTTGGGCTGGATCTGGAGCTTTTGGAGTGGCTGGGGGAGCACACTTTCGCAGAGGAAGGCAAGTACGGAGACTTGGAATACGCAAGCCGCGCCTACAAGATTTTTGTTGATGATCTTGCGAAAGGGCCAAACACAAGGGCATGCGTTTTTGCTACAGTGCATGAGGCATCGACTCTTGCCTTGATGGACGCTTTTGAAAAGTCCGGCATGGTTGCATATGTCGGAAAAGTGAACATGGACAGGAACTGCCCTGGCAACTTATTGGAAGAAAGCGCGGAAGCCTCGCTTGAGGCAACAAAGCGGGTGATAGAGGGCTCTTCGGGATATTCCCGCGTGAAGCCGATGCTTACGCCCAGGTTTGTGCCTACATGCTCAGACGAGCTTTTGCGGGGGCTAGGAGAATTGTCCGAGAGGCTTGGGCTGGCTTTGCAAAGCCACCTTTCGGAAAACAAGAGCGAGATAGAATGGGTGAAGAGACTTTGCCCATGGTCAGAGTCGTACACCGACGCGTACTGGAAACTGGGGTGCCTAAACAGCAGGACTGTGATGGCGCACTGCGTCTGGTGCACAGACTTTGAAATGGATTTGATTTCTAAAAGCGGCGCTTTTGTCGCGCACTGCCCGCAGTCGAACATCAACCTGTCCTCCGGGGTCGCCCCAATAACCCAATATATGGAGGCAGGGCTTAACGTTGGCCTGGGCAGCGATGTGGCAGGAGGCTGTCACACTTCGATGCTTCGCGCCATGACAGACGCTGTTCAAGCTTCCAAGCTTCGCTGGAGGCTTTTTGATCAGTCCGTGAGACCCCTGCGCCTTGAGGAGGCATTTTACCTAGCGACAAAAGGCGGAGGAAGGTTTTTTGGCAAAGTGGGCTCTTTTGAGCCCGGATACGAGTTTGATGCCGTCGTTTTGGATGACTCTGAGGTCAAATCTCCGTTTCCTATGAACATATTGGACAGGCTTGCGCGAGCTGCGTACTTCTGCGATAGCGTTAGCGCCATATGCAAGTGGGCGAGAGGCAAGAGGGTGGCAGGGGCTTGAACTTGCGAATTTAGCGTTTGCGTGATATACTAAGTGACGAAAAGGAATCGGCTGACGCCGCTCACGGAAACTTGTGGCGCGCAATGCCGTTTGCAATCCTAGCAAGCGAAAAGGTATGCTTTTCGCTTAGAGCATATCCCTGTATTTCTAAAGTGGCGCAGGACAGCGTTTGCCCAATCAAGGGCAAACGCCAAAGGCATGCTTGTCTCGGACTTTGGGACAAGCGCTTTTCCGAGCCCTATTTACTTATTTTATTTTGGGATATGCTTTTAAACGCAAGCGTCTCGCACCGAGCGCAGCGGCTGGCGATGCGGTTTTGCCGAGGGCGGCAAAGCTGCGCTTCAGGTCATGCCCGCTTGAGCGAAAAAAAGAAAAGGGCGAGACAGTAGCAGTGTCAAGACACAGGTAGCAATGTAATGAAGGGAGATTTCAACTAATGGGCAAAAAGACTATGGATGGAAACGCGGCTGCCGCGCATGTATCATATGCGTTCACTGAAGTCGCGGGCATCTATCCCATAACTCCTTCCTCTCCTATGGCTGAACACACTGACGAGTGGGCGGCCAATGGCAGGAAGAACATTTTCGGGCAGCCGGTCAAGGTAGTGGAGATGCAGTCAGAGGCTGGCGCGGCTGGCTCAGTGCACGGCTCGCTTTCGGCTGGGGCGCTGACCACAACGTACACCGCCTCGCAAGGCCTTCTCCTCATGATCCCGAACATGTACAAAATCGCCGGTGAATTGCTTCCAGGCGTGTTCCATGTCAGCGCTCGCGCTCTGGCAAGCCATGCCCTGTCCATCTTTGGAGACCACTCTGACGTAATGGCGTGCCGCCAAACAGGCTTTGCTCTTCTGGCCTCGGCGAACGTCCAGCAGATAATGGATCTGGGAGCTGTCGCGCATCTGGCCGCAATAAAGGGAAGGGTGCCATTCCTCCACTTCTTTGACGGATTCCGGACATCCCACGAAATACAGAAGATTGACACACTGGATAACGAAGAGCTGTCCAAGCTGGTTGACTGGGACGCCATCAAGGCGTTCAGGCAGAGGGCCCTTAACCCGGAGCACCCAGTGCTTCGCGGAACAGCCCAGAACCCGGACATTTTCTTCCAAGCCAGGGAAGCTTGCAACCAGTTCTACCTGAACGTTCCTGAGATCGTGGAAGCTAGCATGGCTGACATCAACAAGCTCACCGGGCGCGACTACAAGCTTTTCAACTACTATGGCGCTCCGGACGCTGACAGGGTCATCATCGCCATGGGTTCGGCATGTGACGCGATTGAGGAAACAATTGACTATCTTAACGGGAAAGGCGAGAAAGTCGGCCTTGTGAATGTGCACCTGTACCGTCCGTTCGCGGCTGACCGCCTGCTTGCGGCCATTCCTGAGACAGCTTTGAAGATCGCTGTTCTTGATCGCACAAAAGAGCCTGGCGCGTTGGGTGAGCCTTTGTACACCGACGTCTGCACAGCGTTCTTTGAAGCGAACAAGCGTCCCGTGATTGTAGCCGGACGCTACGGCCTTGGATCCAAGGACGTAACCCCAGCTCAGATCCTGGCGGTATATGACAACCTTAAAGTGGATGCGCCCAAGAACCATTTCACCATAGGCATCGTGGACGATGTGACAAACCTTTCTCTTCCCTCAGGAAAAGAAGTGGACGTAACGCCTCAAGGAACAATCTCATGCAAATTCTGGGGCTTGGGCTCTGACGGGACAGTCGGCGCCAACAAGAACTCCATAAAGATAATAGGCGATCACACAGACAAGTACGTTCAGGCCTATTTCTCCTATGACTCGAAGAAGTCCGGAGGAATCACCCAGAGCCACCTTCGCTTTGGAGACAAGCCGATCCGTTCCAGCTACCTTGTGAAAACCGCTGACTTCGTGGCTTGCCACAACTCATCGTATGTAGACAAGTATGACATGCTCTCTGACCTGAAAGACGGAGGCATCTTCCTGCTTAACGCCATCTGGACCCCAGAGGAGCTTGACGAGAAGCTTCCGGCCCAAATGAAAAACTACATTGCGCAACACAACATTCGCTTCTATATAATAAACGGAACAGATCTGGCCAAGGAGATCGGGCTTGGAAACCGCATCAACACCATCCTTCAGTCCGCTTTCTTCAAGCTGGCCAACATCATTCCGATTGAAGACGCTGTCGGATACATGAAAAAGGCCATTGTCAGCTCCTACGGCAAAAAGGGCGAAAAGATCATCAACATGAACTACGCCGCTGTAGATGTCGGAGTAGAGAAGATAGTTGAAGTGAAGGTTCCCGAGTCCTGGGCCACCACGACCCAAGAGAAGGAAACGACCAGCGCCATTGACGAAGTTCCGGATTTCGTAAAGAATATAGTTATCCCGGTCAATGCCCAGAAGGGTGACGAGCTTCCTGTTTCCGCGTTCTCCGGACGCGAGGATGGCACGTTCCCGCAAGGCACAGCCGCTTACGAGAAGCGCGGCATAGCTGTTGACGTGCCAGAGTGGATTCCTGAGAACTGCATACAGTGTAACCAGTGCTCATATGTCTGCCCGCATGCCGCAATACGCCCGTTCCTTGCGACAAAAGACGAGCTTGGAAGCGCCCCTGCCCAGTACCAGGCGAAGCAGGCCAACGGAAAAGGGCTTGAAGAGTTCCAGTACCGCATGCAAGTAGACGCTTTGGACTGCCTTGGCTGCGGAAACTGCGCCCAGGTTTGCCCGGCGAAGAACAAAGCTCTTGTCATGAAGCCAATCGAGAGCCAGGCCAGCCAGATCGAGAACTGGAAGTTTGCTACAACTGCAATAGCTCCTAAGGCAAACCCGCTTAAGTCTGACACTGTTAAGGGAAGCCAGTTCGAGCAGCCTCTCCTGGAATTCTCGGGCGCTTGCGCCGGCTGCGGCGAGACTCCTTACGCCAAGCTTGTAACCCAGCTTTTTGGCGACAGGATGTATATCGCGAACGCCACCGGATGCTCATCCATCTGGGGCGGCAGCGCTCCAAGCACTCCGTACACCACCAACCCCAAAGGCCAAGGCCCAGCTTGGGCGAACTCCTTGTTTGAGGACAACGCAGAGTACGGCTTCGGCATGCAGGTAGCAGTATCCCAGCGCAGGGAGAAGCTTGCTGAGACAGTGTCCAAGCTTGCTGACCTTGACGCGCCCGCTGATCTCAAAGAGGCGGCAGCGCTGTGGCTTGAGAAGAAGAATGACGGAAACGGCTCCAAGGAAGCCGCTGCCAAGCTCCGCGATGCTGTAGCGAAAGCTGATGGCGCGCAAGGCGAGGTAGCTGAGATCGTTGCAGCCATAAAAGAAAGCGATGACATGCTTGTCAAGAAGTCAGTTTGGATCCTTGGCGGAGACGGCTGGGCCTA
>JAISWZ010000070.1 GCA_031270945.1 Clostridiales bacterium | reverse complement strand
CAAGGCATGCAGAAAAAGGAGAGCTAAATGAGAATTGTTTCGCCAGAGGTTATCCCTCTGATTCTGCCGGAGCGCAAGACCATGTATACGCAGATAGAGATTGCTGCCAGGACATGCTATAAGTCGGAAGACAAGATCACAGAAAACTCGGCGGAGAAAATGATCCGCTCCCTGGTCTTGAGAGGCCATCATGCCATGATAGAGCATGGCCCGTCCATATCGATGAAATTTGTGTGCGACAGGGGAGTCTCACACGAGATAGTAAGGCATAGGCTTTTCTCGTTCGCCCAAGAGAGCACCAGGTATGTTTCAAGCGCAGAGTCTGGCGCTAGGGAAAATTTTGATGAAAAGAGCGAAGATGAAAAGAGCGAAAAGCAAGGGCTGCAAGAGGCGAAGGAGCTTTTGTCGCCAATAGACACGCCAGAGAAGGCGCTATTGCTCGGGTTCTTCCAGACCAGCCCGGGCCGTCCGAGCCCAGCCAATTGGCCTTACTCCCTGCTAATCAAGCTTGAGACAGGAGAGCAAGGAGCGCTTTCTTCAGGAGAGACAGCGCAGATCTGGAATGACGTGCCAGATGAGTACAAGCCTACGTTTGCCAGAGGGCTGCTTGACGGAAGCGGAAGCTTGGACGTGGCATCCCTTGGGTGCGATCTGGCGGATTGGCTCAAGCGGGCAAGCGACTACAACAATGATCAAGGCCTGGGACAGTTAGGCGCCTTGTCGGAACTTCTTCTCAAGGATTTCAAGTTTCCCTTTGGCAACCCGTCAAATTCGGCGCAACTGGCGGCGATAACAGGGAAGGAGTATCCGTTCTCCGATGTCCTGTCTCCCAAGTTTGCCGTGGTTAAGCCCTTGTGGGCCACCGCTCGAAGCGTTGCCACATGGATTTGGTATGAGTCGATGATTCAGGCCGAAGAGAACTACGCCAAGCTGTTGAGGCTGGGCTGGAAACCCCAGCAAGCCCGCGCTGTCTTGCCTAACTCCCTTAAGACTGAGATCGTGGTGACAGGCAACGCCAGGGAATGGAGACACTTTATTGAGCTGAGAACAGCAAAGGACGCCCATCCCCAAATGAGGGAAGTGGCTCTTATGGCTTATTCGATTTTGGTTTCAAACTATCCGGTTCTTTTTGAGGACTTGAAGCCGGGCGAGTGAGGAAGACTTTATCTGGATAAGAAAAAGGTTCTTATCCTGCGGTGCAACGTCATAACGGACGATGCGTTGCTCAAAAGACATCCTATAAAAGACAGAGCGCTAAAGGGCGCTCTGTCTTTTTTTGGGCAAAAAGAGCTATGAAGCAATAACAATAACCTAAGCTTGGACATATAATGCAGCAAAGAGTTCACGCAAGTGAAAACATGCTCTTGGAAGGGCAGGCAGACATGAGCAGAGTAAGATTCAGAAAGAATATCACCCAGGCCGAGTATGACGCGTTGGCAGTTAAGAACCCGCAAACTTTGTACTTCATCTCGGACAAGAAAACCATACGCCTGGGTTCGGAAACTTACGGGATCAATATCTCGGGTGATGATGGCAACATGATCACCTTTAATGAAGACGGGCTGTATGCGGCGCCTGACGAGCATGTTTACGTGACAGGCGTCAAAGGGGCTGCCGAGGACGAGTACAGGACCGGGAATGTTGATCTTTCGCCAGATGATGTTGGGGCTGAGAATGCAGCGAACAGGACGGGCGCTTTAAATGCTCAATCCAGCGATACCCAATACCCGACAGCAAAGGTTGTCTATGATGAGCTTTTCATTCTGAAACATGGCAAGGTTGACAAGAATGGAACTGACAGGCTTATGGAAGCAACTGAGGCAACAAAGCTGGCGGGAATCGCAGCAGGCGCTCAAGTTAACCCAGCATTTGCCTTAGCATCCGATGTGAATGCTGGAACCAACACCACTAAGGTGATGACACCGGCGATGACTGCGCAAGCTATCGGGCTCGCTGGCGGATTTACCGTAGTTGTAAGAATGGAGTTGCCTTTGGGAATGGAGTTCTCGGAATTGGGGCCAACATGTGTTATTTATGACTACCGAGGCATAGTTACAGTGATGTGCAATGTGAGAAAAGGCTGGGAAATACAGCAGGGAGACGTAGTTGCGATAGTGCCATCAGTTGCTTGCCCTCTAAGGACTGTGATGTTTCCGGCGATGATGACTGCTAACGCTCTAGGCAATACGTGCAGGCTGGCGCTATGCTCCCTTGAGCCCAGTGGCGCAATCTTAGTTAAATCAGATGGTGTGTCATCAACACGCATAGCGTTTTCCATTACCTACGCTATTTCTGCTTAATAAAATGCTGGCGAGCGCTTGAACATGCTCTGGATTTCTGTTCGAATCCTGGCGAGCGCTAGAACATGCTCTAGAAAAGGCAGGTAGATATGAGCATAGTAAGATTCAAGAAGAATGTCACACAGGCCGAATATGACGCGCTGGCAGTAAAAAGCCCTACAACGCTGTACCTCATTTCAGACACGAAAATAATATGCCTGGGTTCGGAAAGGTATGCGAGCCCAATTGAGATCTCTGGCGATGAGGGCAATCTGCTCACTTTGAATGATGATGGGCTATACGCAAAGTTTGGCGAGGTGACAGGCGTTAAAGGGGTTGCCGAGGGCACGTACAGGTCAGGGAATGTTGAGCTTGCGCCAGAAGATCTTGGGGCTGAGAAGTCTGCAAACAAGACAGACACTATAGACGATCAATCTAGCGCGAGCCAATACCCGTCAGCAAAGGTTGTTTATGACGAGATTGACATGGTGAAACAAGTCAAGGTAGACAAGAACAGAACAGACCGGCTTATGACAGTGGATGAGGCAGCAAAGTTGGCAGGAATCGCCGCAGGAGCTCAAGTCAACACGGCGTTTGCCTCTGTGGAGCTAACGGCTATTGGAACTACCAACCTCTTCGTGATGTCACCTTATTTGGTCGCGCAAGCAATCGCGACTGCCGTCAGCTTGGCCACGATCGCAAAGAAGGCGATGTCTTTCAAATCTGTCTTTTCGGCAGTTCAGGAATCGTATTTCCTTATAGATGGCAGAAACAATGCCACGATAGTGTGCGCGGCGAAAAAAAGCAGCGATATATCTTCGGGCGACGTTGTTACAGTATTGCCAACACAACTTATTCCTATGAAAGATGTGTATTTTACGATTGCAATGTATAATACTCAAGGCCAAGTGCCTACGATAGGGATGGCCTGCATCAATGCGAAAGGCGAAGTGAAAATTGAAACCTCAGGGCCTGCAACGATAGCGTTTTTGGTTAGCTATAACATTATGATGTAGCGCAATATGCGTTCTCGCGAGATAAGCGCTTCTTTCGCTCGCAGATATAGCTTGTATTAACAACAATCGAAGCTTGGACATATAATGCAGCAAAGAGCTCACTCGAGTGAAATATACGCTCTTTTAGAGCATATCCCAAAATTCAAAAAAGGCGCAGCCTAGGGCATATCCCAAAATTCCAAAATAGGCGCGGAGAAAAGGCATGCGATGCTTTAACAGTGTTTGCTCGGGCTTCTGCGAGCAAACTTGCGTGGCTTTTCCCGCGCCATTAAATTGATTTTGGGATATGCCCTAAAGTGGCGCGATGCTTTAACGCGTGACTTTCGCAAGCCATAAAATCAAATTTGGGATATGCTCTCTTAAAGGCAGGTAGACATGAGCGCAACGAGATTCAGGAAAAATATCACGCAGGCCGAATATGACGCGTTGCCTGTCAAAAACCCTGAAACTTTGTACTTCATTTCAGACACAGAAACCATATGCCTGGGTCCGGAACAGTATGTGAGCGGAATTGAGATCTCGGGCGATGCTGGCAACCTGATCACTTTGACCGATGACGGGATATATGCAAGCGTAGACGTGATCGGCAATGTGACAGGCGTTAAAGGGGTTGCTGAAGATGAATACAGGACAGGGGATATAGCGATTGCGCCAGAAGATATTGGGGCTGAGAGTAACGGGAACAAGACATACGTTTTAAGCGATCAATCCAGCCATGTCCAATACCCCTCAGCAAAGGCTGTCTATGATGAGCTTCTTCTTTTGAATCAGGGCAAGGTTGACAAGAACGGAACAGACAGGCTCATGACAGCGAGTGAGGCAACAAAGCTAGCAGGAATCGCCGCAGGCGCCCAAGTCAACACGCCGTTTGCCACTCTTGAAGAAGCGGTTGCCGGAACCAGCACAGACCGATTGGTGTCGCCTTATTTGGCAAAGAAAGAAATTGAGGCCCTTATCGTCTTTGATACAACCATAGTGCAGAGACTGGAATTTTCTTCTAAATTTGAGGAAATTCAGCGGTCATATTTTATTGCAGATCCGCGAGGCTTGGTCACCATAGAATGCTTCGCGACAAAAACAGCCGGATTCATACTTATAAAGGACGTACTTGCGGTATTGACAAAAGGGGCTTTGCCTCAAAAGGGCATGGTTGTATTGTTTCCGTTTGCAACGTATGAGAATGAAGGTGATGAGCCTAAGATGGGGTTGTGCAGCATTAACGATAAAGGTGAAATCACATTTTTGACTGAAGGGCTTACAAATATAGCGTTTAACATTACCTATTCCAATTCTGTCACGAAATAGCGGAATGCTGATTTTGGAGCGTTGTTTTGTGAGCGCTAGAGCAGAGCTCGCACTTTTAACAAGTGCGAGCTCTTGTTATATCATTAGAATTAATAAGCCTACAAGAATATGCATTAAGATTAATAAGCCGACGAGAATATGCATTGAGATAAATAAGCCTGCGAGAATATGCATTGAGATAAATCCAGATGATAAACATTGACAAGTCGTCTATAAACTTTGTACATGCAACTTATGAACGTTATCAAACTTCTCAAAATATAATAATTTAAATGGAATGGGCTGAGGATGACTGCAGGTTCACTTTTCTTATGTGGTGCATGACCTGAGCGCTTCAAGATGCTTGCTTTCACAAAACCCCAATTTTAGTTATGTTTGGAAGGAAAGGTGCCATGAGCGTAGTAAAGTTCAAAAAGGGTGTCACACAAGCCGAATACGATGCATTGGAGCCAAAGGATGCCTCAACCCTGTACTTTATCTCGGATACGAGAACCATCTACCTGGGTGAAGAGATATACGGGAGCAATATCGAGATATCGGATGAAGATGGAAACATCATAGAG
>JAISWZ010000014.1 GCA_031270945.1 Clostridiales bacterium | reverse complement strand
TTACTTATTTTCCTATAAAATACATCTCTGATATAAACGCTTGCTAAATTACGATTTGCCGTAATTTGGCAATTTTATACTCTGCGATTGCACAAGTTATTACTTTTAGCCGCCTTACTATATATGAAAAAGATTGAGATTTATTTTTAACGTTATAAGCAATGTAAAGTGAACAATTATAAAAGGGTATGAATTCAAATGGTTGATTGAGGATAAAATGTATGATTCTGCCATAAGAACTCCATCAAGGCCCTAAAATCAAGGCTTTGACTAAAGGCTGATGCGGCGGACAAATCTTGTGTTTACGCCATTTACGAATTTTTGTCCGGTGGTTGTTACGGCAGAATCATGATTATAGATAAACAGAATGAAGCGAGTGGTTATGTCGCGATTATCATATAGGGAAGAAACTAAATAAATCAGTCGAATATATATACGTGAAGATTTAGCGAGAATCCCTTCATCAAATAGCAAGGATATACGGACATTTTGATGTTATGAACTTTTCATCTTTTTGGATCAGCTAGATTACTTGATAACAAATAGTATGTTTGTTGTAAATGAGGGTCTTTTAAGTACACGCTAGCACCTAGAACTTTAAGTAATACTGATTTATAATTTTTTGCAACATTTTTATAATCGATGATGAATTCCTCAGCTTTTCCTAAAATTTTTTCTTGAGAAATTATCTGAGCTAAGCATTGCATTACATATGCAGGTGATTGGTATAGCCGTTGTTTATGATTACTTGCTATATATTGTTTAGTATATATTGTAATCTCTTTTTTATCATCATATTTTACAGAGTAATCATCCTCATAATTTGCTGAATCATCAAGCCCAGCATATAATTCCTCTCTGTTTATTGATATTTGTTTCAATTCTCTTACAGCATCATTAACGTAAATCCAATTGAAGTAATAGTAGGATATTGGAAATACTTCGTGCAAGTTCACATAAAAACTTTGGGAGACGATTTCTGGCTTATTTGTTCCATATTTTCCAAATCCCCATTCCGTAAAAGGTACTTTTATTACGAAATCGTCTTCGTTTACAATATTAAATATTGTCTTGTACGAGGCAATATTAGTACTAGTTGTAGTATTAGGCGCAGCAAATGTGTAAACGAATGTTTTACACCCCAATTCATTTTCAAATGCTGCTCCAATAATGTTAGCTATGGCACCGCCTCTAGAATGCCCTACAATATAATATACTCTCCCGTCCTTATCTATTTTGTATTCTTCTTCATACTTTGAAATCAATTCCAGTAAGCGGTTAGATGCTACATCGAACCCTTTGTGATTGTTCTTGTTTTTCCAATCCGGATTCATCTTATCAGGATAAACATCAACATTAGCCCCAACGTCAAAATTGCTAGACCATTGCTGTAATGATCCGTCTGTACCTTGTATAGCGATGACAATAATTTCCTTTTTTTCATTATTGTAATCTACGTTGCGATGACCAATTATCAATCTTGATAAATCGTCACCGTTTTTTTCATTTTCATCAATGTTGATTTTCTCAACATCGTTTAATCCATAGGCTTTAAAAATATCCTCCCCATTTCCTTCTTTGTTTGTTCCATTATTAAGTGTCAAATTGATATCATATGCCAGTGTTGAGTACACTGATCCTAAAACACTCAAGTTTCTGTTGTATTTCGTATTGTCGTTAAAGAAAAGTCTATAGTCAACTGTAAAATCAAAAATTTCATCTGATTTAAAATGCATTAGTCCACTAAATCCATTTCCATCTATTTCATTGGCTATATCATCGCGTTTAACTTTATCATTTATATCACCATCCTCAATACCATCATAATCCGTGTCTTTTAGCACAGGGTTTGAATTGTATTTATAGACTTCCAATTCGGTCTTTCCCTTATAGCTATCAGTCGTAAGTTCATAGGCCTGGAGCACTTTGTCAACAATTGCTTTGACACTGATTTTCTTTTTTGCTGAAAGTTCATCATGATCAAAAACCCCGTCTTTATCCGTATCCAATGTAAATACTGAGGAATCACCTGGAATTTTGAGCCTTACCATTTGAAAATCATCGAGTATAGCGTTATATTCAAGTCTATCAATAATATCGTTATAGATCTCGTTGCTAAATTCATCTATATTTCTTAACTCAATTTCTTTATAATAATCTTTATTCCAATACTCATATATTTTTTTTTGTTCACTTATCATGTTTCCTGATAAAGCTGCATCTGACGGAAAAACAATGTCTACCATATAATCCTTAGCATCTTGTTTGTCGTTTACTGACAATACAAGTTCTTCCATCCAACGATTAATGTGTTGGTTAGGCCCAGGTTCAGTGTAATTGCGATTAGCAGATATAGCAACCACAAATTTATTGGAATTTGGCCGAAAATCTAAATTGTTTATAACATTAAACAGTTTAGTGCTTGGTTGCATCATTTTTGAAATACCTTTATCTACTAAAACATCAGAAAAACTGTCATGCAATGTCTTTACCAAATTTGCTTGTTCTGATTGGTTGAACCAGTTAGACTCACTGTTTTTTATAATCCAAGTTCCACTTTCACTCCCTGAATTTTTTCCAAAATCATACAATACTATTGCGTAATTTGTATTCTGCAAATTAGAATTTGACATTTTTTGTAATATATCTGCAACATTGCGTTCTATATTGTTTAATCTTCCTTTGGCACTATCAAGTTCAGCGTACGCGTCAATAAAGAATACTACATCTGTCTCAACTTCAGCCCTTAAATCGACTTGGGCTCCAATTGTAGACGCATCATTGATATGTAATACAGATAATTCTTCTCCAGGTAGGATCACATTATTTTCTTGTACAATAAGTGCGCTTTGTGAGTCTGTAGTGATTGTTTCATCTAATCGCCCATGATCATTGCTCTCAATCTCCAGGGCGCTTGACGTCGAATTATTGACCGTTTCATTCATATATTGCAACAAGTCATTGCTTGCCAAACTTGAAAGTGACTCTTCTGCTTCGATATGAAGTGAGTTTGATAAACTAGAATAATTCCCTGACGATCCAGAATGAAAACCATCAGGAATAACTTGAATACCGAGATTGCTTAAAAACTCCCTCGAATTTATTACGACATAAACTCCGCCGCCTTTTACTTTGGCTTCTAATTTAGTTCCCTCAAGCTTTGTGTCATATGGAAGTATCCCGTTTTCTCCTGTAATTTTACATATTAAAAGTTCTTTTAAGTAGTTTTCACCTTTGATTTTCTTTAATTCTGTTAAGTCATATTTCAGATGCAGTTCAAAAATATAGTCAGTTACAAGTTCTCCTATATCTAAAACAGCTGTATTAAAGTCAAACGGAGTATTGCCTGCAAATTTGAAGTAAGAGTGCTTAGTAAACAATCCACCCATAATTCCGCTAATTTCAGGTCCGTAAATCGCGCCATCAAGTACGCCTTCATCATAATTTGAAGCGTTCAAAGTTTGCTGAAAGGTCCTCTCACCGTCAGGTACAACTCCGTCCGAAGACTTATTCTTGGGATCAAGCCCAAGCAATACCTCTTCACCGTCCTCAAGCCCGTCATCGTCTGTGTCAATGTTGAGTGGATCCGTGCCATACTTCTTAATTTCATCTCCATCTGACAAATCGTCTAAATCAGAATCCGACACAATTGGAGAAGTGCCATATTCAAACTCTTCCAAGTTAGTCAGACCGTCACCGTCATAGTCCTCGTTACCATCCTCAATTCCATTATTATCACTATCTTTGGACAGAGGATTAAGATTTATTCCAGGCTCGACTTGATCACTTAAGCCATCACCATCAGTATCCGCATTCATGGGATCGGTTCCAATAAACAATTCGATGTAGTCGCTTAACTCATCTAAATCGCTATCTTCCATCTCACTAGCGAATATAGCAGTAACTTCAGCATTGCTCGCGGGCATTTGAAATGTTAAATCAGCAAAGTTATCTTCAAGGTTGCCGCTTGAATCTTTCCAAAAGCAGAAGATATACTCCCCGTTGGTTTCTTCTGCCTCCAGTTCTATTTCTTCGCCAGGTGAATAAAACCCGCTTTGACCAGTTTTTATTATGCCATTCTCAGCAGAAACCTCCAAATAGTATTTGCCTTCAGGCGCAACAGTAGGCACAACGGTAGGCGCAACAGTAGGTATAATCGTAGGTATAATGGTCGGCAATGCAGGGTCTTCATCCTCTGGAACAATGGTCGGTACTACGTTATTGCCACCTCCTGGTGCAATGGTCGGCACCAAAATATTTGAAGTATAGATTGTAGAGGGTTTGCTAACAGGGCTTATTTTTGCCTTCGTCCCTGGCTTAGCCAAAGCCAGCCCCTTTGTGTCGTACACAGTTGATTTTGTGCTTCTATTGTCAACATCCGCTTTAGGCATATCCAGCGTAACGACTCCAGTTGTTGCAGCATTAACTATAACTAATCCAATAGTTGATTTATCATCTGAAGTTAAAGTTGTGTTGCCATCAGTCTTAGAGACTTCTAAATTTGTTATCTTACTATTTTTAATTACGACCTTGCTTCCGCCTAGAACCAACAGACGGCCTTTTATTGTAACGTTATCTAAAACAATCTCGCCGTCTGTAGCGCCTTGTCCAATCACAAAATCCTTGTCTGTTTCGCTTTGAGTAACCGTAATGCCGCTTTTTCTCAAAATTATGCTTTGCTTGCAGTTTTCGTCTTTTATGTTCTTATCTACAACAGTCGACACCATTGCATAAACCACTGCCACGGCTTCGGCTCTTGTAAAGCTTGCCTTAGGCGCAAATTTGTTTTCTCCCCTGCCTACAATATACCCGGCATCTTTAAGCGCATATACATAGGACTTTAGTGATGTCGAGAATGCGGCATCATCTGCAAATGGCATTTTAGGGCTTTCGACAGGCTCGTACATGAAAGCCTTTGCAATGATAGAGATTGCTTCTTCGCGCGTCAGGGCCTTGCCGCTTTCCTGTTCTTCAGCGTCATACCCCAGCAAACGCCCTAGAATTCGATTTAGGTCACCCTCGCTAACACTATCTTCTGGCCCGAAATTTCCGTTCCCGTATCCAAGCAGGATAGCTGACTCTTCTGTGCTCCAAGCCGATATCGCTTTATTTGCCCAGTGCGACTCCGAAACGTCGTTGTACATTCCGGCAGCCCATGTTTGCGGAAGTGTGGCTGTAACCACTAATCCCAGAGCGATGATCAAAATCATAAGCGATCTTTTTTTCATACGTACCTCCTTGTATTTGTTGTTCTTAATGCTAAATCAAAAATTTAACGGTGCTTTAGCTTCGTGAATATGCGTGTTCTTTAGAAGTTATTCTTAAAATTTAAAATGCTTAGGCGAATATCATATCTTGATTTAATACTTATAACCTAACTTTTATTCTTTTTAAATTTCAGTCTAAATCAAAGAGATTTGCCGTTTATTATCTAATTTACACGCAAACATATTAAATAATAAAGACAAATTTAAATGTTATTCTTTATCATTGCTCCTTAGCAACGGCATGATCCCAAAGGAACTGAGGGGAAATGCTGCGCATCCCCCATAATGCATTAATTTCGCCGAGAGAATATGACAAAACTTCAAGCGGAGCCTCGTTTGCGAGTAAGGGAGGGCCAGCGCGTTGCTATAGATCATCCTTAGCTTGGCAGGCAGTTCTGATTATTTGAAAATAATCCAGCTTTGCGCCCTTTTTCACAAGGCGAATTCAGAAAAATGCGAGCTCTTGAAATCATTCCCCCTTTAGAACAAATGAGTGCATATCCACAAATTGCGTTAAGAAACCGGCACAATTCTTGCCAGTGGGCAGACGCTCTCATTTGGAGCAGTACACCAAATGGGGCTGTGCGTGAAAGGCTCTAGCGCTCGATGTGGAAAAGCCAATGGACAGACGATGCAGGTTAGACAGAACCGATGACACAATATCCTCATGGGGCATGAAAGGCTTGCTTGCAGGAACTATAGGCACCTGGCCTTTCAGGGGATATAAATCTTATTATACCTTATCAGCGTTTCATTGCCAAGCGGATAAATGTGAGAAGTTTGTGAACATTTAAATATGTTCGAATTACATTGATAGGACCCCCGAACCTCGAATAAGGTTCGGGGGGGCCTGCCGTTCATTAATTTTTCTATAATGCAAGCTTTGCTCCAGCTTCCTTGCCGTACATCGTTATTGTCTTTTCAAGGAGATTCTCATTAAACATGTCTCCGTGGGTCGTGTCTTCGAAAAATGAAAGATCAGCCTTGTTGCGGAGGTGGTTCTCTTTCGCTAGAAGCGTGGCACTGATGTCCACAAATTGCTTTTCGTAGTTATCCAGGCATTCAGAGAAATCGAGGTCAGACAGCTCTAAGCAGCCGTTGAATATATAGGCCTTGTCTTCACGGTCAGTTGCAAGCTTTGCTATGGCATCAAAATCACTGAGTCGATAGTCCAGATATTCGTCCACATCGCAGTCGTGCGAGAAGCAGTCATGCATTTTAACCAATCGCTCAAACAAATACCTGGCGGCGTCAAAAGCGAACCGTATGTGGCCTTGCTTTGCGCGAGTCAGATATTCATTGTCCTCGGGAATGTCTATGATGTACGCCCTCATGTCTGTAGATTTTTCAAGCGAGTCATCGATCCTGGAGAGGATGCTACTCAGATCCCCTTCGGTAGGCTTGGCAAAAGCCAGCTTGAAGGCGACTTCAAACTGTTCGTCTTGCTGAAGGTAATTCAATATAAAGGCGTGAAGCTTCTCCTGATCGATTGTCTTCAAAAGTTCTTTCAAGATTTGGTCTCCTTTGGGTAAAAGGTTTGGCGTTCTTGGTTTTTTGCACGAAATTGATTGCTTTGCTGTAGCTAAAATGTTTGGCATTTAACACAGCGAAAATCCTATCATTTACGCAAACCAGGACATCATTCAAGCATAGATCCTAATGATAAAGCCTTCTGCTAAATCTATCAAAGAGGAATCCTGAGATTTAGCCGTTTTAATGGTTTTTCTGCAACGGAAGCCTAGCTCCGGCCTCTTCCCCGTATAGCTCTATTGTCGTTTGAAGCAGAGCCTGATTAAACATGTCTCCGTGGGTCTCATCTTTGAAAAAGGAAAGATCGGACTTGTTTGTGCGGTGGTTCTCTTTCGCTAAAAGCGTGGCACTGATGTCCACAAGCGGTTCTTCGTAATCATCCTGGCAGTCGGAGAAATCGAGGTCTGACAGCTCTAAACACCCGCTAAATACATATGCCTTGTCTTCAAGGTCAACAGCTAGATCTGCGATTTTTTGGACATCGGCGAAGCATGATCCCAGAAAGTCGTCCACTTCACAGATAGGCATGAAGCAATCATGCATATCAACCACTTGCTCGAACAAGTGCTTGGCGATGTCAAAAGCGAACTGTATGTAGCCATGCTTTGCGCGTTCCATGTATTCTTCAGTATCAACGCTTATCATGTATGCCTTTGCGCTTGTGGCTCTATAAAGCGATCTGTCGATGCTTTCGCGCAACCTGACATAATCCTCGTCAGTAGGCTCATCGAATTCTAGGTTGAAGTCGATTAAGAACTGCTCGTTGCACCGAAGGCTTGTCAATATAAAGCTGTAAAGCTTGTCCTGGTCGAGTTTCTGCAAGAATTCCTTCGTCTTTTTCAAGCTTTGCTCTCCTTTTAAAAAGATGTTTCCTTTCGCGGCTCGGATTGTGGGGGAACCGGGGCGAAATCTCACGACTTCGCCCCGCCAGGCAGGCTGCGAAAGCCTATGCCTCTAATTAGCACACAGCAAGCTTTAACCCCTCATCGTACCCGTACAGCCTTATTGTCGTTTCGACGAGAGCCTGATTGAACCTGTCTCCGTGATCCATGTCTTCGAAAAAGGAAAGATCGGACCTGTTGTTGAGGTGGTTCTCGTTCGCCAGAAGCCAGGCGCTGATGTCAAGGAACTCTCTTTCGAAATAGGCCAGGCGGCGGGAGAAATCGAGGAAATACAGGTCTAAGCAACCTTCAAATACATGCGCCCTGTCTTCGCGGTCGGTCGCAAGTTCCGCTATGGTGACAAAATCCCAGAGGCGGCAGTGCAAATATCTCTCAACATCGCAGTCATTCATGCTGTGGTCTTCAGTGAAGCAATCATACGTGAAGCAGTCGTTCATGTCGACCAATTGCTCGAACAGGTGCTTGGCGGCGTCAAAAGCGAACTTTATGTAGCCCTGGCGAGCGCGAGTCATGTATTCATTGACCTCGGGAAAGTCGATCTTGCGCACCCCGATGTCTGTGAATGCCTCCAGTGATTTGTCGATTCTGTAGGTGAGGCTGCTCAGATCCTCGTCAGTAGGCGCGGTGAAAGCCAGCTTGAAGGCAACTTCAAAATGCTCGTTTTTTTGGAGGCAATTCAGTATTAAGTCGTGAAGCTTGTCCTGATCGAGATTCTGCAAAAACGCTTTTGATTCTTTCAATGTTAATTCTCCTTTGTGTTGTGCTCTCTTTTGTGTTGTATCTGATTTCCTTTGTGCCGTGTTTGCCTTTCTTGGTCAGTTGCTGCTAAATCTCGGTGAATACGCCGCTTTAGAACATAGGAAGATCTGATTCCGGACCAAACCAGTAGAGCTGTACAGTTATTTCGAAGAGAAGTTCGTTGAATCTGTCTCCATGGTTCGCGTCTTCGAAAAAGGAAAGTTCGGCCCTCTTGTTGAGGTGGTTCTCATGCGCCATAAGCCTGGCGCTGATTTTAAGGAATTCTGTTTTGAAATAGGCTAGGCGCTGGAAATCGAGGCGATGCAGTTCTAGGCAACCACCAAATACGTATGCCCTGTCTTCACGGGCAATCGCAAGCTTTGCTATGGTGATAAAATCCCGAAAGCGGCAACGCAAATATCCTTCGGCATCGCAGTCATTCAGGTGTTTGTCTTCAGTGAAGCAATCAGGCGTGAAGCAGTCTTGCATTTCGACCAATCGCTCGAACAAGTATTTAGCCGCGTCAAAAGCGAACTTTATGTGCCCCTGGTGTGCGCGAGTCATATATTCAGTTACCTCTGGAAAGTCAATCGCGCGTGGCCTTGCGTCTGTGAATGCATTGAGCGATTTGTCAATTTTGCTGGTGAGGTTGCGCAGATCCTCGTCAGTAGGCTCTTTGAAAGCTAGCCTATAGGCAACTTCAAATTGTTCGTTTTCTTGGAGGGAACTCAATATGAAGTCATGAAGCTTGCCCTGATCAAGTTTCTGCAAAAACGCTTTCGATTCTTTCAAGTTTTGAACTCCTTTGTGTTGCGCTTGCCATCTGATCTACCAATGAGTCATCGAGATATTGCTGAAATGCAAGACAGAACCCAAACCTAAATCACGCTCTTCTGGCGCTGAGGGCATCTTTTAAAGGCAATCGCTGCCGCACTTTTACCATAAGGCGTGTAACACCCTGTAATCGCCGTGCATGAGTTGCTTCCTGATAGCCATCATCAGGACTTGGGTTGATTTTGCCAGGGTGATCTGCTCTTGAGATTATTTTAGCGTATAATCGCATAAAAGTCAATAGATTGACCCTTGCGATATAGGCTATAAATGATAAAGCCGGATTATAAGGTCGAACGTTTCCTTAATGAACCATAAATTAAGTAATTTAATCATTCGCTAGCGCATTTGACTTTTTCTTTCAAATACTTTTACTTGCAATTAAAGATTCGGTGTGAAGCCAGGTGGCGAGCTATGCAGCTCAAAAGATTCGCGTGCACTAATATCCTGAACAGGAGGGCAGAAAGAGACGTCTCAGTGCTTGAAGGCATACCCAAAACAACCGTCTTGCAGCTAGAAGGCCATGGAGGAAGCGGGAAGACTTCTCGCCAAGAAGTTCGGCAAAGAGAATTGCAAATATACGCTTTATCTGTACATGGCAACACTTTGGCTCGCCGTATATATGAAAAAAATGTTGATAATGTGGATAATTTGAGACATATTCAAGCGCGGTCTGAAAATTTCATGGTTTTGATGCATGAGGAATTCTCTTTGTGCATATCCCAAAAATTTATGGCTTGCAAAAGTCACGCGTTAAAGCATCGCTGTGACTTTTGCTGCGCCACTGAAGGGATTTTGGAATATGCACTTATCGTTGCCCGCCTCATAAAAGAAACCCTGCAAAGCCATCACGGCTTTGCAGGGTTTTAGATTTTCATGCAAATAAATAAGAAACCGGGTTTCCAGGTGCTCACATAGAACACGAGAACCGGACTTTCTTTGACAGAGACCTTAATCCTCATCCGTAAGCATGTTTTTGAAAGCGTCTACCACATCCCTGCCTTGCGGCGGGTTGTTGGGCTTTGGAGGCGGGATGAACCCCTCTTCGTCGTCATCGTATTCATCGTTTTCTTCAGGCATGTACTTTTCCCACAAGGCATACAGCGTCCTAAAGTCACCGTTCATCAGCTGAGCCCTGATCTTTGTCATGAAACCGAACATTCCAGTAGTGGAAGATTTGTCTTGCTGCTCATACTTAAGCATCTTCGGGTCGAGATCCAAGTAGCAGCTCATTGTTACGATCACGCGGCTTTCCACGCGCTTTGCGTCTGCGATTTGCGTCGCGCCGTCGTCAAAGCAGAACCTCTTAAGCTTGTTGAACAGGTCTGAGGAACCAGGGAAGGCGTAGCAGAGAATCCAGTTGCCAGCGTCCAGGTTGTACATCAAGTCAAAATGGTCTTCCATCAAAGACTCGAAGTCAATCCCTGAAAAGTCGTCATAGAAAACCAGTGACGCTCTGTTGGATGTTACGCTAGCCACTCCTGCGACTGATTTAGATACCTTGTCCCTATCCGCTTTCTCCAAGGGCTTGTCCAAAGCCAAAAACTCGTAGGTAGCATGGACTCGCCTGAAGATGTTGAAGAAGCTCATATTCACCTCCGGGCGGCAGCGCCGCCCCGTTCGTGCTCTGTCTGCATGATTTTATTTTAGCCTAGACGCGCGTAAAAAGCAAGCATAAATGCATATTTTACGGCTTTGTGTCGAAATTAGGATGAAATGCGCCTTGGGCATACGAATGTCATAGGGTACACGACGTGCCTGAGGGCACACGACATGCTGGGGCACACGACGCGCCCTGTGGCACATCCAAAGGCTCTTTAACAGTCATCGCCTAAGCCATGCAAATGCTCACAATGATTTTCTCGGGCTTAAGCGCATACGTTCAGCCTTATTCCTAGCCGATATATAATAGGGACGATCCAAGCCTGAGAAAAATTTTGGCCAAAAGAAAAAGAGGCGAGAAACGCCTCTTTTTATGCCAGCGAGTGAAAAGAACTGCGCTCTCACAAGCAATAAATTTTGCTTATGTCTTTATGTCTTGCCTGCTTTATAAGTTCCAAGAAAACCTGACCTAGGAATATTTCGAGCAAATACCAAGAAATATACGTGTGAGAGAAAAGCTTCTCGCCTTGTTTGTTCCAGATCCTGCTGAGCTTTGTTGGCCTTCTGTGGCCGTTGCGCAGACAGTTGCAGAGGCTGCCTTCGCTTCTCGTCTAACAAAGCCCAAGGGCGCCACTTAAGCCCTTAAACCGTTCTTTCAGGTTTGCGCCACCTTCTCGGCAAGCACCTTTGAAAGCGTCTGCTCGAAGGACTGATCCTGGCACCGGACTCTCTTCACAGAGCCCCGCAGGCGCTCTCCAGCCTTTCTTGCCTGCTTTGACAGATGCCTCTGGAAAAGGAGCGCATCGATGTTCCTGTCATCATATATCATGCCGTTCTGGCTGATAGGCGTTGTCCGCATGGCTAAGCACATAGCGGCTAAGCCATAGTCTTGGGTTATCACAACATCGCCAGGCTTCAGGCGCTGCGTCAAGGCGAAATCCACGCTGTCAGGCCCTTTCGAGACAGTGATTGTAGTCACTCCCGATCTGTTGTAGATATGGGCTGTGTCGCATATTATCACGCATCTGACATTGTACCTGCCAGCAACCCTTATCGCCTGATCCACGACTGGACATCCGTCGGCGTCTATGTATATGGTCATAATGCCTCCTTTCGCCTATTCGGCTTGCGGAAAGCTCCGCTTTCCGCGAAATCAACATAATCGGAATATGGGAAACCGGACTAGCAGCGCTGTTCACAGTGGCGAACTGTGCCAAGAGCATATCCCAATTTAATTTATGGCGAGGGAAAAGCCGCACGTTCAAGCGCGCGTGCCTTTTCCCCGTTATGCTCCAAGTGGCGCTTAAGACCGGGTGTTTGCCTAGCGCGTTTCGCAACAATATATGATAAAAATCAAAAAAGATGCGCCAGCGCGTTATAGCCGCCAGCATGGCCCGCACCGGGGGGGAGGCGCAGACAGTGAGGTTAACCGTTGGTTCTAGCGCCGCTTTGGCGCGTTAAGTGCATATCCCAAAATTCCTAAAGAGGCGCAGCGAAAGTCATCGCGATGCTTTAACGCGTGACTTTCGCAAGCCCTAAAATAAATTTTGGGATATGCTCTAAAGCGTACCCAGCCTGTACAGCAATGGTTTTGCCTTGCAAACGCAAGAAAAACCGGCTCGCCAGGCATGCCAGCGTCAGCGGCCTTGGCCCGTGGCCAAAAGAATAGAAAACTTTCTTATAGTTGTAAACGCATATCTCGCTATAATGTCTGTTTTGGAAATTTAGAATGGCAGTTTTAAGTTTTCAAAGCAAGCTTGCAAATGTTAGGAATTTCCAAATCAATTCAAATCTGTATGGGCGAGCGCGGTGATTTGGAGTTTTCAAATCGTTTGCGAAAGCGGAACGGCTGGATTTCGAGGCGGACAAGTCAAATAAAAATACAAATTTGAGCGCTCGCCAGAGCTGATTCAAAACGACTGGTTTTCCAATTTGATTGGAATAGCATTAGACCCACCATGAACGCGGTGTTTTATGCTATTTACAATACTAACAGTTGTAAGCTAGCATATTAGTTACACATTTCTGACCAAAAATCTCTTTTAAGTAGTTTAACCAGAAAATTAAACTTTAATAGACGTAAATCAATGTAAATCATAAAAAAGATGCGAGATTTTGGGCTGGCGATAAAATTTCAGCCGCCCTAGAGTTTAAATCATCCATTTTATCTCATTATCTGGCCTTTTCCAGGCAAACATTAAACCTGCTTTACACTTTTCGATTGCTCCGCTAGTAACACATAAATATATCCTGGCTTGCTTGGGCAACTCTTAGCATCCCCAAATTTGAACACAGATTTTTGCCAGCCATGCGTTATTGCTCTCAGCCTCAAAATAACTACAAAAAGCCAATTTGTGCAGATTTGGGAATATAAGGCATCAATATTTCGAAGCAAGCAAAAATACCGACGATTCGTGCTTTTGTCTTAAATAAGGCTAAAAAGACTCGTATCGCATGTTGACTTATTTGGCGCAAATGTGTACTATTATAGGAGATTGCAGTGACCAGGAGGGGCCAGTGCGGCACTTTAAGACTTTTGGGATATGCGCTGCATGCCCAAATGATGGATGAGGAGAACGAATGACATGCTTGTGGCAGTATGGTTAGTCTGCTTCGCTGTTTGCGCGTGGACGGGAATGGCAGTCATCTCAGCATCGGAAAAGGCCCATGTCTACGATATGCAGAACATGCCTGAGGACGCTAGAGCTTTTCTCTTTCCGCTTCATGAATACAGGTACAAGCTCCATAGCGGCATCTTCATTTCTGCCGCAATAGCCATTTGCTTGATGTTCCTGTATTGCTACATAGTTCTTGGCGCTAGGGATACAGCGTACTTTGGGTTCGGGGTCTTGGCGCTAATGGCGGCAGCCTTAATCAACTGGCTGTCGATGACCTTTCTCAATTTTACATACAAACGCAGAAACGGAAAAATGAAAGACAAGCGCCAGCCCTCGTCGTACCCGTTTTCCATAGTGTGCCACGCAGGGTTTGAATGGGGCTTCCGATGCGGGGATGAACTGAACATATCGAGGTTGAAGGCAATACTGAGAAGGCAAGAAGGGATCAAGTTTGCAAGGGATGTTTTCAATAGCCTCTCTTGCGAGATCGGGTTTGAAAGGATAGGGCTCTACGACAGAGGCAAGAAAGTGAAGATGATCCAGCGCTACCTAGGCATGAAGCAGACAGGGCGCTATGACATGGACACCCAGGACGCGGTCAAAGAGCTCCAAGCCAAGCTAAGCATGGATCAAGACGGGATTTTCAGCCCGAAGATTACTGAGCGGGCAGTGGCTTGCTTGGAAGTCATATACTCCAACTACATGGCTGATGGATCCTACGCATTGAAAAGAGACAGAAGCGGAAGACAGACGCTATACCCGACTGGGCTGGCGTAAGCAGCTGGTCACCTCAGATTAAAAAACTTTAATCAGACAAAGAAATATGCCCGCCGTATCTGTAAAGAATCCAGTTTGTAAGTGAATAAGGTTTCGATCTATGACTCAGGTTTGATCCCAGATCGATCAAAGGCCACTGGCCAAGCTGGAAGGCCAGAATGCAAGCATTACCGCAGACAACGGCGACGCAACGGACGCCTTTGCAGACTTTGAAGCGCTTGCCATAGGGCAAGCATCCAAGAGCCGGCTGGAAAGCAGCCGGTTAAACAAAAGTCCAAAAATCCAGGAGGGATTCCGATGAAAAAGGTCATGGTAGCAGTAATGGTTGCGGCATTCGCGATAGCGACCGCAAGCGCGTTTGGCAACAGCATAGGTGCGAAGGCCGGGAACGGGCCAGGGATAGTCACAGTCGCCATAAAGTAAGGCTGATAAAAGACGGGTCCTAATATCAAGCCAAGGCGCTATATGCCACGCCTATGGCCATAGGGCTGGCCTTGATGGAACATAACCACAGGCAACGGCGGTTGACCGGACGCCTTTGCAAGGCTTTGGACGCTTGCCAATGGCAAGCGCCCAAGAGCCGGCTATGGATAGCCAAGCCGGTTAAAACAAAAGCCCAAAAATCCAGGAGGGATTCCGATGAAAAAGGTCATGGTAGCAGTAATGGTTGCGGCATTCGCGATAGCGACCGCAAGCGCGTTTGGCAACAGCATAGGCGCTAAGGCCGGGAACGGGCCAGGGATAGTCACAGTCGCAAAGAGGTAAGGCAGATATAATAAGAAGGGCAAAGTCCTGATATCAAGCCCAAGGCGCTATATGCCACGCCTATGGCCATAGGGCTGGCCTTTGATGGAACATAAACTGTAGGCAACGGCGGTTGACCGGACGCCTTTGCAAGGCTTTGGAGGCTTGAAGCGCCAAAGCCATATAGGGCGCATGCCCACATGCAAGGAACGCAAGACAAAAATCCAGGAGGGATTCCAATGAAAAAGGTTATGTTGGCAGTGATGGTTGCGGCGCTTGCGATAGCGACCGTTGGCACGTTCGGAGCGGCGGCTGGGGCTGGAGCTGGGCCAGGCATAGTGTCGGTCGCTCGCAGATAGGTCTGCGAGAACCTGTAGGGCAAGCCGAATCGGCCTCATAGAGGCAGGGACGCCTTGTTCTCTGCAGGACGGCTAGAAAGACAACGAACAATCGCTGGCTTGTCCAGCAGATTGCGTTTTTAACCAGAATCATTGGAAACAGCGAGAAATCCTGAGAAATCAGGATTTCTTTGCTTTTGCATTATATAGATTCGCGTAATTCGGGATTATTAGGGTTGCTGCTCATGATCAGTCAAAACAGGATCCCTCTCGTATCTGTTGGAGTAGTCTTGAAGCAAAGGCGACTGACCGGACGCCTTTGCAATGCTTTGGGCGCTTGACGGGCGTGATGTTCACCGTCAGAGCGCATGAACTGGCCATGGAAAGTCTAAAACAATCCGGGAGGGATTCAAATGAAAACAGTTTTCTTGACAGTGACAGTCACAGTTTTCGCGTTTGCGTTAGCGGCAGCAGCTGTAACCGCATTCAGCACTTGCCTGATAGAGTCGATTCAGGGCGGGAACGAGCAAACCATAGAATAGGGCTAGAAACGTCCAGGCATATTGCGATGCGATATTCTTGGGTATGCCTAACAAGCGCACAGGCCCTTTACGAGCCGCTACCTCGAAATGAGGCTTGAGCTTGCCAAGCAAAGCCAGCGCGAAAGCGCAAGCAACCTTAGAAACGAGAAGAAGCCTGAGAAATCAGGCTTCTTTTTATGCTGTTTTTTTGCATCTCAACGTCCTGGAATGCCTATCGTTATTTATTGCTTTTAACTTTCATGCATTTCTCATATTTGCATTTCATATATTCCAGAAAATTTCCTCGACTGCAAGGCCTGCCCAAAAGGATATCCCAGCGCCGGACGAATCCGTCATCTCCCCCTAAACCTCTATGAAATATGAAGAAAGTATGAAACTTGAGGGTTGCTTTATGCCTTTAAAAAGTTCTGGGCTCAGGTTTCCGATGTCTACACGGCTGCGGCGTGTCCTTTGAAAAGACATGGCGCGACAATAAGAAGCATGATTTGACAAAATATTTGTTTTGGTGTATACTCAAGCTCAAATTTATTCGTTAATCCTGCAGTGCCGGCGCTGGCTAAACGCGCCCAGGCATCAGACGGACTAACGTACTAAACTGACGACGCTTTATAGTGTAAATATCTTATCGTTGCCCGACTCGATTGATTTAAGAACGTCTCCGAACCCAGTCGGGCAGCCCCCAAACGACAAGAAAATTCCGAATTAAACTGATCGTCAGTATGAAACGCTAAATCCAGAAAACAAGCGCTAAAACGGATATGCGTCAAAAATAAAAAGTATATCGCAAAAGCCTCGCATGATCCAAAGAAACATTTTACAATCGCGAAATTTGGCAAAATGATGGGTTTGGAAAATCGCATTTCGTCGTCTATTGACTTTACTTGCCGACTGATGTACAATAATTATCATCTCGGTCGAGTAAGGAGAGAATGACTTGGATGAAATAGCGTTGCAGTTTTACCTGGATGACTTTCGAAGTAGAATTAATGGCGCGAGGCAGAGGCTTGGTGTCTCCACTGAGCAGATGTGCCAGGCGTTGGACATCACCAGGCAGACTCTCAGCAACTTCGAGAACGAACGCGGCGCCTTCAAGCTCGTGAACGCGCTGGCGATATCAACGCTTTTTGACTTTGTGACAAGCGTCAGCGGCATGCCCGCTGGGAGCTTGAGCGAGTTTGCCATAGCCCAGCTGGACTATGACGACTACATAGTCGCAGGAGGGGCAGAGCCTGTGGCGACATCCCTGGGCCAGTCATGGCACAGGAAACAGTTCCAGCGAAGCTCTGGCATGGTGCCGGGGCTTGTGATTGGAGAGAAAGAAGTTAAAAACCTCATAGTGTTTGTTGACATCTTTTCGTTTTTATACAGCGAGCTGGCGGATAGATTCCTCTGGTGGATGATAAGGGTTTCAAAGCACAACGCAGGCGACCGAGTGGAAATGTACATTGACAACACAATAAGCGAGACTCAAATCATCACCAAGGTAGAGAGAGCCGCGCATGTCTTGAACGCCATCTCCGACGTGAAGCAGCAAGGGCTTTTGTCCCTTCACGCGATGAACCTGAGAGGGATGGAATTCTTGCAAGGGGTTCGAGCCGCTGTTGCCCTCAAGGGCTTCGATCCCGAAAAATGCGTGGTTGCAAGCGCAAACGTCTGGACTTTGTCCGGATGCGAGAGGGAAACGCCAGCGGTTCTTTTGGCGGACGGGTTGCTGCTTGGCATGGCAGGCATGGGAAATGTGATGAACAGAATCATAAAGGATGAGGAACGGGAAATGGAAGCCAACCTGGCGGCCATTCCAGCGAAGCTCCTTATGATGTCGGGCGCTCAAATGTGAAAAAGAGCTTATATCCCGCCTTTAGGCTGACGGGCAAGCTTCACGCTGCGCTCGTTGCCATACCCAGCTGTTCGATTCTTGGAGCGTATCCCAAAAGAATGTTTTTTGCGATTTATGGCTTGCGAAAGTCGCGCAAGTTTGCTCGCTGTGACTTTCGCTGCGCCACTTTTTGGGATATGCGATGCTATTTAGGTCGCCTTCGGGCGTTTAGAGCATATCCCAAAACAAATTCCGGGCTTGACGGAATTTTGGAATATGCACTCAAAGGAGCCGCAATTATGTCGACAGAAACAGTGTACGGCAGCAAACGCTATACGTATTCAACTGACGACAAGATAGATTCGCCTAGGCATATGATTTTTTACGACACGACAGGAGAATACGTGATAAAGCTCTGCTCTGACAAAAGCGAGGAGGCGAAAATAAATAGGCTGGTAAGGTTCAAGGAGAACTTCGAAAGCAGGAACCCCGAGTTCATGTACTTAGTCCACGCTTTTCCCATTGAGTCGATATACTTGACAGAGCGGAAGAACAATTGGATTGGATTCGTTATGAGGCGCTGCCGCGACAGAACCCTGGAGGAGGTTGGAATTAGGACCCGGGGATTCAAGGATCACTTTGGCAGCGACAGCTACATAGAGTTTTTAGGAGTTTGCGCGAGCCTATGCAACTGCTTCCAGCTCCTGCACCGCCAACGCTTTCTCCTTAGCGACGTGAAGCCTGACAACTTCTTGGTCACTGAAAAAGGGGAAGTGTATCCCATAGACACAGACGGGTTCTCTTGCGCAGGAAGCACGTCCCAGCCTCCTTTGCCGTGCTACTGGCCTGAAGGAGAGGTTTACAGCATGCCGTACAGGCATACGGTGGAAGCCGAGAGCTATGCTTTGACAGTGCTTTTGCTGCAGATGCTAACAGGAGTCAGCTTGGCGGGAAAGTCCAGGGTTGCCGACCTTAGGTATTATGATCTGGCTGGGTTCGGAGAGTACGCGCATGCCATGGAGACCAACGACATCAGCGCCTTGAAGGGCGTGAAGCTATTGTTTTACAAACGGTGGTTTCTCACCCCCAGACCTATAAGGGAAGTCTTCCTGGATGTCATCTACAACAGGCGATGCAGGCTTCTAACAGCCTCGGGCTGGTACAACCTGATCGTATCCTGCGTAAACGATCTAAGGGTAAGAGGGGCTGACACAGAAATTGTGCCAAATTGGCTGCCTTTGGCGGAGCCTATCGGAAACCCTGCCTATTACCTGAACAACGTCGCGGGCACCCCATATATCTGGTTCCTTCCAGATAGCGTCAGAAACGAGGAAAAAAAGAGAGAGCAGGATGAATTGAGGCACTTGACCCAACTTGCGATGCTTGAAGGAAAAATGCTGGAGCTGGACAAAGAGCTAGGGGCGGCTTTGAGAAAGGGTGAAGAAGAGGAAATCAAAGCTAATCTTTTGCAGCTGGAACTGACTCAGAAAAAAGGCAATGAAAAGGAATCAAAGCGCAAGATCAACGCCTTGCGGCAGGAAAGAGACACCTTGAAGAGAGCCTTGGTCATTTTTGTGGCCACGACTATCATAGGAGCGGTTTTTATAGCGTACCAACTGTTGATCGGCTTAACTTAAAGAATTCTTGAATTAAAATTTATTAATATAAATTTTATTAACTCTAGCGAACCGACTGGATTACGCGAAAAAGCCGTAACGCGTTGAGCCGATACAAATATTTTAGCGATCATCAATACAAAAACGGGGTGAAAACATGAAGTCTATCGAGTACATTGACTCCATACTTCTGCAAGGGGAAAAGCTCAGGCCGCCTGAAAACCCCATAGACCTTGAAGCCGGATTCGTACGGGTCCCCCTGCTTTTCCTGGTTGACATAAGCGGATCCATGGAGCCTGCTTTGCCTGTGATAAACAGATCCCTGGCGCAACTGATGAACGGCATATACAACGCCGAGGGAGCGGAGAAGTATATAGTTGATCTGGCGATCATCACCTTTGGCGGAAACGGGGTGGTTCTCAAAAGGGACTTTGACCTGCTCCGGGAAAACGAGACCTTCCAGATCGAGCAGTGCGACGGGATGACTCCACTTGGCGAAGCCATGCTCTGCGGCTTCTACCTGTCAGCCAAAAGAAAGCAGCAGTACAAAGAGGAAAGGCTAGTGAGGTACAACCAGCCTACCATAGTCCTTATAACAGACTACATGGAGAACAACTCCCGCATGGCGGCTTACGACGGGAAGAGCTGCTCAGGAAGCCAGCTTTACAATGAAATGGCTGAACTGTACTCAGAAGCGTTCAATACGACTTACAAGCAGTATACATATTCAATAACGCCCGACGGCTTGAGCATAGACACAGCAAGGCGAGACAAGCTTAAAGTCGATATTGTCGAGTCCAGCGGCATTGACATAGGCCAAGTCCTGAAGCGCGTGATTTCTGAGTACAAAGCCTCCCTGGCGCAAGCGACAGAAGAGGACATCCTTGGGGCTGTCGCAGCTGCCAGCGGTGATTTCGCCGTGCCTACCAGCAACGAATATTCAAGCAAGAAGCTTTCCTATTGGCAAGACAAGGCGAGAAGAGTCAATCCCCTGTTTACTGTAGATGTGGTTGATTGCGAGGTGGATGCCTAATAATGGCAGCTGAAAGCGAGTCTCCTTTTTGGGTATTGAAGAAAGCGATACCCGGTACGCTCAAGAAAGGCCAGGATGCTGTTAGTGAAAAGGAGTCAGGGGGCATACGCGCCATAGCCCTGGCTGACGGCGTCACAAGCGCAGGAGATTTCGCTGGCTTTGGCGCCATGGCGGCCGCGAAAGCGGCGACCGATTTCTTCTTGGAAAACTTTGACGACATAGTGGCGCTAGAAGAGGACAAGCTGCGAAATTGCGCATACTCACTGTTTAGAAACTATTACCTCAAAGTGCTCAACAAGTACGCCGCAATGAGAGGCTTCCCTACAGTGCTGTCCGAGGACAACAAGCTGGTCTACGGAAACATAACTAAGTACAGCACTACAGTGGTCTCATGCGCGGTTAAGGGAGACAAGCTCCTTATCTTAAAGATCGGCAACGGCGTGGTAGCCGCTGACGCCGGCTTCGGGTTTGGAGTTGTCTCTCCCTCTGTCACAATTGACGGGCTTACCCAGAGCATAGAGCGGATAGTGGATCCTGGATTCGCGGATTTCTCCTTCAAGCGCTACAGAGTTCCAAACCTCCTGTGCGTAGCGCTTATGAGTGACGGCGTAGAGTGCGCTGTTCCAAGGCTCTATGATCCGCATATCCAAAAGCTCACCCAGTCGTTTCAAATCTGGATTGGCAACGCTACAGTGTCAGAAAAAGAGTTTTCGCTCTGCGTTGACGAGCTGGGCAAAACCGGCGAAGATGACATCTCTATAGCAATGATCTTAAGACGTGATGAAAGCTTTCAGGATCGCCCGATTCTTTCCAATAATCCATTTGAATGCATGGAGCTCTACACCATGCCAATTCCAGAAATTCTTAAAGAACCCGAGCCCATGTATCCAGACCCAGATCCGCCCCTGGTCGAGCAAGACATTGTCCCTATTGAGAACGCCAAGTCAGAAGGCTGGCGAAAGAGAAAGCGCAAGCGCATTGGATCCTACCTAATCGTTTGCGTTCTTTGCGTAGCCTCTGGAATTGTCATAGCCCTGATACCGCCATGGGAATCCATAGCGGGAATAAGCCGCGACAAAAACAGGCAGACGTTTCAAAAGGCTCTTGACGCGTTCCTGGCAGGGGATGACGCAGAAGCCCTGACTGAGCTTAACAAAGTGTTTTACGCCAACGATCCTGAGCTCCAGGTCATGGCCGAACAACTCCAGGAACGGATAGTGGGCTATTACAGATCAGGTACTCGCGCTCCCGACAGGGTAGACGGGCTTACAGACGCCCAGGTCTTAAACTCCGAAACTTATAGCGCGGAGCAAAACACAGAAGAGTCGTCAGCGGTTGAAGGCACTGACCTTCCTCCCCCTACTATGGGCGCTGAGCATACGCAGGAAACCATTGAAGAGCAGATCCCAAGCTCTCCAAGAACAGAGCCGCCCCATGGAGCAGAGCCGTTTTTGACCGTCGTCTTTGGCAATATGGAATGGCTGGTCCTTTCCAGCGAAAACGGCGAATCGCTTCTTCTTTCGAAATACGTAATCGGGTTTGGTCCATTTCAGGCAACCCCAGGCGTCTCTACCTGGGAGAACAGCACCATACGCAACTACTTGAACACTGAATTTCTCAAAATCTTCTCAGAATCCGAAAGAGCCAGAATATCCGAGAAGACGGTGAAAACCCAGGATACAGCCATAAGCGCCATTGATGGCACCTATACTGTCATCGCTGGCGGCAACCAGACAATCGACAAAGTGTTCCTTCTTAGCATCGAAGAGATAGACAAGCATTTCTCAGAGGATAACGCAGAAGGCAGAAAGGACTGGTGGACTGAGCGTTACGGCGATGATATGGCAACAACGCCTTACCCAATAAGCCAGATATCCGTGGTCGGTGCCCAAACTGAGCTTAAAGGCAGGCCGGTCTGGTGGTGGCTCCGCTCTCCCTCCTATTACGAAGATGGAACCGCCGTTGTCATGGCGGACGGAGGGCTTAGCATTGAGGGATACGCTTCTTCTTCAAAAGATGGCGGAATCCGTCCCGCAATGTGGATCACTCCGGCAAGCGGCGGGAAAAGGTGAGTAGGCAAGAACAAAAGAAAACGGAAAAAGAACAAAAGAAAACGGCAAGAGAGCGCAAGAAAACGGCAAGAGAAATCTAAAAAGCGGGCAAAAGCCCGCTTTTTAGATTTGCCTGGTTATGAAGAGGAAATTTAACATATAGGTGTGGCAGGTTTAGGGGAGAGGTTGCCTGGCGGGAAGTATAGTGCGCCAATGTTTCTAGACATGCGCTTTTCTTGGTTCATATTACAGAAAGCTTAACAAACTATTGGATAAAGGAAACTGGGCAACTGACGCATTCGGGAATGGTTCTTTGATCGGGCGAGGCTGAAGGGGATTTTTCAAGTCTTAACTTTCTAGTTTTAACTTCAGAGAGGCATTTGATTAAATAAAATGTTAATCACTCTGCAATATGAGCCAAGAAGAGCGTACGGCAAATGTTTGGGCCCATGCAACAAGGCCGGGCGCTTAGAGGGGAGCGCGTGGCAAGAAGCTTTGAAACGGCGATTGATTTTCGCGGTACCTGACGAGGATTGTCAGACTTCTTGGCTATCATAAAAAGGGCTTGCGCTTATGCCCCGAGTGATAAGAACGAATCTTTTTACTTAGGCTGGCGGATGTTTGCGAGGGAAAACAACGAAATGATGTACTGATGTTGTTTCTCGCGAGTGCAAGCGCAAGCCCCCGCGTAGACTGGCAAGTCCCAATCTTGTCCCCTGGAAGAAGCGGAACATGTCGATATTTAAAGAGTGAAGAGACTTTAAAGTTAAACATTGCGTATATATTGAAAACAGGCTTTGAGCCTGAGCTTTTAAGGTACGCTTTTAAGATACATAGGTTGCTCGCAAGGGGCGCGGGAGTTGCGGAGGTAAGAGCGAATGTTCATTTGCGAAGACTGCGGGTTTGAACTGTTTGAAGAAGAGGTCGTTTGTCCCAAATGCCAGGCGGTGCAACCGAAGTTGCTTGCAAAAAGCTCAGTAAGCCCGGATCAGCAAATCTCAGAATACAAGAAGAAGGCAGGGAGCGCCTTGCGGGCTTCGCGAGACATGTTGCTTGCCATTCTTGTTATTTCAGGAATATTGATGTCGATTGAACTAGCATACAATTCACAGGTCATATCGCATTTCGCTCAGCGATACAGGGGCAAAGGTTCTATCTTTTTGCCGCTTTCAATGTTAATGCTTTTGGGTTACTTCTTAATCGTAGGATTGCCAGGCGTTCCAGTGACGAGGGTGAAAACGGCTTGGGGCAAAGGATTGTTCCGATTTATTGGTACAAGCAAGTTATCGGAAGCAGCCTATTATGTATTGATGTCAATTTTGCTCGTGGTTCTGGGGATTGTTTATGTTGAACCTTCTTACCAAAAAACCTTGACGGAAAAATGGTCAGACATGTATGACGTTGCATTGATTGGCAAATGCGTAAGGACACACATGAGTATCTATTATTTCCAAATGGCGGTGATGTTTGCATATTACAATGTCTGCAACATTCTTGGCATTTATCAATACGACACTGAACTGGATGCGAGAATAGGAAGGAAATTTGTGCTGTTCAATGAAAATGAGTATTATTAGGACATTTCGGGGATGCATGAGCTGATCAGGATATGGCAGGCGCTGCCCTTGAGCGTCTGCCATAAATATCTTTGAACCGCTTGACATTATCGATAATCGATAGTAGACTAGAAGCAGGAATATCGATATTAGATATTAGACGCGGAGCTGACGGGCGCATCCCAAAACTCAATCAGCGCTTCTGCCAGTTTAAGCTCAACCCAATAAAACCGATATCTACGCCAGGAGGGAGAGCGTGGCGAGACCAAGGCTTCAAACACTTACTGAGCAGATGTACTACACTCTGCTTTGCCTGCGCTCTGAATGCTGCGGCATGGACATTATGGAGCGCGTAAGGCGCATGACAAACGACCGCGTCGTTATGGGCCCAGCCACCACCTACAACCTGCTTGAGCAGTTTTTGGCGGAGGGGATAATCCAAGAGACGAGAGTCGCGGGACGAAGAAGGAGCTACATCTTAACAGGCAAAGGGATAGAAACGCTGGATGGCGAATATCAGAGGCTTCTTGTGCTGGTGGAAGACTACCGCCGCTTTTAAAGCGAGGGGGATGAGCAATGAAACCAAAAACCAAACGAGCAGTTGAGTACTTCTCGTTCTATGACCATACAGGAATAGAAGAGCGTTTGGAGAAAATGGCAGCCGAGGGATGGATGCTAGAGGAGATGGGGCCGTTCTGGTGGACGTACAAGCCAATTGAGGCGGCAAAGATCCGTTTTGCGGTTACCTACTTTTCCAAGGCATCCCCGTATGATCCGGCACCGCTTGCGGGACAGGAGGAACTGGCTGAGTTTTGTGCCCAATCGGGCTGGAAGCTAGTGCATTCCGCTGCGCAGCTGCAAGTCTTCAAAAATGAGAACGAGAACCCAGTTCCTCTAGAGACGGATCCACAGGTTCAGATCGGCGAGATCCATAAATCGGCAAAAAAGAGCTTTATTCCGGTCTTTATGATGCTCATAGCTTTAGGGCTGGTTAACGCTGGCACATTCCTGAGTGAGGTTGGCAATAACCTGATTGGGGTGCTGGCAACTGACGCTAGCCTGTTCAGGGCCGCAGGGATTCTCGCCATGTGCTTTTTGGGCATTTACGAGATTGGCGGATACCTCATCTGGCACGGAAGAGCCAAAGCCTATGCCCGAGAAGGAAAATTTCTGGCTACGAAAAGAAACAGGATCCCTGTGTACGCTACAATAGCAATCCTGTTGGCTTTTTTAGCATTATGGATTGTCAGAGCGCCCAATGGCTATGTGACTATAGCTATAGTTCTGGGGGTGGCGCTTGCGGCGATCATTCCGGCAGCAACGGTCATGCGTCTCAAAAAGAAGGCAGGAGCTTCAACCAAAACGGTCTTCATCGGAGCAATTGTGGCCTCTGCCGTTGTTTCGGCAACAGTTCTTGCTTTGTTAGTAATTCTCGCTCTTAACGTTTACAAAGCCAACGAGGCGACCGAAGAGGAAATGCCTCTGGCAATAGAAGACTTGCTGGATCAAAACAACGGCTCATATACCAATAAAGCTGAGAAGAAATCATCACTCTTTCTTGACCTGTATGAAGCAAAGCAATGGCCCCAGCCAAGCGAGAGGCTTCCAAGCCTGGAATACACGCTGATTCTACCGAAATCTCAGGCAGTTTATAATTTGTGCAAAGCGGCGCTTCTGGATGAATACTCATTTGCGTATGGCGAGAGTTGGATTGCGGAGGATCCGGAGCTTTGGGACGCCCAGGAAGCATACCAGAAGAAGAGCAATACCCTGGAATTGCACCGCTATGTTGTGTTTTGGGAGAATCGGGCGCTCCAGATCGATTTCTACTGGGAGCCAAGCGATGAGCAGATAAAAGCCACAGCTGAGAAGATAAAGTTATGGGAGTGAAAAGCCTAGAAAAAGGGATGAGGCAACCCTCATCCCTTTTTTGAATCTGAGATTTTTTAGTCGGCGCTAAAGCGCCAGGGCAGTTGAAAGCCCTGCGCAAGCCCGTCATGCCCCGTGTGAATATATATTCAATGTAAAAAATCAAGCCTGAAATGCAAGAATTGAAAAGCTGATTTCGAAAAGGGTCTTGATTTATGCATTTCTGCGCATACAACTCTCGCGAGAATTGGCGGAGTAACGCCTCAATCCGGCAAAGGATGAGTACATTAAGAGAATAGTTGAACAGGTTAAATATATCCATAATTAAAGATTTAAAATTTCGAGGCTCAGATTGCGAATGTATTGAAAAAAGCAAAGACAAGGGATTTAGCAACGGATCCAAGAGTTGCTCGGGGTCATAGGCGACCGGGGTTTGATTACGTAAAAAAACAAGGCTGAAATGTAAGAAATGAAAAGCTGAATTCGAACAGGGACTTGATTTATGTATTTCTGCGCATACAATCCTCGCAAGCCTTAGAATTAGCGGGCTATAGCTATAACGACTCTATCCGGCTAAGGATGTTCCCGCAATGAGAGAATTAAAATAGGCTGAATATATAGACGATTAAGGGAAAAAACTTAAAGGCTAAGATAGCGTATGAGATGAAAAGAGCGAAAACAAGGCGTTTGCTCACTGATGGATAGATTAACGTTATTTGATATTAGTCTCGATGTAAAAAATCAAGGCTGAAATGCAAGAAATGAAAGAGCTGAATTCGAAAAGGGGACTTGATTCATGTATTTCTGCGCATACAATCCTCGCAAGCCTTAGAATAAGCGAAGCAGAAGTGTTTCGTAAGTTGGGCTATAGCTATCACTCATCTATCCGGCGAAGGATGTTCCCATAATGAGAAGGTTTTAATAGGCTAAATATATAGGAGATTAAGGGAAAAAAGCGTATGAGATGAAAAGAGCGAAAACAAGGCGTTTGTATTTCTGCGCATACAATCCTCGCAAGCCTTAGAATTAGCGGAGCAGAAGTGTTTCGTAAGTTGGGCTATAGCTATAACGCCTCTATCCGGCTAAGGAGGTTCCCGCAATGAGAGGGTTAAATAGGCTAAATATATAGATGATTAAGGAAAAAAACTTAAAGGCTAAGATAAGATAGAGTATGAGATGAAAAGAGCGAAAACAAGGCGTTTGCTCACTGATGGATAGATTGACGTTATTTGATAAAAGTATTGATGTAAAAAATCAACGCTGAAATGTAAGAAATGAAAAGCTGAATTCGAACAGGGACTTGATTTATGTATTTCTGCGCATACAAACCCCGCGAGCCATAGAATCAGCGGAGCGGAAGTGTTTTGTAAGCTGGGTTATAGCAATAGCGCCTCTATCCGGATAAGGATGATCCCATTATGAAAAAGTATAAATAGGCTAAATATATCGATATATAAAGAGCAGTTGATTCAGAATCATAGTCGCCCGGGGTTAGTTCATAGATTGATGTTTCTGCCGCAACAACCACCGGACAAATAAACGTAAATGGATTGGCGCAAAGTTTGTCCGCCACATCAGCCTTTGGTCAAAGCTTTGGCTTTAGGGCTTTGATGGAGTTCTTGCGCCAGAGTCATTTGATAAAAGTCTTGATGTAAAAAACAAGACTGAAATGTAAGAAATGAATAGCTGAATTCGAAATGGGTACTCTGCGCATACAATCCTCGCAAGCCTTAGAATTAGCGGAACAGAAGTGTTTTGTAAGTTGGGCTATAGCTATAACGCCTCAATCCTGCTAAGGATGATCTCATTATTAGAGGGTTTAAATAGTCTAAATATATCGATGATTAAGGAAAGAAACTTAAAGGCTAAAATAGCGTATGTGTTGAAAAGAGCAAAGACAAGGCGTTTGCAAATTGATGATAGAGGGGTATTATTTGATAAAAGTCTTGATGTAAAAAATCAAGGCTGAAATGTAAGAAATGAAAAGCTGAATCCGAAAAGGGATTTGATTTTTGTATTTCTGCGCATAGAACCCTCACGAGCCTTATAATCAGCGGAGCGGAAGTGTTTCGTAGTTGGGCTATAGCAATAACGCCTCTATCCGGATAAGGATGATCTCATTATAAAAAGTCGAAATAGGCTAAATATATAGATATTTAAAAAGTGATTGTTTCGGGATCATTGTCGCCGGGGTTTGCTCATGGGATTGATGATTCTGCCGTAAAAACCAGCGGACAAATAAACGTAAATGGCTTAGGCTCAAGGTTTGTCCGTTATGTCAGCCTTTAGTCAAAGCTTTGGCTTTAGGGCTTTGATGGAGTTTTGCTCCAGAGTCATTTGATAAAAGTCTTGATGTAAAAAATCAAGGCTGAAATGTAAGAAATGAAGAGCTGAATTCGAAAAGGGGACTTGATTCATATATTTCTGCGCATACAATCCTCGCAAGCCTTAGAATTAGCGGAGCAGAAGTGTTTCGTAAGTTGGGCTATAGCTATAACGCCTCTATCCGGCTAAGGACGAAAAGAGCGAAAACAAGGCGTTTGCTCACTGATGGATAGATTAACGTTATTTGATATTAGTCTAGATGTAAAAAAACAAGGATGAAATGTAAGAAATGAAAAGCTGAATTCGAAAAGAGGACTTGATTCATGTATTTCTGCGCATACAATCCTCGCAAGCCTTAGAATTAGCGGAGCAGAAGTGTTTCGTAAGTTGGGCTATAGCTATAACGCCTCTATCCGGCTAAGGATGTTCCCACAATGAGTGAGTTAAAATAGGCTGAATATATCGACGATTAAGGGAAAAAACTTAAAGGCTAAGATAGCGTATGAGATGAAAAGAGCGAAAACAAGGCGTTTGCTCACTGATGGATAGATTAACGTTATTTGATAAAAGTCTTGATGTAAAAAAGCAAAGCTGAAATGTAAGAAATGAAAAGCTGAATTCGAAAAGGGATTTGATTTATGTATTTCTGTGCATACAATCCCTGCGAGCCTTAGAATTAGCGGAGCGGAAGTGTTTTGTAAGCTGGGTTATAGCAATAGCGCCTCTATCCGGATAAGGATGATCCCCTTATGAAAAAGTATAAATAGGCTAAATATATCGATATATAAAGAGCAGTTGATTCAGAATCATAGTCGCCCGGGGTTTGTTCATAGATTGATGTTATTTGATGATTCTGCCGTAACAATCAGGGGACAAATAGGGGACTTGATTCATGTATTTCTGAGCATACAATCCTCACGAGCCTTAGAATTAGCGGAACAGAAGTGTTTCGTAAGTTGGCTGTAGCTATAACGACTCTATCCTAAGGATGTTCCCGTAATGAGAGAGCTAATTATAGGCTGAATATATAGATATTTGACGAAAAAAACTCAAAGGCTAAGATGGCGTGTGTGTTGAAAAGAGCAAAAACAAGGCATTTGCTCACTGATGGATAGATTAACGTTATTTGATAAAAGTCTTTATGTAAAAAAACAAGGCTGAAATGTAAGAAATAAAAAGATGAATTCGAAAATGGACATGATTTATGTATTTCTGCGCATACAACCCTCGTGAGCCCTAGAATCAGCGGAGCGGAAGTGTTTTGTAGGCTGGGCTATAGCAATAGCGGCTCTATCCAGCTAAGGATGAACCCGCTATGAAAATGCCTAAACAGATAAATGTATAGATATTTAAAGTGTGGTTGATTCGGAATCATGTCGCCTGGGGTTTACTCATAGATTGACGTTTCTCCCGTAACAACCACCGGACAAGTAAACGTAAATAGCTTGGCGCAAAGTTGGTCCGCCACATCAGCCTTTAGTCAAAGCTTCGGTTTTAAGGCTTTGATGGAGTTCTTAATCCAGAGTCATTTGATAAAAGTCTTGATGTAAAAAAAACAAGGCTGAAACGTAAGAAATGAAAAGCTGAATTTAAAAAGGAACTTGATTCATTATTTCTACGCATACAATTCTCGCGAGCCATAGAATCAGCGGAGTGGAAGCGTTTGTAAGTTGGGATATAGCAATGACGACTCTATCCGGCCAAGGATGTTCCCGCAATGAGAGAGTTAAAATAGGTCAATATATATATGATTAAGGAGAAAAACTTGAAAGCTAAGATAGCGTATGAGATGAAAAGAGCGAAAACAAGGCGTTTGCTCACTGATGGATAGATTAACGTTATTTGATAAAAGCCTTGATGTAAAAAATCAAGGCTGAAATGTAAGAAATGAAAAGCTGAATTCGAAAAGGGATTTGATTTATGTATTTCCGCGCATGCAATCCTCGCGAGCCATAGAATCAGCGGAGCGGAAGCGTTTATAAGTTGGGCATAGCAATAACACCTCTATCCGGCTAAGGATGATCTCATTATAAAAAAGTCTTAATAGGCTAAATATATATATAATTAAGAGTGATTGATTCGGGATCATAGTCGCCCGGTCTTGCTATTTTATTTGATAATTCCACAGTAACAACCACCAGACGAATAAACGTAAATGGCTTAGGCACAAGGTTTGTCCGCCACGTCAGCCTTTAGTCAAAGCTTGGTTTTAAGGATTTGTTGGAGTTCTTACTCCAGAGTCATTTGATAAAAGTCTTGATGTAAAAAAACAAGGCTGAAACGTAAGAAATGAAAAGCTGAAATTAAAAAGGAACTTGATTTATGTATTTCCGCGCATGCAACCCTCACGAGCCTTAGAATAAGCGGATTAGAAGTGTTTCGTAAGTTGGGATGTAGCTATAACGCCTCTATCCGGCTAAGGATGTTCCCGCAATGAGAGAGTTAAAATAGGCAAAATATATCGACTCTTAAGGAGACAAACTTAAAAGCTAAGATAGCGTATGAGATAGAAAAGAGCAAAAACAAGGCGTTTGCTCACTGATGGATAGATTAACGTTATTTGATAAAAGTCTTGATGTAAAAAATCAAGGCCGAAATGTAAGAAATGAAAAGCTGAATTCGAAAAGAGATTTGATTTATGTATTTCTGCGCATACAATCCTCGCGAGCCTTAGAATTAGCGGAGCGGAAGCGTTTATAAGTTGGGCATAGCAATAACACCTCTATCCGGCTAAGGATGATCTCATTATAAAAAAGTCTTAATAGGCTAAATATACATATAATTAAGAGTGATTGATTCGGGATCATAGTCGCCCGGTCTTGCTATTTTATTTGATAATTCCACAGTAACAACCACCGGACGAATAAACGTAAATGGCTTAGGCACAAGGTTTGTCCGCCACATCAGCCTTTAGTCAAAGCTTTGGTTTTAAGGCTTTGATGTAGTTCTTACTCCAGAGTCATTTGATAAAAGTCTTGATGTAAAAAAACAAGGCTGAAACGTAAGAAATTAAGAGCTGAATTCGAAAAGGGATTTGATTTATGTGTTTCTGCGCATACAAACCTCGCGAGCCTTAGAATTAGCGAAACAGAAGTGTTTTGTAAGTTGGGCTATAGCTATAACGACTCTATCCGGCTAAGGATGTTCCCGCAATGAGAGAGTTAAAATAGGCCGAATATATCGACGAATAAGGAGAAAAACTTAAAAGCTAAGATAGCGTATGAGATGGAAAAGAGCAAAAACAAGGCGTTTGCTCACTGATGGATAGATTAACGTTATTTGATAAAAGTCTTTATGTAAAAAATCAAGGCCGAAATGTAAGAAATGAAAAGCTGAATTCGAAGAGGGGACTTGATTCATGTATTTCTGCGCATACAATCCTCACGAGCCTTAGAATTAGCGAAACAGAAGTGTTTCGTAAGTTGGAATATAGTTATAACGCCTCTATCCGGCTAAGGAGATCTCAGTATGAGAGGGATTGAGTAGGATTAATATATCGATATTTAGTGAAAAAACTTCGAGGATAAGATAGCGTATGTACTGAAAAGAGCAATGACAAGGCGTTTGTTCATTGATGATAGATTGACGTTATTTGATAAAAGTCTTGATGTAAAAAAACAAGGCTGAAACGTAAGAAATGAAAAGCTGAGTTCGAAAAGGGATTTGATTAATGTATTTCTGCGTATAGAACCCTCACGAGCCTTATAATCAGCGGAGCGGATGTGTTTCGTGAGCTGGGCTATAGCAATAACGACTCTATCCGGCTAAGGATGATCTCATGAAAAAGTCTGAATAGGCTAAACATATCGATATTTAAAGAAAAGTGGATTCAGAATCATAATCGCCCGGGGTTTGCTCACATGTGTTTAAAAAGAGCAAAGACAAGGCATTTGGCAACGGTTCCATGACTGTTTCGGGATCATAGTCGCCAGGGTTCGCTCATTGAAGATAGCTCGATGATACTTTATAAAAGTCTAGATGCAAAAAAAACAAGGCTGAAACGTAAGAAATGACTAACTGAATTCGAAAAGGGATTTGATTTGTGTATTTCTGCGCATACAATCCTCGTAAGCCTTAGAATTAGCGGAACGGTAGTGTTTTGCAAGTTGGGACATGCAATGCAAATAGGCTAAATATATCTATATTAAAAACCTTCGAGCCAAGATTGCGTATGCATTAAAAAGAGCAAAGACAAGGCATTTGGCAACGGATCCAAGAGGTGCTTCGGGAACAATCGCATGGGCTTGCTAATGGATGTTACTGTTTGAAAAAGCTTTGATGTAAAAAAACAAGGCTGAAATGTAAGAAATGAAAAGCTGAATTCGAAAAGGGACTTGGTTTATGAATTTCTGCGCATACAACTCTCGCGAGCCGCGATATTGCTCTAGGATATGCTCATAGACAGGAGGCTGAAATGAAAGCTTTCAATACAACAGGTGTATGTCGGCCCGAGGTTCATTACATGGTAAACACCGACGCCACCTTATTGGAGATCAAGACGATGATTGACGATAATGAGTACATTACCATAAATCGCCCCAGGCAGTTCGGAAAAAGCACAACACTGACTTTGCTGGAAAGATTGCTGGAGCCTCAGTATGCATACATCATGTTAAGCCTTGAAGACTTGGTTGCCAGCGAATTTACCGAGGAAGGCTTTTGCTTCGCTGTATCCCAAATGCTAGCTGAAAACGATTGGCAGGACTCGTCAGGGATTTCTGAAGAAGCAAAAAGAGTTTTCATCTCGACATACGATGAGTTGAAGAAGGGCTTTCCTCTGAGGGCGCTTACTACAGCTCTTCAAAAAATGAGCCAGGTTAACCAAAAGCGCATAGTGCTTGCTATAGACGAAATTGACAATGTATGGGATTGCGACGCTTTCTACGGCTTTTTGAGCTTCCTGAGAAGAGATTACAGACGGGTTCCAAATAATGCGTTCCAGTCCGTGATTCTTGCCGGAGTATCCGACATAAGTCACTTGCAAAACAGGATCAGGCGAGTAGATCAGTCAGGCGAAAGAAGAATCCCCTGGAACATTGCTGTTTCTTTTGCTCAGAACATGGGCTTGACAAATGCCGGGATATTAGAAATGCTTAATGAATACAAGACCGATCATGGCTTGAAGTTTGACGCAGTGAAGATAAGTGGACTTTTGTCGGAATACACATCGGGTTACCCTTTTTTTGTGTCAAAGCTCTGCTCAATAATTCACTCAAAGTTGCCTGGGACTGAGGAATTCGTGGATCTGGAGGCCGCTTGGACCCAAGAGGGGTTTCTTGCTGCCCTCCACATTTTGAAGACGGATGACGCTTTGCCTCTTTTTCAATCGCTTTTGAGGCAGATTGAAGGCAGTAAAGAGCTTAAGGATTTGCTGAAGAAAATTTTGTACGGAGATGAGACTGTTCGCTACTACGCTGGCAGTCCCGCAGAGGAAGCAAAAATCTATGGATTTGTAAAGACTGCAGACGACGGGATTACTTTGCGCATATCAAATCGGATATACGAAACATGGCTTTACACCAATCTTAGAGCATATCCCCAAATTCCGTAATGGCACAGGAAAAGTCCTGGCGAATGCTTTAACTCCGGGGGAAAAGCCACGATAGTTTGCTCACCCGTCGATGGGAAAGTCGTCCCGCTACGAATGATGGATTAATGTGAAGCGTATTGAATCATATCTGTTCAGCTGATGATCGTAATATGACAATTTAAGATGTTTCACAAGAATCGATATTGTGTCTTTGAAAATGGAGGGGCGGCGCCTCCATTCTCTTATTATTATAGCATGCTATGGCGCAAGAACAATACTTAGAGCATATCCCCAAATTCCGAAATGGCACCGGAAAAATCCAGGCGAATGCTTCAACGCTGGATTTTTCCGGAGCCTCGGATATAATTTTGGGATATGCTCTTACAAATGATTGCGAATGATAAAAAGCCGCTCAAAATCGAGCGGCTTTTTATCTGGCTATCATAATGAACGTAAAACATATTTAAGGTGCCCGTGGCCCGCAACTCGGGGATGGAACCGGACTACTTGTACTGGGCGTACAGTCTGTCAATTCCGCCAAGCTCTCCGTCTACGTATATTTTCATCCCGGCCACAAGTTCGTTGACTGATTGGACGTATAGGGCGTCAGCCCCCACAGTTAAAGCGTTTTGCGCTACAGACGCCCCCAACGACAATAGGTCATCCGCGCCGACTCCAGTTTTTGCGCTTAGGGCATCGAAGCCTACTTCAAGCAGACTGCTGTAGCCTGTTACGGTTTGTAGGGTGTTGCTGAGTATCACCCAAAAGTTCTCGTAGTCCTTCTTCATTTCCTCGTCTACGGGCGAAATGAGCTGATAGGCCGCCTGATCGTATATGACGGCTCTGCTGAAGTAGACGTGGAGGTTGTACATGGTTCCCTCATCCATTTCCTTGCCGCCCTTAACCTCGTCGGCAAGCGTCACAAAGTCTTTCGCGTTCTTGACCGCTTCCTTGGCGTACACCTCAGACAGCTTAACCAAAGTTAGCTTTCCTTCATTCCTGCTGGCTATCCCTATCTTATTTAACTCTGCTTGGGTAGAGCTGAAAGTGGCGTCGCCAAGGAACACGTACTTGAAGCTGTCGGAGAAGGGGGCGGATACGCCGCTTGAGAAGTCTTCCCAAAACATTAGGGCGCGTTTGCCCAGCTCAAGCGTGAACTTGTCTTCAGCCCTCTCTTTGGCCGTTTCATAGTATCTTGACAAAAGACGGTTCGTGTACTCCTTCTTTGTTGTAGAGATGAGGACGCGGTATTCAGCGGCGTTCCAGTCCACCGCCTTGTCGAAGGCTTCAGCGACAAATCGAGCAGGGACATATGTCCACCCCTCGATTACCTTCATTGGCACATCAAGCGTTACTGTTGAAAGGGTGTAGAAGTTGGGGTTTGAGAATAGGTCTCCGTCCCGCTCGACATCGTAATGCGCCAACTTTAAGATGTCTAAAGTCTTAATGTTGACTTCCGACTTCTCATTCACAAGCTCAATCATTTTGCCATCGTACTGTATTTGGGCTGTTCCTGTTGAACCGTCCCAAGTGACCGTGGCCCCTATAGCTTCCACTATGGGGCGGATTGGCACAAGCGTTCTGCTGTCCTCCATAAAAGGCTTTTGAACGAACTCAATGCTTTTCCCATCAAGAGAAACTTTGATTGATGTATCGGTCACTACATAGACAAACTTGTCTATGGTGAATTCCCCGACGTCTGTAGTCGCGTACACGCCAGTGTCACTTCCGCCTATGACAGTGCCTGTAAGCTTGTCACCTAATGAGGATGTTATGGAGAAGTCGACCATGCCCCACATGTCGTAGGACGGATAATTGATCCATTTGGTGCCCCTGATGTACTTGATGTCCCCAGACTGCTCGAATTGGATTTCGACGCCCCATATCCCCAAAAGCGTTTGGGCGGTTTCGTCAGAGTACATATAGAATGCGCCTGTGCCTAAGGAGTTCTCAATTTCCCGAATCTCAATTGTGGTTGCCCTAAGCGTCCCTTGGGCGGTGTATTCGCCCTTCAAGACAGCGATTGCCGGGGGCGTGGCCTCCGCAGCGTTTGCGCTAAGAGGGGCAAATGCCAGAAGCAATGCGGCGAGGGTAAGGGCTACAGCCCTTTTTAAGGTGAGACTCTTTTTGCCGAACATGTTTTTGCCTCCAATCTGATTGTTCAGCGCGTATATGCTGAGTCGGCAAGGATGAATCGCAGGTTTTACGGAAATCCTGCGACTGCATATTTAAGCGATGCGTCCTAATGACGTTATGACGTTTAGAGCATATCCCAAAATTCCGAAATGGCACCGGAAAAATCCTGGCGAATGCTTCAACGCCGGATTTTTCCGGTGCCTCGGATTTAATTTTGGGATATGATTTTGGCTAGTTTGCCGTGAACATATAAAGTGCATATCCCAAAATTCCGTAATGGCGACGGATAGCGTTTGCCCAATGTTCAAGGGCAAATCGCCAAAGTCATGGCGAATGCTTCAACTAGTTTGTTCGGGCTTCTGCGAGCAAACACCCGGACTTTTCTGGCACCTCGGATATAATTTTGGGATATGCACTTAGATATAATCGCATAAATGCCATAGCTGTCACTATTGATCTAGACCTGCGCGTCCTTCCAAGCCTCAAACTCCTGAGGGTAATATTGATCGTTGAATTCTGCGGCTATGTTGTTAAAAGCGGCGTATACGCAAGCGGTGCGAAACTGAGCCTTCTTTGCCGAGCGCTTAAGCGCCGAGGCGATTGTAAGCCCTGCCGCAAGCCCGATCATGCCCCATGAGCCCCAGCCATACCAGGTGCTGCTTCCGGGGTCGTAGTCGCCAAGAGTATGATCTTCGTAGTTAAGCCCCATAGCGTCGGCTACGGTCTTCATGTACTTCTCCAAAAGCGCGGTGAACTTTTGCTCAGTCGGCTGGGGATCTGCCAAGTTCCCTTGCCAAAGGGTTTTCGGTCCCTTTTTGATGACTTTGATTGGTTTTCCTATGTATTTTATCAAGGCTTGGTAAGACTGCTTCGTTTCCAACCCAAGCTGGCTGCTCATAACTTGGGCGGACTGCAAGACTGTCTGGTACATCGCGCCATACTCCGCAGAGGTGCAGCCCCAAACCCTTTTTGCCTTTTTTCCAACTAACAGGCTCGTTGTGGCAACTTCGCACGGCAAAGCCAGATTTTGCGACAGGTGAATGATAGGTTGGCGTTCCCTTAGCTGTGACGGAAGAGCTCGCCATATAAAGCGAATAATCAAGGTGTCGGAGAGCAATGGAGCTATCGGGGTATCAATTACTCCAAAGTAATTGAAGATTTCCGGGTAGGCTTCCGCTGCGTCTCTTATCCTCCTTGCTGTTGCTGTGTAAAGCTTTAGCATGAGAATCGGAATGTAAAGGGGTAAGGCACTGGGAATCAAGATCCAGAGAGGGACTGCAAGCCATATTAAGGGAGGAATAAACATGGCAAGAATAGTTATCCCAAAATAGCCACCCAGAATCATCGCGGTCCTCTTTTTGTTCGGAAACACTTTTGTCGTCAAAAACTTGTCTAGCTTAATGAAAGGTCTTAAGGTTTTTCCAACCGAAGGCGGCTGCTCCGCCAGTTGCGCCTCAAGGAAGTCAAAATCAGACGGGATTGCATCATCCTCTTGATTGGAACTGTTTGCTTGCGGGACGGGATCGATTGTTACCGCCGCTCCGCATGAATTGCAAAACTTGACTCCAGGCAGCAACTCTTTGCCGCAGGCCTTGCAACGCATAAATCAACCTCCCTTGCAAAAATGCCATTCTTCACTGAAGGCTTAGTGCATATCCCAAAATTCCGTATTGGTGCCGGAAAAGGTGCCGAAAAGTCCTAGCGAATGCTTCAACTAGTTTGCCAGGGCTTCTGCGAGCAAACACCCGGACTTTTACGGCACCTCGGATATAAATTTGGGATATGCTCTTGGTGGGATACGACCCAGAGAATTTCGCCATGCGATTCTCAACGAAAATCCCATAAATTTATTATAGATTGGTTTTATTTGAACTTAACGCAAATGCAAAAAAACAAGGCTGAAATGTAAGAATAGAACTTCAGAATATGGAATTAAGATTAATTTCCGGATTTCTGCGCGTGAACTTTTGTGATCGAAAACATTTGGAAAACATTATATAAATTTGCTAAATATTTAACATGAACATCATAAAAAAGTGCCGAAAAAGTCCAACGAATGCTACGTGGACTTTCCCGTGCACAATAAAAACCTAATTCTGACTCCACAAAGCAAACGACCCGCAAGGCAGCGCCAACCCATTAGAGCATGGCAGCCCCGCTTCACCGCTGCTGATCTTTCCGCCTAGCCCCGGCAATATTGATTTCAGGATGTTCTCAGCGCAAACAGGAGAGAACCCAGTTGTGTATGAGTTTATCAAAAAGAACAAGGGCTTGCTTGAAAGAAGCGAAGCGCAGTCTTTGGCCAGATCATATAGCATGTCTTCTATCTTCCATAGCTCGCCCTGGGGCCCTCTGCCATAAGATGGAGGGTCCATTATTATGCCGTCATACTTGCTTTCCCTGCGTATCTCCCTAGCTACAAATTTGCCAGCGTCTTCAGAGATGAAGCGGAGCCTGTCCTCTGGAACCTTTGACAAGGCCGCGTTTTCCTTGGCCCATTGAACCATGCCCTTGGATGCGTCCAGATGGGTCACGTGAGCGCCTGCTGACGCGCATGCGACTGTCGCGCCTCCTGTGTACCCAAACAGGTTTAATACCTTTGCCTTGCTCTGGTTTTTCAATAATCCCTGCAGACGCTCCCAGTTTGAAGCCTGCTCAGGGAATAGCCCCATGTGCTTGAATTCAGTAGGCTTTATAAAAAAGCGAAGCTCGTTCCAAGAAATTTCCCATTTCTCAGGAGTCTTCTTCAGAGTCTCCCAAGACCCTCCGCCGCTTTTGCTTCTATGGTACTTCATATGGCACTGTTTCCAAAGAGGGCTAAGCGATGCGCTAGGCCATATGATTTGAGGGTCTGGCCTTGAGACGATAATATCTCCCCATCTCTCAAGCTTGTCTCCCATATGCATGTCGATTAGTTTGTAGTCTTTCCAGTTAGCGAGAAGCATTTAAACCTCCAAATTTTTGATTTGCTCAAATATACCACAAAACATCCCGATTTTCAAGGGTTTTGCGAATCGCATACCGACGAGGCTGAAAGCTTTAAGTTTTCATCGTCGCTGTCTTAGAGTATATCCCCAATTCAAGCCTCGCAAGCGCTAAGAGCATATCCCAAAATTTGTTTTAGGGCTTGCGAAAGTCATGCGTTAAAGCATCGCTACGCCACTTTGTGAATTTTGGGATATGCACTAAGTGCATATCCCAAAATTATATCCGAGGCAACGGAAAAATCCGGCGTTGAAGCGTTCGCCAGGATTTTTCCGCTGCCATTTCGGAATTTTGGTTTATGCGCTAAAAAGCCGCAACCGGAAATCCGGCTGCGGCTATATGAAACGTTATCCCAGTGTGCGAAAAGAACAGCGCTTTTCGCTCGAGTCGGCTGCCCGCGAGATAATCGCTCGTGAGCTCGACTGGTCTTACTCGGGCATAGCGGTTAAAAAGGCTAGTTTACGATGGTAAGCTCGGTCTCTTTGTCGAAGATGTGGATGCGGTTCGCGTCCAAGGCCATTTTGATGTGGTCTTTCGCCTTCGCTGTGCTCCTGGGGTTGACGCGGGCGGTCAGGTTCTGGCCGGCGGCGACTACATACAGGTAAACTTCAGCGCCAAGGAGCTCTGTAACCTCTACGTCAGTCTCGATAATGGAGTCTGGGGAGGCGGCGATGAACATTTCTTCGTCATGCAGATCCTCTGGGCGAACGCCAAGGACAACAGTCTTGCCCACGTAGCCGTCGATCGCTTTCGCTTTGCTCTCGGGCACTCTGATCTTGTTTTCGCCAAAGGTGAGGTACAAGCCGTTTCCTTCTTTGGAAACAACAGCGTCAATCATGTTCATCTGCGGGGAGCCGATGAAGCCTCCAACAAACAGGTTGTTGGGCTTGTTGTACAGGTTGATTGGGGAATCCACTTGCTGGATGATGCCGTCTTTGAGAACGACGATGCGTGTGCCCAGCGTCATGGCCTCTGTCTGGTCATGGGTAACGTAGATGAACGTTGTCTGGAGGCGCTGGTGGAGCTTGGTGATCTCGGTTCTCATCTGCACGCGGAGCTTGGCGTCCAAGTTGGACAGAGGTTCATCCATAAGGAAAACCTTTGGCTCGCGGACGATTGCGCGGCCCATAGCGACGCGCTGCCTTTGTCCGCCGGAAAGAGCTTTCGGCTTCCTGTCTAGCAGGTGCTCAATGTCGAGAATCTTGGCGGCTTCATGGACGCGGCGGTCAATCTCGGCCTTGGGGGTCTTCCTGAGCTTGAGGCCAAAGGCCATGTTGTCGTACACGCTCATGTGGGGGTACAACGCGTAGTTCTGGAAAACCATTGCGATGTCTCTGTCTTTAGGCGCGACGTCATTCATGAGCTTCTCGCCTATGTAGAGCTCGCCTTCAGAGATCTCTTCCAGTCCTGCAATCATTCTGAGCGTGGTCGACTTTCCGCAGCCAGAAGGGCCAACGAAAATGATGAACTCTTTGTCGGCGATGTCGAGGTTGAAATCCGAGACCGCCACAAAGCCGTTGGAATACTTCTTAACGATATTCTTCATCTTTAGACCTGCCATAAACAATGTCCCCCTTTTTTCTTAGGGCGCCTAGAGGCGCCCAAGCGCCGGGCTAGAGAACTCGGCTGCCATGGGTGCATATCCCAAAATTTAAAGCGGATACGCGTTTGCTGCATATCCCAAATTTCCTCAAAAGGCATAGGAGAAGCCTTGCGTAGACTTTTCCAAGCCCAATGGCATTTTGGGATACTTTTCACGAAAGGGCCCGCGGGCGGCCTTCTTCCGCGCCAAAAATTTGCCTTTCGCAAGAGCGTTGGCAGAATCGCGCTGCTACGGCGCTTGCTAAAAGCAATGGCTAGCGCCACTTGAAAAAACCAAGGGCGCAGATATACTCTCAATCAAAAACACCTAAAACATTGCCTCAGCGCCTCATCATGCGAGATGCCGTGACTGGAACGAAAAAGCTTATATTTCCGCTCCTTGGTGCAAAAACCCAATTCCTGAATGGCGACGGATAGGTTTGCCAAAGGCAAATCACCAAAGGCATGCGAGCTTTAACGCCTAGCTTTTCCGAGCCATTCTCTTATATAAAACGCGGTTTTTTAGCGAAATGCGACCGGGTGGCTTGCCATGCTTGCTGGCGGCCAAACGGGAACGACTACATTATCATACATCAAATTCAAGGGTTAAACCATTGTCTTTTTTAACAAAAAATTATGGCGCTTTTGTTACATTTGCCATACACCAAGATAAATTCAGGGAAAGTAACAACCTTGCCTGTTGTTCTATTGCATTTTAGAGTCATTATGTCTTACTGTCAATCCAAAGCCAAATATTTTCGCCATAAGCGCCAAAGGCTTAAGCGCCAAACCTCTTTTCAGGGCTTGAAACCCTCGCCAAACACCTCCCTGACGTCTGCAACTATGATAAAAGCGCTAGGGTCAACTTTTTTGGCAATCTCTTTTAGCTTGGGCATTTCCTTGCTAGCGGAGACACAAAGAAGCACGTTTTTGGCGTTATTGGTGTACATTCCGCGCCCGCTTAACGAAGTTACGCCCCTCTGCAAAGTTTGAAGAATTGCGCTAGCCATCTCTTCTGAGTGGTCAGAAATGATGAACGCTGCCTTTGCAAAGCTGAGCCCCTCAAGCGCGAAGTCTATGACCTTCGCTGTGACGAACACGGCTATAACCGCGTACATTGTCTTCAAGGGGCCAAAGGCCAGAAGCCCTAGAGCTATGACCATGCCGTCTATCAGGAACAAAAGCTTTGATACGCTTACATGAGGGAAGCGCTTCTGAAGGATGAAAGCGGCCATGTCGCTGCCCCCGGTTGTCGCTTGCGCCTTGAACACCATAGCAGCGCCGGCGCCGCTGGTGACGCCGCCGAAAACGGAAGCCAAGACAAGATCCTGGTTGGGAGGAAGAGGAATCAGATTTGTGAAGTAGAGGGCGACGGAAAGGAGGACGGTAGCAATCAGCGTTCTGAAGAAGAACTGGCGGCCCATGCTCTTTAAGGCAAGCGCGAACAGCGGCGCGTTGAGCGCCAGGTTGGCCAGCCACAAGGGAAGCTCGATCCCGATTGTCCTGCGGAGAGTGTCCGCAAGTATGATTGAGAGCCCAGATACGCCTCCTATGACCAGTTGGTTGGGATCGTAAAAGTAGTTGACGCCAAACGCGGTGAGTACGCAGCCTCCAGCTATTAGCAAATAGTCTATGGCTGCAGCTTTTGTCAGTTTCATCCATCCTCCGTGTTTAAAGCATATCCCAAAATTAATGATAGGGCTTGGAAAAGCATCGCATGACTTTTCAGTCGCCTTTTTGGGATGCTCTCACATTTCTCTCTTGCCTACTACATAGTCCTTGAAAATTTTCCACGCGAACACTGGAAGCGCCATCTGGCGCTTTGCCCTGGAGGGCTGGGAGCATAGCCTCCATAGCCACTCTAGGCCGGCCTTCCGCATTGGGGCTGGCGCTCTTTTCACATTGCCAGCCAGCACATCCAGCGTCCCTCCGATGCAGGCGATGACGCCCACAGGAAGATCCCGATGGCTGTCAGCCCAGAGCTCAGCCTTGCCCATGGAAAGCCCTAGCATCAAAAGATCCGGCCTCTTCTCAAAGATGTCGCTGCAGATTAGTTTTTCTTGATCTTTGTCAAAATATCCATTTTGCGTCCCAGTAATTTTTAGGCCGGGAAATTTCAACTCCATTGCTAATTTCGCTTTTTCAGCGATTCCTGGCGCCGCACCTAAGAAGTAGGCGGATTTGCCTTCCTTTGCCATGCGCTCCATTAGCGCCACCATCAAATCGCAGCCGGTTACCCGGCACTTCAGGGGCTTGCCCCCCATCTTGGACGCCAGTATGACTCCGATCCCGTCAGGCGCTACAAGCTCGGCTTTCTGCAAAACCCTCAGGTACGAGGGGTCGCTCTGCGCGAGCATTATCATCTCAGGGTTTGGGGTCACCAACACGCGAGCCTTCTTCTCTCCCATGAATTCCGCCAGCCTATCCAAAGCTTCGCCTTGGTCGACATTGTCCACGGGGACAGAAAGGATGTCTATCCTCATGCGCTTGAAGCTGTCCTCCTTCATGGTCTCTGGTGTACTCCTGCCTATAAATACATTATATCTATCTTTCAATCAAATTACAATATTCATAAGCAACATATTCGAGATATATTTTTTGTGCATTCTGGCAAATGCCGAGCTTTCGCTTGAAAAAGTTGCTAAAGAGGGGCATTGTTTTCAGCTAGCTATTGTAATTGATTCAAATGTTACATCTATTAACAACGAAAAAGGCCATTAGATCGGTCATTTTTACTTGATAATATTTTAACTATGATCTAAATATTGCGGAATTATTAAGTGCCATTCCGCTGGATCCCGTGAAACCCCTATAGCTGTAATCGTTTAGTCATTTGCGAAAACCCTGAAGCTCCTTTATTACTAAGGCTTTCTTGAACAATATTTCAAAGATGTTACACCAGCGTTTGCTGTCGGCTTATGGGCGGATATTCGGAAAACCATAATAATCCGCCCATTATCTCTGTCGAAAACCGCATGAAAAAGCGACCTATGAAAGAATGTGTTTTGTTATAGAGTTTTATAGAAATCTAAATTACGGTTTTGTGACAAAAAATCTTCACGGGCTGAGCGGTTGCTGGAAGGGGTTGGGGCACATCTTGGCAGGGGCTGAGCCCCTATCCGGTTACATAAGGCACAAATTGGCAGAGGCTGAGCGCACCATGGAGGGGTGGGGTAGTACGGCAGAGAGGGATATCGTGGGAAATATGACGGATAAGCGTGCTGGGCGCCAATTTTGACCGTAGATTCTCAGTTTGAAGAAATGATTTTCCTGCTGCGCAAATCATCGCATGATAAACCCCGTCTTTTTTGCCTCTTCAAGACTGCATCCCGTAAAGAGATAAAAATTCTATGATTTACCTCAAGGAGATAGTCACTGCAGAGGAAAAACTATCTCCCCTAGCGTTCTCTAGGCGTTGCCGCTTTTCAGAATTTCCTTCGCTAGCATATGGAATTTGGGGCTGCTTAACATCAATATCTGTTGATTTCTTTAAGGATCATCATTATTTTAATGACTTTTTTTAATATCTTGACATCTGTTTAGATTTCAAATATACTGTTTTTAAAGGAGATAGTCGCTATTTACAATCGCATCGACAGCGTTGCGGCAAGTTTTAGTCAAAAATATGGCAAGCGAGCCGCTGGAGCGCCTAGAAGACACAAAAGCGTACATATAAGTCAGCGAAAGGGGATGATTCGTTGTTTACTCAAGGCGAATTGACTGCGCACTATGAAGGGCGCTCTGCCTTGGGGCAAGCATGATTTGCGGCAGGACTTTGAGCAAGTCGGCCAATGTTGACCAAGCTCTTGGAGCGAGTCTATGCTGCGGAACTTCCTGACGGCGCAAGCGAATCAAGTTTAGCTTTATGTTCAAAACCCAAAATAGCAACGCCGACGCCTGGCATTGAACGCGCTTATGGGGCTGCGGGGTGAACGCGGGATAACCCTAGGGCTGGACGTGACTTTCCAACACAACAATCAATAAAGTCAAGGAGTGCATAAGGCGTCTTCGAGAACGTTGCGTTGCCATTCTGCGCAAATTGCGATGACTAAGAAAAAACGCTTGTAAACACGCTTTTGCAGTGCTCAAGGGATTTATGAGAAAGGCATATAATGCATGAAAAGCCATTTAAAGGGAGCAAAAGCGGAAAAAAAGTAGAGGTTTTTGCCACTTTCAACTTCAAGACGCATATTGTCGCAAGTCCAGCAGAGAGCAGATATGCTCTTTTTTATTTGCAAATTTCAGGAAAAAACAATTCGAAAGCAACCGCTCTTAGGCATTGACATACTCGAACATTTACCTGAACAATAAACATTAGTGCTCATAATGCCAGGTGTTAAGCATTGGAAAAACCTCTACTTTTTTTCTCTTTTGCTTTTTTGGCTATTTTCAAGCATTAAAGCAAGTGAAATGAGCGAAAAGTTCGTTTTCCAAAACTAGGCTAGCACCACCCATCTGAGAAGGAGGGCACTAATGCTCACAAAGCGAGTTACAGCCATCTTGATCTCAATCATTGTGCTCGTATGCGCAATGCCCCAAGTTTACGCGGCTGCGCCAGCTGATGGCAGCTATGCATACGACCAGTACAACGACAAGAACTTCATGAACAACACCGGCATCACAGAGCGCACTGAAGCCAATAACGGGAGCAGAAAGATAACCGCCCCAAGGGCTCAGGCAGACGCGGAGTTTACGTCTACGCCAATATTGGTTGACGGCGTAAAAGAAGACGCGTGGTCTTCCGCGAAAACTTATCCCATCAATCATTTGTTCAATGGCACGTTGACTGCAGAGGCAACTGCAGGCCCAACAGGCGAGTTGAGATTCATGTGGGACGGGCCAGTCCTTTACATCCTTGTTGAAGTAAGCGGAGATACAACCAAGAATGACACTGGCAATCCAACTTGGACAACAGCAGCACTGGCACCTGGTACAAATGATGGATTGGTTGTCGGATTTGATGTATTTAATGACAAGTGGGGCATGGAAAACGATACTACTACATGGTTCTATTTGCCCGGAAACGCCAATGCAACTGTAGCCCCTCCGTTTGTAAATTCTGGGATACGTTCATTGGGGTCGTTTTTAAATTCCACTTACCCTGATTATTCTCCCAGATTGAAAGCGTCTAAATCATCCGGTTTTATATCTGGAGACAGTGTGAATTATACATACGAGATAGCCCTTCAGATTGAGGGATGGGGAGATGTGTATGATCGCGAACTTAAGAATGGAACTCAAATAGGCATCGAGGCCGGAATATTCGATGGCGGAGGCAGTGCGTGGTCGTTCTGGAGCAAGACCAATTTCTTGGATGCTAGAGAAGGAACATCTAACATGCCAAATGACGAGCGCACAAGAAACCGTGATTGGGGCGAGGTTACCCTTGCTGGCTGGAATGGTGCAAGCGAGTTCGCCTACAGCGAGTGGAGCGCAGAAGAGGCTATCCGCTTCTGGAACTCACCCAATAATCCAGGGGCTGGCGGGAATTACACAGGCACTGGAAACGGATCGTTGAGCGCAGTTTGGACCAGCGCGAGCAAAAAAAGAATGGTAGATGCCATTGATGCTTATAAAACAGCAAAGGCTGATGCGAGCGCATCTCGTGCGGACAAGGAAAAAGCGATAAAGGAAGTATGCGAGGCTTTTGCCGGCTTGCGCTGGGTTGACGAAACATTCCCAGATCCTCATGATCTGCCCTCACTGCAAACGATACCTGATCCCTACAAGTTTTTTGACAGCTCCAAGGGAACAAACGGGTATGTGACAACGCTTGCAGAGTGGGAAGAGCGCAAGGAAGAAATCTTAGCCCTAGCGGAATTCTACGAGTACGGGTATAAACCCAAGCTTGGCGTTGACTATAATATCACTATAACAACAAACGCTTACGCGGGAACTGGCAACGCGGTTGTCGCAGCGCAAGTAGTGCCAACAAATACTGGACATTGGACAGGTGGGGCAAATCAAACCCTTACAGTTACTGTCACTAACCCGACAGGAGCAAGCGTTGGTGGACAAAAGGCAGGGCTTGGGTTTGGCGTCTCAGGCAACGGAATAGCTGCTGTTTCATCAGGTTCAGCGAACTGGGGTTCTGATAATCGCACTGATGCCTATGCATGGGGCACCCGGTCAAACACGTTCTACACCATGTTCCCGTTCAATCGCAATAAAGCTGGAACTGATGTCAGCTATGAAATGACATACGCCACAGGAGTCTCTTTGCAATTGGATATTCTTGAAGCGGCGGCCAAAACCAATTCTGCGTTGGCAAAAGTGATTGACATCAATAAGGCTGCAACTGCTGGATTCTCAATAAGCGGCAAACTGGCTTTTGTAGCCGCTGCTTACGATGAGCGCGTAGCTGTCACTTTCCCAGGCGCTGCAGGCGCAACTGGCCCTGCTAACTGGAGATATAATGCGCAAGGGCAAGAGTATGACTTTACGGATACCATATATTACAATGATGGCGCTGAGTCTGTAGTTGCCTTTGGAACTGAGGGCCCAGGAAACAGCTATCGCCACAATCGCGTTCGCGAAACAGAAATGTTCCGCCATTTCATGCCTTACGGCCATATGTACGAGCATGAGGAAGGAGCGTACGGTTACGGCAACTATAGCAAGCTTCCGTTTGACCAATCGCTTATTCTTTCTACTTTCGCACCGGATCGCATGATTGTTCTCGAAAACTGCCTCAATGACTTCAATGACGGAGCAGCTACAGATAACATGAGCTTTCAGCTGGCTAGATCTGTCTACGCAACGTTTGGTGCCGATCCTGACAAATATGTAAAGTTCAACTCAGCTAACTATGCGAATACTGGGGATCCGCACAGTGCCTCAGCAGGACGTGTCACAAACACATTGATTTCCAGAGAATTCCTGTTTGGGGAATCAACATTTACGCCTGAGCAGAGCACACGGTTGCTTACAGATCCTTTCAACCTGAAAGTCTCCAATAACCAAACCCAGTCCTCATATGATTACTATTGGGGCGGTTTCAACACCATAACAGGAGGCCAGGACGGCATTGATGGAACTGATGGCTGGTACTACTACGATGACGTTATTCTGGAGCCCTATGCTGAGATCGAAGGGGTAACAATTCCCGTTGCTGGCGAGACGCCTGTATATGAAATTGAATATTCAAATTTGAAAAAAACAACACTGTACACTGCAAAGGTTTCATGGGCGCCAGAGCTTGATCCAGATGGCCGATTCAAGCCTTTAACAGCTTACACTGCAACGATTGAGATGGAGCTTAATGAAGACAAGTTTATACTCAAAGCTCCAGAAGACTTTTTTACAGTAGAAGGCGCAGCAGCAACTAATGATGAAGACACATTTGTAGTCACGGCTGTTTTCCTAGAGACTGGCACACAGGTCATTGACAAATCAGATCTTGGATTGACAGCTGTCGCTGGCGAGGCACCAATAACCAGCATAGAGAATTATGAGTACACAGCCTCTGTTGCTTGGGCTCCGGCGCACTCTGAGTTTAAGTACAACTCCGTATATGTGGCCACTGTTACCCTAGCCCTTGAGGACGGTTACACGCTTGACGGCATTGGGGCTAGCTTCTTCTCTCTAGGTGGCGCAGATTACCTGCTTGCGACTTCAGATCCCAACGTCTATAGAGTGATATTCCCTGCTACAGAGCTCCAACCAGTAGATATTGCGGCGCTGGAAGTGAAAGCGCCAAAAGCCGGTGAAACGCCTGAAACGGCTTTAGAGACGAGCCAGTACACAGGCTCTATCGCATGGGCGCCAGCAGATGCCACATTCCAGTATAACACCGAGTACATCGCGACTGTTACATTGACCGCCAAGGCTGATTTTACGTTTGACGGCGTTCTGGAAAACTTCTTTGCTGTCGAGGGCGCTGACGAGGTCGCAAATGCGGCTGACATCGGATTGGTTACAGTCAAATTCCCGCAAACCGAGAAAGAGCCTGTCAGCATTGCCGATATCGAAGGCGTCACAGCCCCATTGGCTGGCGCCGCTCCTGCAACGGCCATTGTTGAAAACAGCCAATATGCCGGGACAATAGAATGGGATCCAGAAGTGGATTCAACCTTTGAATTTTTTAGCTCGTACACAGCGGTAATAACATTGACCGCTAAGGATGGATTCACCTTTGACGGAATACCTGAGGACTTCTTTGCAGTGGCAGGAGCGCTTGAAGTCAAGAGCGATGCGGGAAGCGGAGTCGTTCGCGCGACATTCCCGATAACTGGCGACGAGCCAGCGAGCATTCCTACCATTGAAGGCGTAACGCCTCCAAAAGCAAATGAAGAGCCAGCAACGGCCATAACCGAGAACAGCCAGTATTCGGGAACCGTTGCTTGGTCTCCTGATCCTGGAGAGGCTTTCGGCTACAACACGATTTACACTGCAAACATTTCTCTTGTGAGCAAGCCCGGATATTCGCTTGAAAACCTTCCCGACGGATTCGAGTTCTTGGTGCCAGGCGCAACATCTGTTACGTCTTCAGCAGGGCTGATCATAGCGGAGTTCCCAAGCACAGGCGAAGAAACCATATCCATAGCTGAGTTTGAAGGGCCGACCGCTCCAAAGGCTGGCGTTGCGCCAGAATACGCAATAACTCCAAACGATCAGTATTCAGGAACAGTGACCTGGAGTCCGGCCGATGACGTCTTTAAATACAACACGACGTATACGGCAACCATAGAAATCATCCCGAATGCCGGATTTACAACTCAAGGGGTGCCAGCCGACTTCTTCAAAGTCGAGGGTGCCACTGTTCTAGCCAATAGCGCCAATAGCGGAACAATCACAGCCGCTTTCCCAGCTACAGAAAAAGAGCCCGTGAGCATCAAGGCCATTGAGCTCGAAGCTCCGAAGGCCGGAGTTGAGCCTCTTGATTTTATCATCGACAATGACCAGTTCTCAGGAACAGTCGTTTGGTCTCCAGCTGCCGACACATTTGGCTATAGCACAGCATACACGGCAACCATCACTTTGACCGTGAAAGCCGGATACACCCTTGATGCCGTGTCTGCGGACTTCTTTACCGTAGCTGGAGCAACTGCAACCAATGCCGCCGGAAGCGGAGTAGTTGAGGCTGCATTCGCTGCTACTGAGGATGAGCCTGAAGTAGATGAGCCTGAAGTAGACGAGCCTGAAGTAGACGAACCCGAAGACGAACCAGAGGACGTGCCAACAGTGCAGCCTCCAGTTATCTATTACCCGGGTCCCAGCACTCCGTCAACCCCATCAGTTCCAAAGTCCACAATAATACCTGTTGGCGAATCTAACCCAACAATCAGTGATGAGCTAGGAAAGGACAAAGCGCCAGTCATCGTCTTGAAGTCTGGAATCACAGGCGTTGATCTTTCTGGAGACACATTGCTGGGCATTGTTAAAGAAAATAAGGATCTAAGCATTCAAAGCAGCAAATACACAGTTGTCTTGGCGCCAAAGCTTGTGGATGAGCTGGAGATTAGCGAAAGCTCAAGCGTCAGAGTCTTGGCAACCAAGAGCGATGCGATTGTGAAGCCAGCGGTTGTTGATCGCTTGGTGAGCGTCGACGCCGCCAACAAGAAGCTTGTCGAGGATATTCAAAACCTTGGCATAGCGGTTGATGGGAAAGCTGTAAAAACAACCCTCAATCCAGTAAAAGTGGAAGTCTCGGTCGCTGACCTCTCCCCAGCCCAAAAAGAGAAGTTGACAGGCATTCTCTATGATAAAGCCTCCGGCACATACAAGCAGCTGGGCGGCGAGATCTCTGAAGACGGAAAGACTTTCGTTTTCCATATCTACAACACCGGCGACTATGGAATAGTTTTAAGCGATGACCTCCTTAAGCTTAAATTCGAGGTTGGCAGCAACGATTATCTTAATAACCAGCAAAACCTTAGCAATGATGTCGCTCCGTTCATATCGGCAGAGGGCAGAACAATGATTCCTATCCGCGTAATCGCAGAAGCCCTTGGCGCCCAAGTGCAGTGGAACCAAGAGACCAGAACCGCCATTATAGCGGATAACGGAGTTACGCTAAGAATATCCATCGGCCAGCCTCTCGCAAACGGGTTGGGGACAGCTGTCATCGTAGGTGACAGGACATTTGTTCCTATCCGCTATGTGTCTGAGAGCTTGGACGCAAATGTCGTTTGGGATGGAGAAAAGGAAACAGTCTCCATTTACAGGTAATGCCAAGGCCCAGAGAGCTTCTCTCTGGGCCTTTTTCAGATCCTTTTATAACATAGATTGTTAATCATACAGCAATAAGAACCAAGCACTGCTTTTCCCGGCACCGCGATTCAGGCTGCCTAGCCTTTTTCTTGTCCCAAGCCTATTTCATGATCCTAGCCGCGCCTCATTCGCATCTAACGAAAACAAATCCATAAAAGCCCAAGTCCTGCGTCAGCAGGACTTGGGCTTTGCTTTTTCTTTATCCCTAAAGCTAGGCGAACTCATTCGTCAGCATTATTGCTCCCTATCTTTTCCATGAATCCTCCCTAAATCCATCCTCCCTAAATCCATCCATCCTGACCACTACGACTCTCTCGGAACAGCAACAGCAAACCATTTGAACTGTGAAATCTCAAACAATTCCTCCGGAAAACAATTAATCTCCCTGACATTCAAGACATAAGCGGCGTCTGGCTGAGGAGTGACCTTTTCTTTGAATTCCATGGTCTTCCAGCTAGGGCCTTCGTCTAAATATTTTTGCGGATCTATCGCTGAAGAGTAGAGCGCCAGAGTGTCTGAAACCCAGAAGGAGCCTTTTGACTGGGTATAGTAAGTGACATATATTTGATCAGCACCGGAGGAGCTGGCATGGTCATACGCCTCGTCAAAACCCTCCATGAAGTTTTTGGAGAGCACATCCTTGTTGTCATTGTAGTAATTGAATAAGAACAGGTAAACAAACACTCCCAAACCTACGGCCAGAATGGATGCGGCAAAAGGCAAAACCTTCGCCGGAAGCGTCTCCAACCCCCAAGAAACCGCCAAGGCGGCCAGGAGAATCAAAGGATAAAATATAATGTTTATCCTGTTGGTGTTGACGCCATTCACAACAAGGCCAAGGATCAGGGATGACGCCATCCAAGCCAGAAGCGGCCACATCTTTTTCCTTATGGCTTGAACTAGCCCTATGGCTGCCAAGATCGGGGTAAAGACATAAGTGGCGCCAAAACCCTTGATAGAGTTCCAAGGCTCTGTGGCGGTCTGGGTGAAAACAGTAGAAGTCAGCGCAGCGAAGTTTTTCTTTAGGTCTTGCGGAACGTTTTCTGAGAAAAACAAAAAGCTGGAAGCCCTTGTTGTGTCCGGGAAGGCGGGAATGGTCAGAAACGGAAGGCGGATTCCCTCGTCAAGCTTAGCCAGGTTGACAATGGCAAGTCCTGCGAGAGGCCAGGCGAATAGCGAGAAGACTAGAAGGCACAGAAGGGCGCTCTGGATTTTTATCTGCTTTGTTGCCAGAAGAATGAGTACAAGCATTCCCAGAAGCAGCGGGACGCTGACAAAGGCGGTTGCGTAGCAGTACATGCTGAATGCGAAAAACGGCATCGAAAGGCATAGGAAAAGATTTTGGCTGGAAGACAAAGAATTAAAGGTTGAAGATTTTGGGGTTGTGATATCAGAGCTTGCGCTCTTTGACAAGTTATCAGAACTTTTGCTTTTTGAATTTATGATTTCAGAGCTTGCGATTTTTGAATTTAAGCTTTCAGAGCTTTCGCTTTGCGATCTTAAGCCATCAGAGCTTGCGCTTTGTGAATTTATGATTTCAGGTCTTGCGCTTTTAGACAAATTCTTAAAATCCTGAAAATGCAAGCCGTTTCTAATCCCCCGGTTAAGCAAATACATAGCTATGGCCAGAAAATGAGGGAACATCACGCAGTCTAAAGCCCACCTGCTAGCCATGTAATGCCAAGGCGTAACTGCGCAAAGAAGAAGAGCGGCAATTCCTGCGACATCTCCTGCCAGATCTTTCGCGAATAGGTAAAAGAACCAAAGCCCTGCCATTCCTACGAGAAGAAACGGGATCCTTGAAGAGAACGCGCTGAGGCCTAGCACCCTGATAAAAGGGGCCATGATGTAAGCTGGAAGGGCGCTCATCTGCCCGTAGCCCCAGCCGGTCAAATGGACAGGCAGGAAAATGCCCCAATGGTCTTTTCCGATCATCGACAGAGAGTAGGCGTCGTAGGCAAGCAAAGCTTCGTCTTGGTTAAAGCCCGGAGGGATGGCGCCGAAACCTGGAAGCCTTATGGCAAAGGCTAAAAGAAAAACCAGGAATGCGATCATGCTTGTCTTGCTTTTAGTAATCTCTTGGCTTTCTGCCGGAAAGGATGTCCAAGAACTCTCTGTCTGGGCCCGATCCATCTTTCCTTGCTTCCTCCCCCGCTATTTCAGAAACCACAAATCTAGGCCTGAACTTTATCTCGTCATATATCTTGGCGATGTATATGCCTATAAGCCCAAGGCTAATCATAAGTATCGACCCTATGACCAGAAGGAGCACTATCACTGTTGTAAAGCCTCCAGCCGCCTTGCCCGTGATCTTCATGAACAAGGTTTGCGCTGTAAGGACTACAGCAAAGGCAAGGAAGAAAAGGCCAGCGAAAGTGACCATCTGCATTGGAAGAGTGGTATAGCTCGTTATGTTGTTGATGGCGTACTTTACTAGCTTTATTCCGCTCCACTTGGTCTTGCCCCCAGCTCTTGGCTCGACCATGAAATGGCACCGCTCCGTCTTCATCCCGCTCCAGCAGGTGATTGCCCTGAAGAATGACTGCCTTTCAGGCATCTTCTTGAAGAGCTCTATGGCCTGCCTATCCAGGAGCTTGAAGTCAGAGGAGTTTTGCAAGTCCATTCCGGCCAGCCTGCTGAGGATGCCGTAGAACATGGCAGAAAACATTTTGTAAAACGGGTTCTCCGCCTGCCTGTGTATTTTTACTCCCTCTATTATGAGGGCGTTTCCCTTAGCCCAAAGATCAAACATTTCTACTGCCGTCTTTGGCGGAAACTGCAAGTCGCTGTCCATCACTATCGCGCATTCGCCATTGGCGGCTTCAAGGCCAGCCCGGATTGCGCCTTCCTTCCCGAAGTTGCGGGTGAATCTCACCCCTCTGATCCTGGGATTCTCCTTGCTGAGCTTCTTCACTTTATCCCAGGTTCCATCAGTGGATCCGTCATCCACAAAAACGATCTCAACATTTCTAAGCTCGAAAGCGGAAAGTATGGCGCTTGCCGCCTTTTCGGCGACAGCCTCCTCATTGAGGGCGGGAAGCACGATTGTGCAAAGGCTCGTGCTGGATCGCAAACGTTTCATCCTTTCGTGCGCCAGATTGGCCAGGCGCAGCGCCTGGCCGGGTTTACGGCAATACCGCGCTCAAAAGCCCAAAGAGCGGATTGAGCTTGTAAAAGAAGGAGGATACTGGGCCTTCGCTTATCCCCTTGAACAGGTAGTCGTACTTGGGAAAAAGAAAAAAGAAGTTCAAAACGCACATGGCGGCCCAGATCAGGATGACCATGCTGACAAAGCCGAATATGGCGCCTCCGGCGCGGTTGAATGCCCTGACAACAGGCAGCTTTTCTACCAATCCGATGGCGGTTGACACAAGCTTCAAGAATGTCCTGGCCAATATCCATATGATAAGTATCGCAATCAGGTTTACTATCATGTTGGCGAAAAAGCCCACGATGTACTCCTTGATTGTGGCGGCGCCAAAAACCAGGTAAGCCACTGGGTTGTTGTTGGCTTGCAGCTGCCTTAGAATGAACTCTGATTGAGGAAACTTGTCCAGCATTTCCATCTGGGCTGCGTGGCTGGCGTTTTCTGTGATGAAGCCAAGGTCGATGACGTCTGACAGCTTTTCCTGTATCATTGCCGCAAGCCCGACGGTTCTCAAGAACTTGGAGAACGGCGGGTGAAGCGCGTATGAGATGGCTAGGGAGAAGCCCCATGAGCACAAGTTGAAAACCGATCTCATAAGGCCGGTGGCGCAGCCCGCAAGGGCGCCTAGGAAAAGGAGTGCCAGGACAATGAGGTCATACGCGTTCATATTGCCTCCAGTTATACTAGTGAGTGAAAAGAGCTTTGCTTTTCTCTCATATGAGTGGATGATCGCGAGCGAAAGCCTTATGATTCCGCCCGCGATAAAAAGAGCATATCCCAGATTTTAAGACCTGGGACATGATTCTATTTAAGTATAACCGTGACCCCGCCGGATTGCGCCAACGCAAGAGTTTTGGAATTGCCGGCCAAAGCTGCCGAGCTTGTGTCCAAAACAGCCGACTGCTTCCAGAGAACCTTGCCGGTTTCAGAGATCGCCCAGTAGGCGCCCCCGGTTCCGATCACAGCGGCCCCCCAGCTCATGGAAAGGGACTGCGCTTTGCCATCTAAGGCTTGCTCTCCCAGCTTCCTGCCGGCCATGTTGTAGAACGACACATAGCTCTCTTCCCTTGCGCCATCGGTGTTAAGCATGGGGTCACCGAAAGCTATCGCGAATGTTTCGCCGTTGTAGGCGCAAAACCTGTCAGCCATGTTCACGAAGGGAACAGTCCAAGCCTTTTTTGCGCTGGATGCTGACGGTATGTAGCAAGCGGCCTCTTTGTCCGAGATAGCCAGAAGCTTGTCCCCCATGAAAGTGATAGACGCGACCAGCTGATCCGCCGCTTCTACGCTCGCGAATATGCCGTCGGTTGACTTTCTGGCTTCTGAAGCCTCTGTTCTCATGAAGGTTATCAAAGACGAGATCCCTTGGGTTCTGCTGCTTGCGTCCAAAAAGCTTATGGCCACCATCTTTCCGTTATCTGTGGCGTCCGCGCTGGACGGAAACACGTTTTCCTCCCCGAAGGAGTAGTACCAAAGCCTGCTTCCCGTAGGACCAAACAGCTCTATCATGTACCTGTCCTTGTCCTGCTCAATGGCTGTCAAGCATCCCCCTTTGTTCACGCTAAAGGAGATCAAGGGAAAAGACAGCTTTGCGTGGTACATCAGCCCGCTTTCCCCAAGCACCGCCGCCTGCTTTCCGTTTTCCTCGGCTACTGCCAGCACCATCCCTGAGAGCTTGGCAACCGGTTTGGACATGGAGAAGCTTTCTTCCCACAAAAGCTTGCCCTTGGCGTCCAAAAGCTTGACTCCGGTTTTCTGGGCCAGGAAAAAGCGATCCGAGTCGCAGGAGAAGACGCCTGCGAGTGTTCCGCTGGCGTATTGGGCTATGGGGGCTGGCGGCTCTTCTTCCATTGAGAAAGCCTCCGCCGGGGCGCCTTGCGATGCCGCCGCGACAGCAAGGCCCAAGGCCAACGCGCCCAGCAATATCATGGCCAGTCTTCTGTATCGCGCCAATTTGCGCCTCAAAGCCTTCATCCAACCGCCTCCTGGCAAGAAATTTCGCTCTTTTATACTGACTTGCGCCCCGATGCTTTTTAGGCGCGCAGAGCTTTTGCCAGTTCAATTATAGGCTTTTTGGCGGCGCTTGTCCAACCATAGAACCCGCGCTTTTCGAGCGCGAGGCGGAATTTGGCGGAAATTAATGCGACTGCGGCGCGGCTTTATTATGCGCCCTGCGGCGCGGCTTTTCTTGAGACCCGTTTCCAAGCGGCAAAAATGGCCGAAAGCTCCAGCATTCCAATGGCGCTAAACAGCGGGTACACATTGGAGACAAACATTGAAAACCCGATGTGGGCGAATAGGCATGAGCTGATTGACAAAACAGCCTTGGCCAGCACTGGGCTTACCCCCAGGCTGTCAGTGGCCCATGAGACTATCCCGAACCCGTTTGATATGGCTGTAGTGAATATGGCGCAAAGCAGTATGACCAGGTAAAACTGCTCAAAGATCCAGCTGAAGTTTGAAGCTATGGCAAGCAAAGGCACCTCTGCCTGAGTAGCCTGAAAGTAGTAGACATAGATCGGGTATATCATGAACAGCCCCAAAACAGTCATAAGGCCTCCGCCAAGCAAAGCGCCGCCCCTGGCGGCCTTGGATGACGGAATATTTTTTCCCAAAGCCGCAAGCACAGGAACTGATGTTACCATGTTGTAGGAAGCGTATATGACCGCTGACGCTATCCATGCGTGGTCTTGGCCAAAGGCCGACGTCGGAGTAGTCCTGTTCAAGAACGCGAATAGGCCGACCAAAAGCCCGCCAACAACAAGGACAGGCGCAAGCAGGCTGTTTATCGCAACCAGGCCGTCCAGGTCAAACATCATAGCGATAAATGTCACTCCAGCGGCGCATACCACTCCGATGGAAAACGGAATCTCGTGCGCTTGGTTCAAAGTGGCACCTACTCCAGCCATCATTGTGGCGTACAGCACATACATGAAAAAGGCCGAAGCTATCTCGACCACCGCTCCAAGCCGCTTTCCCATGCTAAAGTCTATTAGCTCCTTGTAGCCTATTCCCTTCTTATGGCAAATGTCCATGATGGCCCAACCGGCAAAAGCGAAAATTGTGCCTGAAACCACTATGCCAACTGACCCCCAAGGCCCGTAGTTGGCGAAAAACTTCAAAAGCTCCTGGCCAGACGCGAATCCGGCACCTATTATAACCGAGGCGTAAACGCCAGCGATTTTCCATACTCCTGCCTTCTTCATCGGAACCTCCCCCTATTGCACTAGTAAAGCATATGCGCTGGGATAGGGGATAATTCTTGAAAGAGGCAGGGCAAAGAGATCCTAGGCGCTCTTCTAGGGGGCGCTGGCGCGCCCCCTAGAATCGTTCCTAAGAATTTCTGTGCTGGCTTTGTGAGCAAACATGATTGTATAGCTCTTGTGTTTTCGCGCGAGTGTCTTATATCACATTTAACGATTAAGGCCTCTAATAGTCTTGCCTAAACTGTCTCGTCCCGGAGCGACTCATACAGCTCAATGTACTTCTCAGCCGACTTGCCCCAGGAAAAGTCCTCTGTCATGGCGTTGTGCACTAGCTTTTTCCAAGCCTTGGGCTTGTTGTATATCTTTATGGCCTCTTTCACGGCCCACATCATTCCGCTGGCTACGTAGTCATCGAAAATGAAGCCTGTTCCAAGGCCTGTTGACTCATTGTAGTGAGTGACAGTGTCAGCCAGGCCGCCAGTCTTTCTGACTATTGGAGCGGTGCCGCATTTCATTGCGAAGATCTGGCCTAGCCCGCAGGGCTCGAAGAGGGATGGCATGAGGAACATGTCGGCGCCAGCGTATATCTTTTGAGCCAGATCGTTGTCAAAGAGAATGTTGGCGCTAAGCTTCTGAGGGTGCCTTGCGGCCCAGTCCTTGAACAGGTGCTCGTACCTTCCGTCTCCGGTGCCTAGGACTACCAGCTGGAGATCGCGGCTCATGAGGTCGTCAATGGCGACAGCCACGAGATCCAGGCCCTTCTGGTCAACAAGGCGGGAGATGATGGCTATCATTGGAGCGTCCGTTACAGGAAGGCCTAGGTGTTCCTGGAGCTTTCTCTTGTTGTACTTTTTGCTGTCCAGATCGTCAATGGAGTAGTTTTTGTAGAGATGCGTGTTGTTCTCTGTAGTTACCTTTGCGTCAACCCCGTTTACAATGCCAAAGAGCTTGTCGCTTCTGGATCTAAGGAGTCCATCCATGCCATACCCGTACTGCGAGGTTTGGATCTCCTTCGCGTAGGTTTCGCTGACGGTGCTTACAGCGTCAGAAAAGACAAGCCCAGCTTTCATGAAGCTGACATTGGAGTAAAACTCAAGGGCGCCATTTGTGAAGTAGGTGTCATCAAGCCCCGCAGCCCAGAGCGCGTCCCTGCCGAACACTCCCTGGTACTGAAGGTTGTGGATTGTGAAAAGGGATTTCATGTTCTCAAAGAAAAGGAATCCTTTGTAAATCTCCGACAGGTACACGCAGCCAAGCCCGGTTTGCCAGTCATTGAAATGCAGGACGTCTGGCTTGAAATCAACCTTGGCTAAAAATTCAACGGCAGCTTTCGAGAAGAAGGCGAACCGTTCGAAATCATCCCCGTATCCGTAGAAACCGTCCCTGTTGAAGTAGTAGTCGTTTTGGATAGTGTACATGGGAACGTCTCCGTCCCCGTCAAACTGGAAGATAGACGCGCTTTGCCTGCGCCAGGACAGGTTGACGGTGAAGCTGTCCACGTATCGCAGGTTCTTCATTGAAGACTCGTCTGCGGTCTTGTATTTCGGAAACACAACCCTAACATCTGCCCCTAGCGATTTTAGGGCTTGCGGCAAAGAGCCGGCTACGTCCCCAAGGCCCCCGCTTTTCGCGTACGGCGTAACCTCTGACGCGACGAGCAGGATTTTCAAAGGTTCCTTCATATTTCCAGCCTCCTGGTTTTGTGTTATACTGTTAATGATTGAGCCGGCTTTTGGTGAGTGACAGCTATCCAAACTTAAACTGGCGCTAAAAAGAGATTTGGGATAGCTCTAAGCCAAAGGTGCAACAGTGAGCGAAAAGAGCCTTTCGCTCTTGCAGAGAGTTATGCCGCGATGCCACTTGCGATCACAAGCCGTTGCTTGACGGCCTTCTCTTGTATTATAATCCTTGCAAGGGCCTATTGTAAAGGACAAAGCCCAAGAATGAGCCGCAAATGCCGAAAATTCGCAAATCATATCCAGATTCCTGGGGGTTTTGGGGCGCACTTGGCGGAAAGCTCTCAAGCTGGACTGGCTTAGGCGCCAATCAAGGAAATTTGGGCAAGCCGCCAGTTATAATTGTTCCCACTAATGAGATCACTTTAGACAGAGGGAAAGGACTTTACTCTAATTATTCCAAGAATTATTCATAGGCTCAAGAAGTGCTGTGCGTTAATCCAAGCTTAGAGCTTAGAGATTTGGCAGTTGCCTGCAAGCTTTCGCTTGCAGGCAACTGCCTAGGGCAGAACCTGCCCTAGGCGGGTTTTGGGAGATTGGGCTGGGATTTGGCTTGATGCAAAACGCAAAAACCTTTGAAACTTGGGAAAGCTATATGAGCATTACGGAGCAAGAAAGGCTTGCCCCATACTTGCATACTATGCCGCGCCAGCCGAACTTTCTATAAAATATATAAAAGTTCGGGAAATGCAAATCAAGCGCGGCAAGTCATAGGAGGACTGTATGGAAAAAGAGAAAGCGGCACCGTTGAGAAGCGAAGTTCCGGACGAGATGAAATGGCGGCTAAGCGATCTGGTGGAAAGCGATGAAGCCTGGAAAACCGGAGTTAGCGAGGTCATGAAGGAGACCGAGGAATTCGGGTTGAGGGCTGGGAAGCCCATTGAGTCAGGGAAGGATCTGTACGGCCTTTTCGAGGCGATGGAATCCATGATGCAAAAGGCTGAGACGCTGTACGTTTACGGCCAGCTTAAGAAGAACGAAAACGCTCTGGACGCTGTGGCGCAGGGCATGGCGGATCTGGCGGACAGGATGGGAACCAAGGAGATGGGGGCGGTTTCCTTTGTGAATCCCCTTTTGATATCCATCGGGCAGGAGAAGATCAAGGAGTTCATTGCGGAAGAGCCGAAGCTGGCGCTTTACGAGCACATGTTTGACTCCTTGTTCAGGCTTCAGGAACACGTGCTTGCGCCTGAGATAGAAAAGGTGCTGGCTGAGGCAAAGGAGATAGGGGATGCTGGAGACAACATTTTCTCCATGCTAAATGACGCTGATCTTACGTTCAGGCCAGCGAAAGGCTCTGACGGCAAAGAGGTTGAGGTTTCCCACGGCAAGTACGGCGGGCTTATGGAGTCTACAGACAGGGCACTGAGAAAGTCAGTGTTTGAGTCATACTACGAGCCGTTTTTGGCCCACAAGAACACCTTGGCGACATGCTACGGCTCTTCAGTCAAGGCAGACCTGTTTTTCTCTTCCCAGAGAAAGTACAGCTCAAGCCTTGAGGCGTCGCTGGACTCTGACAACATCCAGCCAGGGGTATACGAAAGCCTGGTTCAAGCCATAAGGGAAGCGCTTCCGCACATGCACAGGTACATGAAGCTTCGCAAGAAGGTTCTTGGAGTGGACGAGCTTCACATGTATGACTTGTTTACGCCTATCGTTCCTGACGTAGACACGGAGATGACTTACGAAAAGGCAAAGGAGACAGTGCTTGAGTCGCTCAAGCCGCTAGGCGCGGAGTATGTAGAGGCCGCCAGGGAAGGCCTTGCTGGCGGATGGGTTGACGTTTTGGAGAACAAGGGTAAGAGAAGCGGCGCCTTTGCTTGGGGAGCATTCGGATGCCATCCGTTTGTCCTCTTGAACTATGACGGCAAGATCGATGACATGTTTACCCTGGCCCATGAAATGGGGCATGCCATGCATAGCTGGCACACTTGGGGAAACCAGCCTTACGCTTACGCTGACTACCCGATATTCCTGGCTGAGGTGGCGTCTACAGTAAACGAGTCGCTTCTTCTCGATCACCTTCGCAGGACAGAGACGGATCCCAGGAAGAAGGCTTACCTTGTCAACTTCTTCTTGGAGCAGTTCAGAACAACAGTGTTCAGGCAGACTATGTTCGCGGAATTCGAAAAGAGAACCCATGAGCTGGCGGAGGCATCGGAGGCTTTGACAAGCGAGTCCTTGAACGCGCTTTACCTGGAGCTCAACAAGGCTTATTACGGCGAGGATGTTGTGTCAGACGACCAGATCGCATATGAATGGTCAAGGGTGCCGCACTTCTACAACGCGTTTTACGTATACAAGTACGCAACAGGCTTCTCTGCCGCTGTCGCTTTCTCAAAGAGGATACTTGAAGGCGGGCCTGAGGCTGTTGAGCAATACAAAGGCTTCCTCAAGAGCGGATCCAGCAAGTATCCGGTGGACACTCTCAAAGAAGCGGGAGTGGACATGTCTACTCCCGCGCCAGTGAGGGAAGGAATGCAGCTGTTCGCTCAGCTGGTGGATGAGATGGAGGCTTTGGAGAAGGAGCTTTCGAAGTAGGGCGAGAGAAAGACCAAGGCAGAAGTGCGGGGTTTTATCTAATAAGAAGCGCGGGGCTTGATCTAATAAGAAGCGCAGATATAACATTTGGGAAATGCTGAGCATTCACCTATTTTTGCATATAATGATCCGGCGGGGGCGGCGCCCCCGCCGAAGGAGGATTAAGATGAAAGAAGACTGCATTTTCTGCAAGATAATCTCAGGCGACATTCCGTCATACAAGATCTACGAAAACGATGACGTGCTTGTCATTCTAGACCGGTTTCCCACAAACCAGGGAGAGTGCTTGGTTTTGACAAAGGAGCACTACGATACGCTCTTCGATCTGAGCCCTTCAGCTGTTGCGAAGGCGTTCGCTGCGGCGTCTGGAGTAGCCGCGAAGATTAAGCAGACCCTTCCGATAGACGGGCTGAACATTCTTCAGAACAACGGAGAGCCTGCGGGGCAGCAGATCCCGCACTTCCACATACACGTGATACCCAGGTACGATTCTGACAATCTCGTGATCCACGGGAAGGGAACAGATCCAGCGCCAGAGGAGTTTGAGGCGATGGTTGAGAAGCTGAAGATCTAAGAAGCTGAAGATCTGAGGAGATTTAGAGAACGCAAAGCTTAAGAATTCAAAGCGAACGGAGGATTAACGATGTCCTACAGCATAGGCATACTGGTCGGAAGCTTAAGAAAAGACTCTTTTTCAAAGAAGATAGCGCTGGCGATTTCAAAGAAGCTTCCTGAAGATTTTGAGGGGAAGCTGATCGACATTTCAAGGCTTGCGCTATTCAATCAGGATCTGGAGGCTGAACCGCCTCAGGAATGGCTGGATTTTAGGGAAGAAGTGAAAAGCTCTGACGGGGTGCTGTTTGTGACCCCAGAGTACAACCGCTCGATTCCAGCGGTTCTGAAAAACGCTCTAGATGTTGCGTCAAGGCCATACGGGCAGGGCGCTTGGCAAGGAAAGCCTGGAGCTATAGCCAGCTCGTCGCCTGGAAAGATAGGCGGATTTGGTGCAAGCCAGCACTTGAGGCAAGCGGCTGTGTGCGTTGGATTGGAAGTGATGGGATCTCCGGAGTTCTATCTCGGAGGGGTGCATGAAATCCTGGATGGAAACGGAGATGTTTCAGGCGCGTATGC
>JAISWZ010000576.1 GCA_031270945.1 Clostridiales bacterium | reverse complement strand
GATTTATATGACAATATAAACTTAATTTCAAACCTGCCTATAGAATTGGCTTCTGCTGTAATTTACATATTGTTAACTTACTATTGTGCCACTTCATACATGGAGAGAATAATAGCATCAAGAAAAAAGCTGTTAGAAATCACGCCGAACACACTCGTAAAATTGGTAAAACATACATTGACTGCGTGTGATATCGATTTTCAAGACTGGGATTATATGCTAATATTGCAACTAGCATCTTTAATATCTGAAGAATTTTTGCTATGGGCAATAAAATTACCCATAGATGCAATGATGACTGATTCCTATTTGGCAGTTGAGTTAAAAGTATATTTTTCAAAATTAATACGGATAAAATATAACCGTGAGATGATGATTGATATGTTTATGGGTGAAAATTGATAGGACAATTTGAGTTTAATTAATAATTGAAACAGGAAACGTATCTGGCAGCCAACCCCGACAGCATGACGAAAGCGTTGTTGACTTGCTCAAATGCCACTACGATCCTGATAGCGTGGGCGAGCCATGAGCTGGGGTCCGGATGGATCCAGTCAACAAGCGGCGGCGCGGTGCCGACATATACTGTAGCGGAAACAAAAAATCATGCTCCACGACAATTTCGAGAGGTGTCCCCGATCTAACGAGGTCTTTCCCGAGCTTCCTGCGAAGCGAATGGAACCCCAAAGTTTTTGTGATGCCAGCCATTTCATTGTACCGCTTGAATACAACAAGCGCTCTGGACATGGCTGTGAATGGATGCACATGCCTGATGAAGACGTTGTCAACGCCTTCGGCTTTTGGGCGCCCGTTCTCAATGTAGTCAGCGAGCGCAAGACTGGCCTCGGGAAGGATGGCTGTGTCAAGAATCTTCCCTGTCTTTTGCTGGACTATACGCTCGCCCTTCTCATGAGCCTAAGTCATACCGGGTGCCTTTGTGGGCTGGGTTGCGGCTTGATCCCTTAAGCCCCTGTGCAACGTGATTTAGGGAATCCCGTCAGTCGTGCCCGCCTAGCGCATGCTTATCATGGGGGCGGATGCCAGGAAGTAGCCGAGCCGCTTGCCTGACGGGCTTTCGCCAGTGATGCGTGGCATTGGCTAAAAACCAACAGAATCCAACTCTCAGGGCATATAGCCACCAGGTCGGATAATAACACATGCATATCGGAAAATGGCGTAAATCAAGACAATTATTTATGACAGTGGAACCATTTATTAGATAAAATATTTTAAATGTTATGTCTGGAAATAGGAGAGGCGTATAATGAAAGAAAGAGAGTTTTCAATGCTAATTCTTTCGCTGACCAAACACTACGAAAAAATTAATTGGATAGAAAAGTGGGAAGAAATATCACGATTGCTATACGAATTTGGAGTATATATAAATTCTGTATCATTCCGTACGATTTCCGATAGAAAAATCTATTCATTTTATATTAAAAGAAGAGATTCAAAGGAAAAATTTTTACGCGAATTGAATGCTCGTCGCGATGACATCGGTATTATAGATCTAGATTTTTTTGAAAAAAATACACATGAATATTCAGGAATATCATTGTCAAGTGAAAATTATTATATAACTGGTTATATAACTATAAGAACTGTTTTGAATTGCGGATCGTATTTAAATCAAAAATGGAATTCTAAAGAAAAATTCTCTTTGTTCAAATTATATATAAGTGAGTTGCAAAACTGTGGATTTGAAATAATTGCATCTAATTCATATTTTTTTCCAGCCAGATTACATCCAGACTGCATTATAAAAGGAATATTTGTTGAACTTCGTGACGGATATAAAGATGCTTATCAACATTCCAGTTATATAAATAAGGTGATTAAGTCGAATTCATCATATAGAAAACCAACCCTTTTTTTGCTTTCTAATTTCAACGCTATCAAATATAGCTCGCCAGCACTAGAAGTTTTGCAAGAATCACTTGCTGAAGATGCCGTTTTTCTAGATTCAAGCTCAGAAATTATTTTCTTCGAACTTGGCGATGATGAGCACTACAGCATTATTGAGCTTATGAAAACCGAATTATATAAAAATCTTTATAATAAACTTGTGAAAATGAATTTATTGAATGAATATTATGAAGCAAAATGAAAGAACTGAGTTTTATCGTATTTTAAATGTTTTGGCTGAACGCCAACTTGGGGGTATCTATTCAACTTCACGAACATAGGTTGGAGAGTTGCTCCAAAATTGCACGATAAAACGGGCTGCTCTTTGAAGTCGAATAGCCTGTTTTATGATAGCTTTAAGCTTTCTTGGTTGAAGCTTTTTGATAGAAGAGATTTTCCTTTGCTCAGTTGCGGCTTCTGGCATTTTGAAACCGCCTCTTGCTCAACCCGTTTCCGCCGACCTTTGGAGCGAGATCTAGTACGCTTACGTCCTGCGTATGACAGGCTCCATCGGCTGGTCAGCGAGGAGATCACGATCTCAAGCCAGGCGATGAAGGACAGCGTCCTGAACGAAGTCCGGCAGAAGTTCGGCGTCGACGGACACTTCCTGACTCTCTACGAATACGACGGAGCGGGCAACCGGACAGCCAGGGTTGACGACTGGGCCCGAACGGAGTATGATTATGACGCCAACGACCGGCTCCTGTCGGACGGAATCGCCACTTACTCCTACTGCGGCAGTTTTTTCGTGAGTGGCTTAAACTTAGAGCATATCCCAAAATTAATTCCGAGGTGCCGGAAAAATCCGGCGTTGAAGCATTCGCCAGGATTTTTCCGGCGCCATTTCGGAATTTTGGGATATGCACTTAGTTCTCTTGATTCCTTTTCATAAGGCACCATTGCCCTGACGCGTTCAAATATATCTATATATTAATCACTTTCACTTAAAGCACAAACCCCTCCTTTAAAGCACAAACCCCTCTTTGCCTTTGGCAAGGAGGGGTTTGTTGTGTTTGCGGGATGGCGCTTGCCCAAGAATATATCCATAAATTTTAGCGAGATGCCATATTTAGACACAAGATATTAATTCGTGCGCAAGAAGTCTATAAAAACAAGGATATACGATAAAAACATATAATAAATATCCTTTATTAAAGCTTGACAAGCGTCAATGGCGTATGCTACAATTATTAGGCTATGCAGAAACATATATGCATAATAAGCTTTGTTTTCTGTACTGACCTTATCCCAAATTCCAAGAAAAGGAGAAATATTGCGCTTGCCTAATGCAAGACGAATTGCCGAAATCATGCCTTTTTCTTAGCTTGGAAATCAAGTTCGGGATATGATCTTGCTGCTCGCAAGCATAGACTACACAAGGGGGAGCATTAATGAAAACAAGAATGATAGCGCTTCTTTGCGCTCTTGTCATGGGGTTTGCTGTCTTGTCCGGCTGCTCGAATGGCAACGCGCCTACGGCAAGCGGAAACGCCGCGCAAGAAGCCCCAACAACCGCGCCAGATACAGCGCCAGATACGCAAGCAGCGCCAGCGCCAGTGTCGGCAGAAGATGAGAAGTATGGCGGAACGCTGTACTTTGGGTATCCCTACGACTTGACAAGGCCAAACTTTATCCTGACTGGTGATGGCCCTGGAAATTTTGTCAGGGAGCTTACCTGGGACACGCTGTTTGTCGTAAACGAGAAATCTGAGCTTATACCAAGGCTGGCTGAGAAATATGAGCTTTCTAGCGATGGGCTGACATACGACGTGAAGCTTCGCCCAGGAGTGACATGGCATGACGGAACGCCTTTCACGGCCAATGACATTGTTTTTTTCTTTGACTACTACCCTCGCATCGACTCAGTGGATCTTTCCTATGACTTCAGCAACTTTAAGGCTGAAAAAGTGGATGACTTAACTGTCAAGTTCACCCTGTCCGAGCTTGACGCCACATTCGCCTATACTACATTGGCTGAGATAAGCTTTATACCGGAGCACATCTGGAAGGACATTGATCCAACCATATGGGACGAGATCTCCGATCTGTCAAAGCTGGTAGGCATAGGGCCCTTTAAGCTGGTTGAGCGCGTGGAGAGCGAATATTTGCGCTTTGAGCGCTTTGATGAGTACTGGGATCAAAAGCCGTACCTTGAAAGCGTTGTTTTGCAGCTGATTCCTGACGCAACAGCGCTTGCTCTGGCCTTTGAGTCTAAGCAGGTTCAACTGGCGCAGGTGAACTACGAGAACACGTTCCAGGTGCTAGAGGGAGCTGAGGGCTTCAAGTTTTACTTCAAGCCGTCCGCAAACCTGGGAATATTCATGGTCAACCACAACGATCCGCTTCTGAGCCAGCTTCCCATCCGCAAGGCTGTGAGCTTTTTGATAGACAGGCAGTCATTGATACTGGCGCAGAAGAACGGCGCCGCAGCGCTTGACAGCGCGTTCACGCCAGTTGATCAGTATTACAACCCTTCTGTGGCCGATCCTGAAGCGTTTGAGTACAGCCAGGAAAAGGCGGCGGCGATCTTGGATCAGGAAGGCTGGGTTCTGGGCGCTGACGGGATCCGCGAGAAAGACGGAGAAAAGCTTAAGCTTGAAGTTTTGACGTACGCCGCGAATGACAGAAACGCGGTTATCATGCAGGACAGCTTCAAGAAGGCTGGCATAGACTTGACTTATACCTCAGTTGAAACAGCTGTGTTCTCTGACCTGGTCTACAGCAAGGGCGAATACCAGCTCGCAGGAAACGGAAGCGGGCCTTCTGTTGGGCCTGTATCTGCCAACTACGAGGTAGTGTTTACCCTGTCTCCTTATTACAACTACGACAACCCTGTGGTAGCCCAAGCATTCAAGGACGCCAAGGGCACAGTTGATACTGAGAAGCAAAGGGAGAACTATGAATTGATCCAAAAGACGCTGACAGAAGATCGTGCTCAAATCTTCACTTGGAACATGCCAAGGATTTGGGGGACGAACTCTGGCCTTAACGTTGATGGCGCAGGATTCTCAGGGATCTATCCGCCTTGGGTCGATTTCAGCAAGGTTTATTTCGAGAAGTAGGCATGGGATATGCACTAATGGGCGCCCTTTGGGCGCCTTTTGGCGCATGTCTTTTTTGCCGCAGCATATGCCAAACTTAAAGCATGTCCCAAAATTAATTCCATGGCTTGAAAAAGTCACGCGTTAAAGCATCGCGATGACTATTCGGCGCCTTAATGGAATTTTGGGATATGCACTTAAAGCATGGCGCTGGAAAAGCCGCGCAAGTTTGCTCGCCCGTGCCTGAGACAAGCGCTGTTGAAGCATCGCATGCCTTTTTCCGCGCTTTTTAACTAGTTTTGGAATATGCGAGAATCAAGTCAAGGAGCAGTGAAGCCATGCGGTACATCATTAAAAGGCTGCTTACGATGATTCCAATGCTTTTAGGAATATCTTTGATTTCCTATTGCCTTATGAATCTGGCGCCAGGAGACGCGGCGACCATGTACCTTAACCCTGAAGAGCTGAAGAACCCGGTGTCCATAGAGGCAGTCCGAGAGAAGCTTCAGCTGGACAAGCCGGTAATGGTGCGCTACGTGGCATGGCTCAAAGAGGTTCTGCGGGGCAACTGGGGATACTCATACCTGAGCAGGCAGCCTGTGATAAAAGAGATAGGGGCTCGAATAACCCCTACGATCCAGCTGTCCATTACAGCGCTTCTTCTGGAGATGCTGCTGGGCGTGGGATTGGGAGTATACTGCGCGAAGCACCAGTACAAAATCTCGGATCACGCGCTTTCTCTCTTCGCCTTTGTCGGCATGTCGATGCCAAGCTTCTGGTTTGGAATACTGCTGATACTGTTCTTCACTCTCCAGCTGGGATGGCTGCCTTCCATGGGGCTTGTCACTGTCGGGCTAAAAGGATCTTGGCACGTGATCCTGCTTGATAGGCTGAGGCACATGATCATGCCAGCCATAGCGCTGTCGTTCGCTGGAATAGGCAGCTGGATGAGGTACCAAAGAGCCAGCTTCCTGGACGTAATGGAGCAGGATTACATTCGGACAGCCAGGAGCAAAGGGCTGAAGGAGAGCGTGATCACTTGGCGACACACCTTCCGCAACTCCTGCATACCAGTTGTCACTATGCTTGGCGGATCTTTGCCAGGGCTTGTCAGCGGGAGCTTTGTGATTGAAAACATGTTTGGGATCCCAGGGCTGGGACGGTATGGAACCATGGCTGTTCTCAACAGGGATTATCCAGTTATCATGGCAGTGACATTGTTTTCGTCCATTTTGGTCATGGCAGGCATGCTTTTGTCTGACCTGCTGTATGTGCTTGTGGATCCGCGCATCCAGTATTAAGTGCATATCCCAAAATTTATTTTATGGCTTGCAAAAGTCACGCGCTAAAGCAGTACTTTGACTTTTATTGCGCCACTATAGGAATTTTGGGATATGCACTAATAGCATTCGCCAGGACTTTTTCTAATTGAGAGCGTGTCCCAAAATCAAAAGAACTATTGGGATATGCGGCAAAGGTGATATACATGAAAAGCGTTACGCTGCGGAGATTTTGCAGGACAAAGCTTGCTGTCTGCGGCGCGGTTGCGCTTATCGCGCTGGTGGCTCTGGCCGCTGCCGCGCCGCTGGTCTCCCCTTTTCCATATGACGAGCTTCATCTGGAAGACTTGACTGACGGAAAGCCGATACCTATGTTCAAAGGCAAGTACCTGTTTGGGACTGACCAGTTTGGCAGGGACTACTTGACCCGCTGCATATTTGGAGGGCGGATGTCCTTGTCCGTTGGGTTTATAGCGGCGCTCATCTCTTTGCTGATCGGGATACCGCTGGGGCTATGCGCCGGATATTTTGGAGGCTTGGCTGACATGGCGGTGATGAGGTTCACAGAGCTCTTAAGCTGCATACCGTCATTTTTCCTGATATTGATAGCCAACTCTGTCTTTCACGCAAGCATCATAAACGTCATGGCCATAATAGGAATGTTTAGCTGGATGGGGATTTGCAGGCAGTCCAGGGCGCAGTGCCTAAGCTTGAAAGAGCAGGATTTTGTCCAATCGGCCAGGGCGATGGGATATAGCCATTTTTATATCATCATCCGGTACATCCTGCCAAACGCCCTGTCACCTATCATAGTAAGCGCTACGCTTAACGTGGCGTACGCGATAATAGTGGAGTCAAGCCTTTCCTACCTGGGGCTTGGGGTGCAGGAGCCTACTCCCAGCTGGGGCGCGATGCTGAAGGTGGGGCAGGACTTTTTGAGAACCTCGTCCTGGCTGGCTGTCATTCCAGGCTTGCTGATCCTGGTTGTGACGCTTTCCTTGAACTTTATTGGAGACGGGTTGAGAGACGCCCTGGATCCAAGAGCCTCGCGATGAAAGGCGGTGTCCGTTTGGAAAACCTTTTGCAGGTGAAAAACCTGAGCGTCGCATTCAGGACGGACGGGGAAAGCACCACTGTCGTCTCGGGGGCAAGCTTCTCAATAAAGCAAAGCGAGGTGGCTGCGATTGTTGGAGAGAGCGGATCCGGCAAAAGCGTTACAGCAATGTCTTTGCTTCGCCTGCTGGCAAGCCCTCCAGCCCAGGTTTTGGCCGATGAGATGACGTTTTTCTCAGATGGAGCTTCTGTTGACCTTTTTGCCTGCCCTGACCAGAAGCTGAGAGCCATTAGGGGCAACCGCATATCAATGGTGTTCCAGGAGCCCATGACAAGCTTAAATCCGACTCTTGCTGTTGGACGGCAGATAACAGAGGTTCTTCAGCTGCACAAAGGCATGGGGCGAAGAGAGTCTGAAAACGCGGCTTGCGGATTGCTGGCTGAGGTTGGGATGACAGAGCCAAGAAGGCAGCTGGGCGCTTTTCCGCACCAGCTTTCAGGCGGAATGAGACAGAGAGTGATGATCGCTATAGCCTTGGCTTGCCGCCCGGATTTGCTTATAGCTGACGAGCCTACCACGGCTCTGGATGTGACGATACAGGCTCAGATCATGGAGCTTTTGAATGAGCTGAGAAAGAAGAACAAAATGGCTGTGCTTCTGATAACCCACAACATGGGCTTGGTTGCTGAGATGGCCGATACTGTTGCGGTAATGTACGCCGGGCAGATCGTTGAAAGCGCGTCAAGCAAAGAGCTGTTCACCAATACGCTGCATCCGTACACAAAGGGGCTTCTGGAGTCCGTGCCAAACCTGAGCGAGAAAAGAAAAAACCTCGTTTCCATTCCAGGGACGATACCATCTCCAAGGGCATGGCCATCGGGTTGCAGGTTTCACCCTCGCTGCGGCATGTGCCAGGACGAATGCAGGGAAAAAGCCCAAGAGCTTTGGGAGGCAAGCCCAGGTCACTTTGTCCGGTGCGGGGTTCAGAAAGAAAAGCGGGGTGGGGACATTGGCTGAATTGGTTTCAGTTGAAGATCTCTGCCAGAACTACTACGTGAGATCACCCAAGCTTTTTGCTAAAAAGGACGCTGTGCAAGCGGTGAGCAATGTAAGCCTTCACATCAATGAAGGCGAGGCTCTGGGGTTGGCAGGGGAGTCTGGATGCGGCAAATCCACTTTGGGAAAGTCCATTCTTCATCTGCTGAAGCCCACAAGCGGCCGCGTCATTTTTAACGGCAGGGATTTAGCCAGCTTAAATGGGCGGGAGATGCGAAAAGCCAGAACAGAGATGCAGATCATCTTTCAAGATCCGTTTAGCTCTTTGAACCCCAGGATGACCATTGGGGAGATCTTGAGAGAGCCCATGAGGTACCATGGGCTCTTGAAAGGCAAAAAGCTTGAAGATGAGATGCTAAGGCTTCTTGAGCTGGTAGGTCTCGAACCGTCCTGCGCAACAAGATATCCCCATGAGTTCTCTGGAGGCCAAAGGCAGAGGGTTGCCATAGCCAGGGCATTGTCTGTCAAGCCTCGCTTCATTGTGTGCGATGAGCCAGCGTCAGCTTTGGACGTGTCCATTCAAGCCCAAATCCTCAACTTGTTTAACCGGCTGAAAACTGAGCTTGGCTTGACATACCTTTTCATATCCCATGACCTGGGATCTTTGCGCTACATTTCAGACAGGATTGCCGTGCTGTACTTGGGAAGGATTGTGGAGCTGGCGCTCACTGACGACATTTGCGGCGATCCGCTTCATCCATATACAAAAGCGCTGTTCTCCGCTGTGCCCAACGCAGTGTTTGGAGAGAAGAAAGCCAGGATAATATTAAGCGGAGAGCCGCCAAGCCCAATCAATCCCCCGTCTGGATGCGTTTTTCACAAGCGCTGCCAGCAATGCCAGCCTATCTGCGAGAAAACGCCGCCTGACCTTGGCATGCTTAAGGATGGCCATTATGTGGCTTGCCACTTTTGCCGTTAGAGAAATAAAAAAGCGAAAGGCGATAGGCCTTTCGCTTTTTTATTTTTT
>JAISWZ010000555.1 GCA_031270945.1 Clostridiales bacterium | reverse complement strand
CTTGCAGTCGGCAAAATCCAAAACGCTTATGTCTGCACTTAGAAAGGCTAATTCATCGATGACTTCAAGCGTTGAGGGCATTACAAGCTTCTTGCAAGCGAACTTTTCCAACGATCTGCACCGCAATACTTTTATTCCTTCAGGCAAGACTACAACGTCAAGCTTTTCGGGACTTGGTTTGTAGCCGGTCAAAACTCCATTTCTGACAGTGAACATGGTCTTCCCTCCTTTCATAAGAATATCCAGAATATCTATAGTCAAATTAATTCGAGCTTTCATTCAAGCTTATATGTACACCTACTAGCAGACAGTGGGCCGTCATGCCCGCCTGTCATCAAAGGCGGGCAACAATGCTCGTCAGTACGACTTGCATGGCACCGGAAGAGTCTTGGCGAATGCTTACTCTCCAGATATTCTCCATATTTCGCCTAAAGCTCAAGTGACTTTTCAAGCTTCCCATAATTGCGGTTTAAAACCTCCAGCCAGAACGCGATTCTTTCTCCATCGTTTTCTCGCGCAGCAACCTCAAAGCTTTCCTTCATGTGAGAGAGAAGTATCCCTTTTTCCAATTGATTCCTGTGAACTTCAGATAAGTTTTTGCCGTTCTTCAAAAGCTCGTCCAGTGTCAAATACGAAAGATATTTTATCTCCAGATCCACAGGCAGCTTAATAGGCCATTTTACCCTAAGACGCGCCATTTCCAATTTGCATTGCTTGTTCTGAACTTTGTCAAACCACTTATCATAGAGCTGGTAATTCACTCCATTCCACTCCATAAGTTGTCTAGGGCCTCTAACTGAGCCAAATTCGCTGGATATGACAAATTCTTGAATTAATAGCTTTCTCCTGAATACTTTCAACGTCAGCCAGTCGTCATCTCTGGACAATTTAAAAGTTGAAAGAACTGATGAGTACAGCCTTGATTGGCTATCTTCATCCACTTCAACAATGCTCGCTTTGGCAAAGTTTATCGCATTTGTGCCTATGTTTCCAAGAGTTCTGGGAAGTTTAATTGTTTTCCCATCACCGATGTTCAGATCATACATTCCAAAAGCGCCTATAGTATGCACTGAATCCGGAATCCGCTCAACTTTGGCCTTGCAATTCTCAAAAGCGTGATCCTCAATAACTTGAAGCTTGCAACCGCCAAAATCTATACTGCCTATGTCTGCGTTTTTAAATGCATATTCAGCGATGGTTTCCATTGTTGAGGGCATCACGAGCTTCCGGCAAGCGAATTCTTCCAATGATCTCTCACATAGCACTCTTACGCCTTTGGGCAGGACAACAACATCAAGCTTTTCAGGAACTCTATCATATCCTGACAATATTCCGTTAGCTATTTCGAACTCGATCTCTCCTTTTTTCAAGAAAAAGCGCTTTTAACCTGAGAGAATATTGCGAGACGCGCTTTGTATCCAAAGATCACCCATCGTTTTCGCTACAGCTCCAAGTCCAAGCTCTTAGCAGCTATCCCATGATTCCGCCTTATCAAGTCCAGCAAGCAATCGCTCATCTCAAGATTCTTCTTCTGTGACGCGGCAACCAGTATCTCTGCCAAGTGTTGGGGAAGGATTCGCTTCTCCAGCATTCCCAAGCATTCCGCCAAGACAATCTTGCCTTTGCCAATTTTCTTCTTTAAAATCTCCTTGCAGGCGTAAGAATCATAGAAGGCCTTTCTTTCAGGCGGCAAATCGTATGGCCATGAAACCCTGTAAACCGCCATCTGAAACTTGCACGACTCGTCCTGCAGCTGATCGAAGTTGTCATCATACCTCCTGTAGTCAATGCCGTCCTGCTTGATAAAGTTGCAACCCCAGCCCTCATAGAAGTCAGTTATGATAAATTCATTAACGACCGTATCACCCCTGAATACCCGTACGGTTACCCATCTGCCCAGCTTGTTGGGTAGGCCTGACCTTATCGCGCCCAGAAAGTTTGTGCTTTCCTTAACCGCTCTTTCATCTATCTCAATCTCCCGCACATTCTCCAGGTTTATCGAATGAGAGCAAATGAAGCTTAAATCGCTAGGCAACCTAACCCTTTTTCCCTCGCTGATAACAAGGTCAGTGGCCGCCCAAGCGTCGATTATTTTCAAAGAATCCGGCAAAACCGTCTTGGCCTTGCAGCCCCGGAACGCCTCATACCCCATTCTCTCAAGCTTGCAAGAGCCAAAATCAATCTCCTTTATCTCCGCAAACTTGAAACCCTCCTTTTCAATCTCAACAAGAGACGCTGGCATGACCAGCTTCCTGCATTCAAACCCAGCCATTGCTCTCTCCGCTACCACTCTTATCCCCTCAGGCAGGATCACGAGATCCTCGCTTGATCCAGAGTGGATGTTGTGGCAGAGCAGAACGCCGCCTTCTATCGTAAAGCCGTAGCACTTCGATAAATAGTCCAATTGGCGCATCACCCCCGGTTGTTGCTCCCTGACTCGCTCCTTCTTCTGATCCCGCCTGCTCTGTCCTGCTCCCCTTCCTGCCCTATTCCCGCTCCTGCCCTACAAACCCAAAGGCTTTCCAATCGCCCCATAGTTGCGGTTTATGACATCCAGAATATATGCGACTAAAACAACATTCTCGCTTTCCCTGGCCATTTCCAAGAGTTCTTCCAGATGCTCAGGAATCATGAACTCGTTTAGCGCAAACCCGAAAGTTTTCACGATTTCTTCGGGCTGGCAGCCGTTGATGCAACTCTTCAGGTAATAAGAGAAGAAGAACCTGTCCCCAGCATTCTTGATGTTTTTCGAATATAGCACCCTGCAACCCGCCACCGCTTTTTTGCATAGCTGATTTTTTATCAAGCCAAAGTTTTTGTCGTAGATCTCGCAGTCTATTCCCGAATCCCCAATAAAGTCAGGCAATGTCTTGCCATTGCAAATCTCTGCCGATATGACAAACTTGTTGACCAGCCTCCCGTTTCTTGTTGCGTAAACATACACCCATTTGTCGCTAGGCAAGGATGTCACGATAGAGCTGTAAAAGTTGGTGCTCTTCGTAATAACCCCTTCATCCGCTCTTACCAATACCGTATGGCTTAAGTCCAGAGCCTTGTCCCCGATGAAGCCCAAAGACATAGGCAACCTAATTTCAGCATTGTCTCCTATATCAAGGCCCAATACTCCCTCTGACGATATATACGTCACAGAATCCGGCAGAGTTGCCTTCGCCCTGCAATTGCCAAACGCCTTCTCGCCTATCCTCTCGAGTTTGCATGCCGAAAAGTCTATCTCTTTGATGCTGGCGTTTTCGAAAGCCAACGCATCTATTTCCTTAAGCGACGCTGGCATGACCAGGGTTCCACATATAAACTCCGCCATTGCCTTCTCGCCTATTCTCTCTATCCCCTCAGGCAAAGCCACGGTTTCATCTATCGAATTGTTATCCGCGCAACTGGACAATACGTCCTCTTTAATCGTAAGCCCGGAAATCTCCTTAACTGAACTCATGAAATCCCCCTCCTATAGCTTCAAAGACTTCCCCTTGCTCCCAAATTTCCTGTTTATCAGATCCAGCAAGTAAGCGGTCAGCTCCACGTTTTTCTTTTCCTGAGCCAGCCTAAATAAAGCCTTTAGGTGATATAAAGATATCAAATCCAGCTCCCCGTATGCCCTTATCGCCTCGATATTTTCTTCCTTCCCTCCCATTAGCTCCTGATAGTGATCCTTGGCATACGAAGTGTACCTCTCCTTGTCGCTGTCCCGAAGCTCGATAGGCCAAACGACCCGATTCGCGGCCATGACAACCTTGAACATGATGCTCTCCAGCTTGTCGAAGCTGTAGTCATATTCCCAGAAATCAAGGCCATGAGAGCCTATTATCGGCCTCGCCCAAAACCTGCGCTCCCGGTTCTTGTCAATGTCCCGTCCCCTGCACATAATAAAGCTGTATATTTCCTCCTCCCCCCGAAACACGTGAATCATTATCAGTTGATCGTTTTGCAAGCTCGACAAGATCGAGATCTCCAGGTTTGTCTCATCCGTCACCAAGCGCTCATCAACTACCAAATGATCAATGGCTCCGATATTCAACGCGCTATATCCCAGAAACCGAAGCGCAGATGGCAGCCTTATAGTCTTGTTCGACCCAATCTCCAGGTTTCCTAAACTGAACGCCCCAATTTTCCTCACAGTGTCCGGAATCACAGTCCTGGCCCCGCAACCGGTGAAAGCCATCCGCTCTATTGTTTCAAGCTTGCAGGAGCCAAATCGTATCTCCTTCACATTAGCCCCGCTAAACGCCGATTTGTCGATATGCTTGAGCGTCGACGGCATGCACAATATGCCGCAGGAAAATCCAGATAACGCCCATTTGCCTATGATCTCTATCCCCTCAGGCAGCGCGACTATACCAGGCGAAACCCCGCTTTTCTCGAAACGCAGCAATACTCCATTTTTGATGATGAACATTTTTCATCCTCCACTCGCAATTTTCATCTCTTTTTCTTATAATTCCAATAAGCACGCTATCAGTTTAAATAACAAGCATAACTATCAAACAAGTTTTCGCCTTGTTGCATCCGCCTTTGACCCCTTTTTGACCTTCCAAGCTCAAAAGCTCCTCATTCCAGCGCTCTTTTATCTTCTTCCAGCGCCTTGACATCCGGGTCCTAAAACTCTATCAACTTTCACGCCAAGCCCAAATACCTCCATTTCAACAGATCCCGAATCCAAAGCGTTTTCGTTATCCTTTCCTATAAACCACCATGTTCTCATGCGTGCTATCCCGCGCTTCCAGTTTTGGATATCAGCTATCCCCATATTTTCGAGCCGCCCTCATCCAGTGTCTTCACAGAAGCCCCGTTCTTGAGCAAGTCAAGCATGTACGAACTGCCGCAATGTTCTCTTTCGCCTTTAATCCAAGCATTTTCTAAAGTGCCTTTACATCCCGCTCCTAAAAACCTATCATCTTTCACGCCAAGCCCCAATACTCCTGCCTCTAAAAACCCCGCACTTACAGCCTTCCCAGAATCCCTTTCCTATAAACCACCATGTTCTCTTGCGTGCTATGTCAAAGATCCCAATTTAGGATATCAGCTATCCCCATTTTTTCGAGCCACCCTATAGCCCTAAAATCTTCACGCAAGAACCGTGCTTGCGCTTGAGCAAGTCCATCAGGTACGCAACTAGCGCAATGTTCTGCTTTCGCCTCGCGTTCTCCAAAAGCTCCTCCAGATGATAGCGGCTGATCAGATCCGCCTCTCCGTAAATCTTTATAGCCTCTAGGTCCTCTGCCTTGCCTTGCATCAGCTCGTTGTAATGCTTCAGCACGTAAGTCCTGTACATCAGCTCCTTGTCCCTGGGAAGCTCTATTGGCCATGCCAGCCTCAACGCGTATGCCTTGACCTTGCAGCAAACCTTCGCTATCTTGTCCAGCCCCTCATCGTAGACCTTGAAGTCAACCCCCTTGGATCCTATAAAGTTTTGCATGCAGCTCCACCTGTAGCTCACTGCCCTGTCGTTGCATAGAACGAATGAGTACTCCTCTTTCCCCTCCCGAAGCACATGCACTGTCACCCAGCTCTCCGGCCTCAGGCTGGATATGATCGATATCGCCAGGTTTGTCTCAGCGGTGACAGAGCTTTCGTCTACCTCTACATCATCCATGTTCGCCAAGCAAACCCCAGTGTTCGCTATGTACCGCAAAGACTTCGGAAGCCGCATCGTGCTCCCCTCGCTTACAGCAAGACTGTATGCACCCAGCGCCCCGATCTTCCGAACCGAGTCCGGCAACGCCGCCTTCGCCTCGCAAGGCCAAAACGCCTCGCTTTCTATTGTCTCCAATTGGCAGTCCCCAAAGTCAATCTCGCTTATTGAAGCGTCCTTGAAAGCCTCTTTCTCGATATGCCTGAGAGTGGAAGGCATGACAAGCTTTTCGCATCTAAACTTTTGCATCGCTTTCGCTCCTACGCTTGTGATGCCGTTCGGCAAGGCCATAACGTCGCCCTCGCAAGAGGCCGTCCTGTCAAAGCCTTTCAAAACTCCGTCTTCGACCCAAAACATGCCGCTCCTCCTCGCATATCCAATCTCACAGGCGAAAACGGTTTCGCCTGTGAGCCTATCCTAAATCTTCAAAGACTTTCCCGTCGTCCCGTATTGCCTGTTCAATAAATCCGTCAAGTAAGCGATAACCTCTAGGTTCTTGGTCTGCCTTGCCGCCTCCAGAAACGCCTTCAACCGGTATTGGGTGAATAGCAGCTTCTCCCCATATTTCTGCAACGCGTCTAGGTCATCGTCACGAGGCACAAGATCCCTGTAGTTGTCATGAATGTACTTGCTGTAAGCCGCCTTCGCGTCCTTCTCCAAAGAAATCGGGTTATCAAGCCTCGCTATAGCCATTTCCATCTTGCATTTCCTGTCGTTCAGCTCCCCGAACGCCACGTCATAATCCTTGTAGCTTATCCCGTTCTCCCTTATGACCAAAGAGCATGCCCTCCAGGTGTATGTGTCGAACTTTCGATCCGTGGGATGGTCTCTAGCCAAGATAAAAGAGTATTGCTCCTTATCTCCCTGGAATACATGGACTTTTACAAAACCTCCTTCTCTCAAGGATGTCACAATGCAGTTCGCCATGTTGGTGTAATCCGCAACCAGACTTTCATCTATGTCAATGTCATTTACATTCAATAGCCCTATTGCCTCGTTACCCAAATACCGAAGCGCCTTTGGCAGCTTCAGCCTATGCTTGCTTGAAAGCTGCAGCTCCCGTACCCCGAACGCGCCTATCTTCTCAATCCCCTCAGGAAGAATAGCCTTTGCCCTGCAGTTCATGAACGCGCAGCTCCCGATCTCCGCCACCTGGCTTCCGAACTCAATCCGCCCTATGTTCGCGGCATAAAACGCATCGTGTTCAATCTTCCGAAGCGATTTCGGCAGCACAATCTCCTTGCAGGCAATTTCAGCTAACGCGAACGGCTTGATGCCTACCACCCCTTCAGGAACTTTCAAAACCCCGTAGACGTGGCTATTGTCATATCCGGTTATAACGTTGTTTTCAATTTCTAACATGCAAGCCTCCAATACGCGAGAATCTCATATTTTTTTAGGTTCTTCGTATTATACCCTGTTGCCGCCATGCCTTCAAGAGACCAACTCTCACTGAATCGCCAAAACCCAGCTAGACCATATGTTCATTATACGCGATACAGTCGTCTAAAGTCTTGGCAAGCAAATCTATGTACTGATTCTGCCGTAACAACGCTGTCTGTCCTTTATATAGTTGCGCAGAATCGCACTAAAAATCCAATCCTACATCTTCAGTGACTTGGCCTTTGCTCCGCCTTCCCGGTTTATCAGATCCATCAAGTAAGCTACCAATTCGACATTTTTCCTTTTCCGCGCGAATTCCAAAAGAGCCTTCAGGTTCTTCATTCCTATCATGTGCGCCTCTCCGTACTTGCTTATCCAATATATGTCTTCTTCCTTGCCATCCATGAGATATTCGTAATGGTTCAGAACATATTTCCTGTACATGGCCTCCAATTCCTCAGAAAGCATGTAAGGAACCAATAGCCTGTTCACTGCCACCTCCATTCTGCCGTATACCCTGCTTACATCCATGAAGCATTGGTCGTATAGGTTAAAATCCAAACCGTCCGCTCCTACAAAGTAATACTTGAATTCCTGGTCGTAAGTCGTGCCTTCCTGCGTTCCCCGATACAAGACAAAGTTGTAAAGCTCTTTTCCTTCCCGCATTACACGTATCACTATAGTAATTTCCGTATGTGCGCAAGAGTACAGAGCGCTTGCCAAGTTCGACTCGTCTGTCACGGTTCCCCAATCCACTTCTATCTCTTTAACATCGTGCAAGCATATCGATCTCGCTCCCAGATACCTGAGTGACCGAGGCAGCGCCAGCTTCCCGCCTTTAGCCATCTTCAAAGCGCTGCAGCCTGTCGTCCCTATTTTCCGCACTGTATCCGGAAGGGCTGCAACCGCCTCGCATCCACTGAACCCGCTTGTCTCTATGGTTTCAAGCTTGCAGTCTCCAAAGTCTATAGCGCCAATGGTTGCGGAATCAAATGCATATGCCCCTATGGTTTTGAGCGTTGACGGCATCTCAAGCTTTTTGCAGCTAAGCCCGCTCAAAGCGTTTCGCCCTATGCGCTCAATGCCCTCCGGCAATCTTATTACATCCATTGGCCCGTCATACTTGCCGCGTATCAAAACACCTTTTTCAATGTCTAGCATCTTGCCCTCCTTGTCCTATCGTTCAACTATAGCATCTTTCGCTTTCTTTTTCAAGAAAAACAACCATTGGGCCATAAGCCTTAGCAATATGTAACGGCTCTCCCTCTCAAGGGCATGCCAGAAAATCCTCTTTCCGCTGCGCCGGAGGCGCAGCTCTCTGCGCAATCTCTTTTCTTATGCTTTTCCTGAGCCTTTCTACATCTTCAACGACTTAGCCTTTATTTCTTTTCTCCTGTTTATCAAATCCAGCAAGTACGCGGTCATCTCAGTCAAGTTCTTTTCCCTGGCATTTTCCAGCAGTCTCACCAGGTTCTTTGCGCTTATCAAGTCAGCCTCGCCGTACCTTCTTATCATATCCAAGTCTTCCTCATTTCCAGCAACAAACATGTCGTAATGGCTATGCGCATACTTCTTGTACCTTTCCTTAATTTCTTCCGGCAGCGCATATGGAACCAGCAGCCTATTCACTGCTACCTCAATTTTGCCCATCACCCTGTCTATGTCCATGAAGCAGTCATCGTAAATGTCAAAATCCAAGCCATTCGCATCTACAAAAAAGTAACGGAAGTTCCATTCGTAAACAGAATTTATGGATTCCCCTCGGTACAGGACAAAGTTGTAAAGCTCCTTTCCATCCCTCATTACATGGATGAGAATTGTTGAGAAACACTCATGGACGCTTGAATACAGGGAATCCGCCAAGGCAGACTCGTCAGTCACGCTTCCTTCGTCCACTTCGATGTCACTCACGCCTTGCAAGTTTATTGCTTCAGTTCCCATGAACCTAATCGCTTTGGGCAAAACCAGCTTGCCATCCTTTGATGTCAACAAAAGATTAGCGCCTCGCGCCGCAATCTTTTTCAATGTGTCTGGCAAGGTCGCTCTTGCCGTGCAATCTTCAAACCCGCACATCTCTATAGTTTCAAGCTTGCACTCGCCAAAGTCTATAGTGCTTATTTGAGCCTGGTTGCAGCCATACGCCCTTACAATCTTCAATGTGGACGGCATCACAAGCCTGCTGCAAGCTATCCCTGCCAAAGCGTTATCCCCGATCTCAGTAACGCCCTCTGGCAAGATCACCTCATCATAATATTGTGAGCGATCATAGCTGATCACAATCCCGTTTTCAATTTTTATCATCTTGCCCTCCATAATCAACGAATGTCATCGAATTTTATTGCTTATTTAACTATTAGCACGCATATTTGCGATATAATATCTATAAATATATTATTCCTCTCCCAGCCTCCTTCTAGCGGCATCTTGCTCTTTTAATTCTACCATCTTTCGCTTTATTTTGCAAGCCCGAACAACCTTAATCCTTAATCCAGCCGTAAATGCTATATGTAACACGCATTCCTAGAATGCGTGCTTATAAACCAGCTTTCTACTGCGCCGCTGGAGCAGCTGGCGTATCCTGCTTTGTCCCTTTTTCCTCTTTGAAAGAAGACTTTATCGCCTCAGCCTCTTTCTCAGTTATGATGCCCTGGCTAACCAAGTCAGTCCATACATCAATGCGGGGGGTTTTGTGCTTCTCTTCGAAGTACTTTTCCTTCTCCTTGGGGGACATGTTTTTGATTTTCTCTTTTTCAGCCATGCGTCTTTCAAAGCGTTCCTGGAGGTACTTGTCTATTTTTTCAGCCGCTTCTTGCGTAATGATTCCGTCTTTGACCAGCTTTTCAAGGTCAGGCTTTCTGTTCTTCCTCTCATCGCCCTTTGCGCTTCTGGTCTTTGATTTCTTTTCCTTTTTCACTTTGCAATCTTTTTGGGATTCGCACTGCTCTTCTTCAGTCACAGCATCCTCAATCACGACTTCTTTAGCTGTGGCGTCTTTAGTCGATGCATCCTCAATCACGATTTCTTTAGCAGTTGCATCTTTAGCCGAGGCATCTTCGACTGCGGCTTCTTTAGCAGTTACATCTTTAGTCGAGGCATCTTCGACTGCGGCTTCTTTTGCTGTAACATCTTTAGTCGAGGCATCCTCGACTGAGGCTTCTTCAGCCGCAACATCTTTAGCTGAGGCTTTTTTAGCCGAGGCTTCTTCAGTTACAGCATCTTCAGCCCCAACATCTTTAGTCGAGGCGTCCTCGACTGCGGCTTCTTTAGCCGCAACATCTTTAGTCGAGACATCCTCGACTGTGACTTCTTTAGCTGAGGCTTCCTCAGCCAATGTAGGGATGGCAGTTGATGATACGATTGCGGCCAGTCCTGCCGCCGCCAAAAATCTTACGCTTTTTCTAAGATCCAATTGATTCAGCTCCTTTGTGTATTTCGCCCTTAGGTCATGCACCAATTTATCCTGTTGGCTTGGAAAAGCCTGTGTTAAAGCCTTCGCAAGGCTTTCCCAGCGCACTTCAGGAATTTGGGTCCATGCCCTTAGGCGCTTCGTCTCGCCGCAAGCTCCGCAAAAAATCGGATAAGCTTTGCGCATCCATATTTTGTGCTAAAAAAGGGATAAATATGTGAGCTCCAAAGGAAAAATGCTCTGATGGTCAAAAGCGGGGGTTGTTTAAGATTTTGGCCTTGCCAACCACAAACATCTGTTTGCTTTATAAAGCAATGATACAGCAAGCTCTCGCAGATGTCAACAGCCAAATTTCTATTCAGGAATAGCGCCTTTGCTTTCCTTTCTTTTTCCAACCAGCCAATGGCCTTTGGGACATCCAAACTATCCTGAAAATCCCTTTCGGCTTTGACTTTGCATTTACCTGATATGGCTATCCTATATCTGGGCAAAACTTGCTTGAAACCGATTTCAAGTTAGTTGCGTGTGCTATGAAACCGGTTTCGATTTTTCTGAAAAGACCAAAACGGGCCTGAAAATAGTCTTCATTGGATACTATAGAGTTTTTCCATGAAGGCTATCGAGAGAACCTCTCGGATAGGCATCAGAGAGGTTGCATGGCTTGCTGCTCTTGGTTATATCCTTGTGAGGATGCTCGTCCTGTGTACTGCTCGCAGAAATGGCTTAAACAAAGGATTTAGGGGTGGTGAGCAAGTTTGGCAAGTTGAGTAGAATATCATGTACATCGGTTCCTGCCAATTCAAAGTTTGCGTTTAGCTTTCAGAAAAGGGCGGAATCAAGGGATTTTGACGTGGTGAAGTTTATCAAGGAGACCATTTTGAGCGGGGCGGCTCTTTCGAAAGGGTAGTGAGGTGGATCGGCTATGGGTTCATCGAGAGTAAAATAACGATTGCTATTTAGGGCGGGGCTAAGAGCACCTCCGACCAGCCGAGATATGAAGGAGCACTCGACTGCAAAGCATCAATGGTACGCATAAATGGCTTAAACAAGGGATTTCGGGGTAGTGTACAAATCAGGTAAGTTCAATAGATTATCCTGTATATCGGTTCCTACCAATTCAAAGTTTGCGATTCGCTTTTAGAAAACGGCGAAATCAATGGGTTTGGTCGCAGTCAAAGTTTATCAAGTAGAGCATTTTGAAGGGGCGGCTCTTTCGAAACTGTAGCGAGTCGGATCGGCTTTGGATTCGTTGAGAATCATCTAAGGATTGATATTTTTGGGCCAGGCTTAGATTATCTCCGCCCAGCCGCGATGGGAAGGGGCACTTGGCTACAAGGCTTGGAGCTCGCAGAAACGGCTTAAACAAGGGATTTAGGGGTAGTGTGCAAGTCAGGCAAGTTCAATAGATTATCATGTACATCGGTTACTACCAATTCAAAGTTTGCGTTGCGCTTTCAGAAAATGGCGGAATTAAGGGATTTAGATGCTGTTAAAGTTTATCAAGGAGACCATTTTGAAGGAGGCACTTCAAAACAGTAGCGAGACAGCTCCGCCTTTGGGTTCGTCGAGAATCACCTAACGATTGATATTTTGAGGCCAGGCTTAGAGCTCCTCCGTCTAGCCGAGATGGGAAGGGGCGCTTGGCTACAAGGCAAGATGCTCGCAGGAATGGCTTAAACAAGGGATTTAGGGGTAGTGTGCAAGTCAGGTAAGTTCAGTAGATTATCATGTATATCGATCCTTGCTAACTTCAAGTTTGCGTTGTGCTATCTGAAAATGGCGAAATCAAGGGATTTAGACGTAGTGAAAGTTTATCAAAGAGACTATTGTGAGGGGGCGGTACTTCCGAAGCGGTAGCGAGGCTGATCGGCTTTGGGTTCATCGAGAATCACATAACGATTGCTATTTAGGGCTGGGCCAAGAGCACCTCAACCCGACCGAGATGGGAAGGAGCACTCGACTGCAAAGCATCAATGGTACGCATAAATGGCTTAAACAAGGGATTTCGGGATAGTGTGCAAGTTAGGCAAGTTCAGTAGATTATCATGTATATAGGTTCCTATTAACTCAAAGTTTGCGTTGCGCTTTTATAAAATGGCGGAATCAAGGGATTTAGACGCTGTTAAAGTTTATCAAGTAGACCATTTTGAAGGGGGCGGTTCTTCGAAATGGCAATATGGCGGATCTGGCTGTGGGCTTACAGAGATTACCTACCTATTGGTATTTTGAAACCAGGCTAAGCACACTTCCGCCCAGCCGAGATGGGAAGGAGCACTCGAATACAATGCATTAATTGATTGCAGGAATGGCTTAAACAAGGGATTTCAGGGTAGCATACAAGTCAGACAAATTCAATAGATTATCATGTACATCGGTTCCTGCCAATTCAAAGTTTGAGTTTCACTTTCAGAAAATGGCGTAATCATGCGGTTTAGAAGCTGTGAAAGTTTATCAAGGAGACTATTTTGAAGGGGCGCTTTCGAAACAATAGCAAGGCAGCTCAGCTTTGGGTTCGTCGAGAATCACCTAACGATTGATATTTTGAATCCAGGCCAAGAGCTCCACCGCCTAGCCGAGATGATCAGGGTAACTTGACTGCGAAGCATTAATTGAATTGCAGGAATGGCTTAAACAAGGGATTTTGGGATAGTGCGCAAGTCAGACAAGTTCAGTAGATTATCATGTATATCGGTTACTACCAATTCAAAGTTTGAGTTACGCTTTCAGAAAATGGCGGAATCATGCGGTTTAGACGCGATGAAAGTTTATCAAGAAGACCGTTTTGAGGGGGCTATACTTCCAAAATGCTAGCGAGACGGATCTGCTTTGGACCTGGTGAGAATACCTTGCGCTTGGTATTTTGGAGCTAGGCTAAGAGCACCTCAGCCCGACCGAGATGGGGATGAGAACTTGACTGCAATGCATTAATTGCTTGCAGGAATGG
>JAISWZ010000507.1 GCA_031270945.1 Clostridiales bacterium | reverse complement strand
AAAGCGGTCATTGCCAGCCTGAAACAAGACGGATGCGCCTTGCTTATATCTACCCATATGATTGAGAGCATGGAGGAGAACTGGGACACCACCTATATTCTGAAAAGCGGAAAGGTATCCGCAGTATGCAGGCGAGGAGAGCTTCCTGAAGGGAATTCGTTGGAGGACATATACTTTTCGATTACAGAGGGAGCAACGGAGGGAAAAAGCCAATGAGCCCGTTTTTCTACCTTGTCCGCAAAAGCCTGAAGAACACTCTCTTGGATGTCTTAAAGCACCCAGGCAAATTGGTGCTGTGGAGCATAGTCGTTGTCATGATAGGCACTGTCATTATAGTGTCAGCTGTTGCCAGCGACAAAAGGGATCCGGAATCGCTTAACCCCATGTTCTGGTTTACAGGCATCCTGTTCCTCTTTATCTCACTGCTGGCTGTCACCTCGGTTTTGAGAGGTCTGCAAGGCGGGGATACCATGTTTGAGATGAATGATGTCAACCTCCTTTTCACCTCTCCAGTGAACCCTCGCACCATTCTTCTCTACGGCGTTGTAAAAGTGGCAAAGACAGCGGTATTCGCTTGCTTCTTCCTCCTCTTTCAAACGGCTAACCTCGCCAACTTTGGCATAGACTTCGGTGGAGTGCTGTTGACGTTCGCTGGAACCATTTTGAGCATGATGTCGCTTACCGTAGGATCAGTTGTCATATACAGCAAGACAAATGGACAGCCTAAACGAAAGCTCGTTGTAAAAATTGTTGGTGCCGCCCTCTTCGCGCCTATCGTCATTTTCATGATCGTTCAGTACTTGTCGGGAGCTGCTCCTGCCCAGCTTATAGAAAGCTCAGTCAATTCGCCCTTTTTTAAATTCATCCCAATAGCGGGCTGGGCGGCTAGCGGCGTTACCGCTTTCCTTACAGGCCATCTTCTGCAAGGCTTTGGATGGTTCGGCATTAACATTCTCTTGATGTGCGGCTTGGTCGTCTATATTATGCTCGCCACTGCTGACTATTACGAGGATGTCCTGGTAGCCACAGAAACAGCCTTTGAGAAGAAGCGAGCTATAGCCGAGGGCAATATTAACGTGACCTCAAATTCAAAAAGAGCCATCAAGGTAACTGCAACCGGGATCCCATTTAGTGGCGCGGCGGCTATTTTCGGCAAGCACACACGTGAAAGCTTTCGCGAGAACAGATTTGGGTTTCTGACTCTCCCCTCTGTCCTGCTAGCGGCTGTGGCGATTGCATTCGCAGTGTTCATAGGCAATATAACCATGATACTGACTATCCTGCCTTGGATGCAGATCTTTCTCATTGGCACTGGACGCGGGCTAAAAGACCTCTATTCTCACTACATCTACATGATCCCAGAGTCCTCGTTCAAGAAGATCATCTGGAGCAATGGGGAAATTATGGCGCGAACCCTAATCGAGAACATACTGATGTTCTCGGTAGCAGGACTGATCCTGCGCTCCAGCTTTTTGCTTGTCTGCGCATGCATCCTTGTCTACACAATGTTCTCATATCTCCTTATTGCCGTAAACTACGCGATCATGCGTTTCACAGGCGCAGACGTAAGTTCCGGCGCACTTCTTATGATCTACTATTTCGGAGTAATGCTGGTCATAGCCCCAGGCCTGGTAGGAGCAATCGTGGCTGGAGTTATGATTGGAGGAGACGCGGGATACATCATAGGCCTCCTAATCCTGACTGTTTGGGAAACCATAATAGGAACTGTCTGCTTTGCCCTCTCCAAGAACATACTCCATGATTGCGACATGGCCATGGTTAAAGCCAAGTAATCAAAAAAAAATAAAAAAAACAAAAAAATAAAAAACAAAAAAATAAAAAAATAAAAAAATAAAAAGGAGCCCTTATGCCGGATTTGCCAAACATCCCAAAAGAAGTGATAGAAAAGGTTCAAATGTCCCTCCTGGCAATGCAACGCTATAGCTGGGAGCAAGGCGTAACCGCCCAGGCATTCTTGGAACAGGGTAACATGCCTCTCGTTATTGCCCTGTCCAGGGAAGCGGCTAACCGCGCCTTGCCAGACGGAAGAGTGGCTGATATCGGCCATTCAGGAGCGGTAACCGATCCTTGTTCTGTCGGTGAGGCCTTGTTAGCCTCAGTTCAAGCTACAGGAGACGAAAAGATGTCTCACGCCTATGATGGCCTACTGGAATGGGCACTTCATAAAGCTCCCCGCAACAGCAAAGGCGTGGTCTACCATTTTGAATCAACCAAACAGTTCTGGTCAGACTCAATGTATATGCTTCCTCCGTTCCTAGCGGCGTCAGGCTTTTATACCGAAGCCCTCCTTAACATCCATGGCTACTGGAATGCCTTGTTTAACCCAGACAAAAACCTCATGCGCCATATGTGGGACGATGAGAAGCAATCTTTTGTCCGTCCTGATCATTGGGGTGTAGGCAATGGATGGACGCTAGCGGGCTTGGCTCGCGTCATCTCTTCTTTGCCAGAAAGCCTGAGTTCAGAAAAATCCAGCCTGGTCTCCATGGCGATTCTTTTGCTGGATGGAGTGCTTTCCTATATGAGACCAGATGGCCTGTTTCACGACTTAATCGATGACCCATCCAGCTTTGTGGAAACCAACCTGTCTCAAATGGTCTCCTATACAATCTACAGAGGCGTCAAAGACGGCTGGCTGGATACAAACCGTCTCCCCCTAGCGGATAAAATGCGCTCTGCCGCCAGGGAAAAGGTAGATGAATGGGGCTTAGTCCAGGGAGTGTGCGCCGCCCCAACCTTTGATAGGCCAGGCGTAGCCCCAGAAGGACAAGCGTTCTTTTTGCTGATGGAAGCGGCCGCCAGCCAATTGTAAAGACTTGCCCTCAGCAGCTCCAAGTAATTCAAACACAAAGCCCCCTGAGATCTCTCAGGGGGCTTAAATTTGCCAAAATTTCATGCTCTCGATTACCCAAGGGAGAGTAGCGTCTCACACGGTATAAGACGCTACAGGGGGTATCTCCCATGGGGATTGGGGGTGGATCTTCAGCACATGGGCTTTATGCTGAGGTCACGAGTATATTATGCCCATTGTTAAAAAGGCTAAACATGGAAA
>JAISWZ010000405.1 GCA_031270945.1 Clostridiales bacterium | reverse complement strand
ATAAAGTCAGGGATGAACTGGTCATACTTTACCTCCAGCAATACCAGCTCATCGCCAGCCTTTGCTGTAGGAACGCTGTCATTCATGAAATCCGTCGAAAACAGGCCTGTCCTGATATCCCGGTCAAAGGTTACGCGCACGTTGCCCGCAGGATAGACGAATGGCTCCCTGATGTACTCGACTATTGTCTTGGGCCGAAGCTGCTCGTACATCATCTTAAAGTATAGCTCCCGAACCAGATCCCGGCTGTCCTGGGACATCCACTGGAGATCCCCTTTTTCAAGAAACGCCAGCTCATAGCCTGAAAACGGGCAGGAACGCTTGTAGCACAAGCCGTGGAGCTTGCTCTTCTTTTCCAGAACCATAAAGCCGTCCCCGCCAATGTACCGTCTTACCCGAAACTTTTCCCTTCTGTCCACGCCATCGATTTTTTCGCGCAGAGCCTTGTCGGAGGGTGTGTCGAAGTACAAGCTTCGAACCCTGTACTCGCCGTTCTCATCCGCATGGCTGTCGCGCCGCATCGCGCGCTTAAGCCTGTCACGGCAGATGATGTAGTCGGCGCAGTTCAAGCTGTGCTTGTACTCATGCCTTGCTTGCATAGCTGTCATCTCCTTCGCATAAATGGTAGTATAAAGGCAAATTCTTTAAAAATCTTTTAATTTCTAAAAGAAAAATAAGGGAAAAGTAAAAAGGGGATGAAAAGGCGTTAGAGGGAAAAGGTTGAAATAGTAAAGGCGGTGGAGGGGAAAGGTCAAAGAAGGGGTTAAAGCGAAAAGGGGCTGAAGTGAAAAGGGCAAAATAAAAAAAGGTCAAAAAAGAGGTTAAAGAGAAAAGGGAAAAGAGCGTTGAAAGAACAGATGAGTTAAAGGGAAAAGGGCAAAATATAAAAGGTCAAAAAAGAGGTTGAAGTGAAAAGGGGCTGAAATTAGAAGGGCAAAAAGCGTTTAAAGAACAAAGGTGTTAAAGGGAAAAGGGCATAAAAAGGCAAAATAAAAATCAAAAGAAAAAAGCCCGGGCCATGTCCGGGAACGAAAAGAACTGCGCTTTTCGCTCCCGGGCATAAAACCTAGGCTGGGTTGAGTCGCAACGGCGAGGCCAGGGCATTATTCGCTAAAACAGCTTGGAGCTTTTGGCTTGCTCAAGCCTAAGCTTCAGCGTGAAAGTCGTCATGTCTTTGCCGCTTTTGGCGGTGAGCTCTCCTTTTAGGCGTTCCACTATCGTTTTGGCGATGGACAGACCAAGGCCAAAACCGCCTGTTTCCTGCGAGCGGGAGGCGTCAGGGCGATAGAATCGGTCAAATATTTTGGGAATGTCCTCAGCTGCGATGCCTGGGCCGGTGTTTGAAATTTGGACTTTTGCCTGGTCTTGTTCGAGATTCAATGAAAAATGGATCAGCCCGCCGCGCGGGGTGTACTTTCCCGCGTTGTCCAAGAGAATGTACAGGACTTGGGTGACCTTTTCGCTGTTTGAATGGATGATGATGTTTTCTTGGAAGCTTGCGCTCAGGGTGATCCCGTTGTCATAGAGAATGGCTTCCATGGAAGCGCATGCGGTTTCGCAGGCGTTGCTGAGATCAAAGGAGGTGGCGCTGGCCAGGCTTTCATCTTCGGCTTTGGCCAGGTAGAGCAGGTTGTCTACCAGCTTCGCTGTTCGCTGCAGCTCTAGGCGGATATATCCAAACCATTCCTTCTGGCTTTCAACAGAGTCTTGGGAGCTGGACTCTATGGCGTCGATGTTGGCGCTGATGATTGCCAGAGGGGTCTTGAACTCATGGGAGGCGTCAGCGACAAACCGCTTTTGCTTGTTGTAGCTTTCTTCTATGGGACGGACAGCGCTGACGGCAAAGCGGTAGCCAAACCACAAAACGCCAAGGAGAACAGCCAGCCCTGTGCAGGAGAGAGTGATCAAAAGGGTTCTAAGGGTTTTGGTGTCGCTTGTGATGTCAAGAAAAACTATCTTCTCATACTGGCTTTCGTTTGGCGCTGGCGCTTCGGTTGCGTAAAAGGCCCACCTTCTGGAGTTCAGGTAGATCTTTCCTGAAAGCTTGCCGTTGGTCTTCTTCAGCGCTTCTTCATAGACAGGATAGTCGAAGGTCAGATGGCTATAGACATTTTCCAGAACCCTGCCGCTTGTGAACAGGACAAAGGAAACCCTGTAGTCAGGGGCGAACCGAAAGGGCTCGTCATTGGGGACTGGGCGGTTTGGCATCAAGGGAATGGCTGAAATGGCGCGAAGCTGGCGCCGGTTTTCCTGCTCGGCATTGCTGGAGGTGACGATGTACACTACAGAAAACGCCATGATTATAATAATGGAGATGCTGATCACATTAAAGGCCAGCATCTTGTTTCTGAGCTTCTTAAACATCATCAGAGTCTTGCAGGACATAGCCTACGCCGTACGTTGTCTTGATCTTGACCTTGTCTGACAGAAGCTTCAGCTTTTTCCTGAGGAATGCCACATGGACTTGCACGTGGCTGTCCTCGGCTTCCGAATCCCAGCCCCAGAGCTTTTCGATTATTGTGTTTGTTGAGATGACTGTGTATTTGTTGTTAATTAGCAGCTCCAAAAGCTGGCTCTCCTTTAGGGTGAGATGAAAGGTTTTGCCGTTTCCCCGCAGTTCCAGGGTATTGTAGTTAAGCTCTATGTCAGCGAAGACCAAAACGCTTCCGTTGACCAGCTGGCCCTTGCGGCGGCCCAGCGCCCTGAGCCTGGCCAGAAGCTCCTCCACCTGAAAAGGCTTTGACAAGTAGTCATCCGCTCCGCAGTCTAGCCCTTCGACCTTATCTTCCACTCCGGATTTTGCCGTTAGCAGGATTACGGGCGTCTCAACCCCTTCCTTCCTCATTTCCCGCAGGATCTCAATCCCGCTTAGGTTAGGCAGCATAATGTCTAGAATCACAATGTCGTATATGTCGAGCAAGGCCATGTCTAGCCCAGCCAAGCCGTCATATTCCAGATCGACAGCATAGTTCCTCCGTTTCAATGCCTGGGCTATGGCTTGCGCCAGAAACTTCTCGTCTTCAACATACAGAATCCTCATATGGGCGCCTCCTGTCTTGATTATATCAATGAGTGAAATTTTGCTGATCTCTCTCGCACCTCAAGTATAATAGCAAAATCTTTAATCCGTCTTTAATCTGAACTTAAGTTTCCAGCAAGCATGGGCTTGCTCCAGCAAGCATGGCTCGCTCCAAGTCAGCCGCCCACATAGCGGCAATTGATAAAAAATGACGAAATAAAGCCTTGCTTTGCGAACAGCAGTGCATGAATACGCGCCAAAAAGAGATCTGTTTAAGGGGGTTATCTGGCAAAACGCCTAAAGAGCGGGATTTTTCGGCTAAACCCTTAACGTTTTGACAACTTCAGCTTTCGAGCTTTTCATAGCGCTGCTTGCGGTTTTGCCGATTTGCATTTATAATTCTTCTGGGCATTATTCGCCTAGACCAAGCGCA
>JAISWZ010000315.1 GCA_031270945.1 Clostridiales bacterium | reverse complement strand
TTAAAGTCCCTCCGATTTTATGTATTTTGACCAATTTCCTTTAGTATAAACTTGGATGCGCCGTCATGCTATACAGAAAGCCGTCAAAAGTTTTAGGTTTTCCGTTATTCTGCAAAGGGAAGAAGCTTGAAAAAGCTTTGTTTGAGGGATTTTCTTTGTGCGTACGCAATATGGCGGCTTGGAGGGGCGTGTACTGTGCAGGGGGGCTTATGATATACTTCAAAAAGATGATCTATGCACTTAGTGCATATCCCAAAATTCCGAAATGGCGCCGGAAAAATCCTGGCGAATGCTTCAACGCCGGATTTTTCCGGCGCCTCGGATAAAATTTTGGGATATGCTTTTATACCTCAGGTCAAAAGATTGCTTAGCGCAAGGCTTGTTCTTTCCACTGAACCATAATGATTGGCGGGAGATGATACTGATGTTAGCATTAAAGGCCAAGCTCTCGATCTTTTTCAGCTTTGTTCGCTCTTTGGGCAATCATGTCACTGTAAAAATTATTGTAATGTTCCTTTTCACAGTGCTCCCGCTAAACGCGCTTGTAATCGCGGCCACTGTCCAGTCGATAGTCGCAACTATAGAAATAGCAAGGCAATCCCATCAGAGCATGGTCAACTTCTACATGCAGGATCTGGACAACAAAATGTCAGCGGTAAACTACTACCTATATGATCTAGCGGATAGTGACTCATCCTTCATTAGGCTGATGGGGCAGAAACGCGGAGATCCCTACACGCTGGCCAAGAGCCAGATTGTCCGGAAGTTCAGGACAAGCATCGCTACGGCTGGAAACGCTGACGGTTACTTTATTTATTCCAAGAAGCTGGATGACAGCCTATTTGTCTTGTTGCAGCGGACAGAAAACGGCATTTGGGACATTCCCAGCCGCGAGTACCGGGACGAGGTATCCTCTTATATTCTAGGGCAAGGCATCAACCACAAGAAGCGGTGGAGCCTTGTTGAGATCGAGGGGAAGCAATGGCTGGTTTATGTCAACGCTCTTGACGAGTTCTATTATGGAGCGGTCATATCTGTTGAAACCACAAAAACCGCGCTTACGCGCTCAGTCACTTACGGAGCGGTCAACGCTGTGGCGTCTCCTGGGGTTGTTGGGAAAGACCGCATAAGCGCGAGTGCCAGCTCCAAGTTGGTTGACATGAGCCTGTCTCTTGAGACTCCGGTTCTTGATGTCATAAAGACCCTGCCTTTGCTGCAATGGATTGGCGTTGGCCTGGCTTTCTTGTACATTTTTCTTAGCCCGATGATGCTTCACATACTCAATTTGATAGTTTTGCAGCCTCTGAGCAAGATCCGGGAAGCTCTAATGAGGCTGAAGGCTGGGGAGAGCGGCTACCGGATCGAAAGCCACCCCAGAGCATATCCCAAAATTATATCCGAGGCGCCGGAAAAATCCGGGTGTTTGCTCGCAAAAAGCCCGAGCAAACTAGTTAAAGCATTCGCCAGGATTTTTCCGGCGCCATTTCGGAATTTTGGGATATGCACTAAGTACTCTGATGAGTTCATTGTCATAAACAAAGCCTTCAACGAGATGGCTGACAGCATCAACAGGCTTAAGATCGAGAATTACGAGAAGGAAATGGAGCGGCAAAGGATAACGATCCGCAACCTTCAGCTGCAGATAAGGCCGCATTTTCTGCTCAACATGTTCAAGCTGGCGCACGGGTTGGCCCAGATCGGAGAGACTTCAAAAATCCAGTCACTGGCTTTGTATCTTTCCGACTATTTTCGATACATTTTCAGGAACAACCAGGAGATGGACTCTCTTGAAAACGAGATAGCACTTATCCGAAAGTACCTGAATATAGCGGCGATACGCTACCCTGGCAGGTTCACGGCAGAGTTTGACGTTGACGAGAGGGCTTTGCCTGCGCTTATCCCGCCTCTGCTGATTCATAACTTCGTTGAGAACGTCTTCGCTCACGCGATGACAGGCAAAGGGCTTATAAACATAAAGATAAGGGCTTTCGTTGATTCCGCTGTCATTATTCTTGTTGAGGACAACGGGGCTGGAATGAAGCCTGAAACTGTGAGTCAGATAAACGATGGCTCATTTGACAAAAGCGATCTGACCGGGCACATAGGAATAATGAACTCATGCCTCAGAATACGTTACTTCTACAATGGAAAAGGATCTGTCAAAGTCTGGTCTGAGCTTGGCAAAGGAAGTTCTGTTAGAATAGAGATTCCAGAGGAGGGATCTTTGTGAACCTGCTCATTGTGGATGATGAGGCTGTCGCGTTGCAGGCGTTGAGAAAGGCTGTCAAATGGCCTGAATACGGAATTTGCGGAGCAGTTTACGAAGCCAGGGATTCCAGCGAGGCAATGGAAGTGCTCTCTTCAAAAGAAGTGGACATACTGCTCTGCGATATAGAAATGCCGGGAGATAGCGGAATAGAGCTTGTAATGAAGATGAGGGAAGCTGGAACAGATATTTCTATTGTGTTCATGACCTGCCACGCCAAATTTGAATACGCCCACGAGGCGTTGCGCTTGGGATGCGATGACTACATTTTGACCCCCGCGTCTTACAGCGACATCGCTGAAGCGGTGAGCAAGGCCGCCCAAAAGCTTAAAGCGTCGAGAGAAGGCAAGCAAATGCAGAGATACGGCGAGCAATGGCTTCACGAAAAGAAAGAGTTAATTCAATCCGAAAGAGTCGCTTTGACAAATGCCGAGATAGCTGATGACATATGCGCGTACGTCCTGGCCAACCTATCCGACTCAAAGCTTAGCGTAAAGCAGCTGGCCGAAAGGCACTTCCTGCACGAGGACTACGTTACCCGAATTTTCAAGCGCGAAAAGGGCATTTCCATAAAGCGGTTCATTATAAACGAGAGAATGGAGCTTGCCAAGCGCCTTTTGGATTC
>JAISWZ010000311.1 GCA_031270945.1 Clostridiales bacterium | reverse complement strand
ACGCTAGTAAATACTGGATATGAATTAGATATTCTAATTTGATAAATTGATTGATTTCATATACATTAAATTCCAATTTCAATGTTGCATGGGGGTAGTCGCAGATCCGGGAATTTGGGTCGATCAAGCCAACCGAAATAAGTTCGACAGATCTACCAGATCGCAACCATGCCGCACCGCTAAAAAATCACTCTAAATCCTAATACGCTAACATGGATAATACTACAAATATAGCCAAAAACCTGGATAGCGACCCAAGAGGTTTTCCCTCCCGATGCTCTTTGTCTTTTGATCTTCTGGCTAAAATGCGGCTGGCCTGGGAGTTTAGCATGGCAAGGTATATGCCCCTTGCGTATTCCGGATTAGAATTACAGGTACAAGCCATGCGTATTCCGGTTTGGAATTACAGGGATCAAGCCCCTTACATATTCCGGATTGAAAACAGGGCTTAAGCCCCCCTGCATATTCCGGATTGAACTTACAGGAGGAGAATATTGCAGCATAGAGGGAAGGCTGGGTCAAGAGGAGAGTTTTCGAGAGAATGCCGGATTTGAGGGGTTTGGTATTAAACGATAGGAAGCAATTACTGGGATAGGTTTACTGATAGACTGTCTGCATATGGCAGTTATCGACAGACCACAAAGCCCGTGAGCGCCAAACGGCATCACGGGCTTCTCTTCATTCATCATGCAACTGTACGTCAATAGCGCTAGATTCGCTGCGGACTTCGTAGCGCATTTCTGGTTTCCTGTAGACATTGACCAGCTGGTGGGCTGTGGAGAAGGAGTTGTCTTCGATAAAAGTTTTGGATTCGAAGAGAAGCTCTTCGATATTTGGAGAGAGGTGCTCTGTCCAGAGCGGCTGATCTTTGATGATCTTCTCCAGCTTTTTTATCAGGGTGAGGTTAGCGACATTTTCGGTGCTATCATCTGGCATGAGTATGATCAGGTAGTCACGGGCTCTGGAGATTGTGAGGTTAACTATATTGAGCTGATTGAGGAAGGTATCCTTATTGCTGGTTATATAGGGGGGAGGATTGAACATGGCTATGATGATATCTGCTTCGTCCCCTTGGAAGCTATGGATGGTGCCTACTTGGAAAGAGATGTTCTTGGGCCAGGAGATCTTGGCCATGAGTCGATCTAGGAGATCGGCCTGGGCTTTATAGGGAGCGATGAGTCCGATGGAGAAGGATCTTTTGGCCAGCTTGAAGAAGGAAGAAAGGTGCTTGACGTATTCCATGGCGAAGAGGGCGGAGTAGATATGATACGGCGTTTTATTGCTAAGACGTTTGGGTCGGTAGATGGACTCGTACTTTGTGACCGGAAACTTTATGATGGTAAGGGGTTTCAGGCCCAGTACATCCGCTATGCGGAGGTTATCCGGAGGACGGTGGTGATCCAGGATTCCGTTATAGGCAAAGCGGGAATAGATTTCTCCTACTTGGGGGACTGAACGGAACTGGGTGGTCAGGATTTCCACCGGGTAGGGGTTTGGAACAGGGACTAGGTTCTGGAATGAGGTAAGCTCGGTCATTGTGAAGATGTTCTCGTCTTTCCACTCATCTACTGTAGTGATTGGGCCTATCTGGAACGGATCGCCTGTGATCACGAACTTCCATGGCTTCTTTTTATAGAGGGCATAGACGATATAGGCGGCGGGGATCATCTGGGCTTCATCAAAGATTATGTAGTCCCATTTCATATCCTTTAGAAGAAGCCTTGTTGGAGGTCTAGCGGGAAGCCTTGCTCCTTCATCCAGGAAGAAGCAGTCATAGGAGAATCTTTGGATAGTGGTAACTATGACGGAGCGCTTGAAGGTACGGATATCGAAGGCTCTTTCATGATAGACTCCGGTTTCTTCAAGGAGCGGATCGTTGGTGGCGCCAAAGCGGACGAGCCAGGAGCGGTAGGAGAGATCTCCAGTGCATTCGAGGATCTTTTTGGCCATGACATCAGCGGCTTTATTAGTCGGGGTAAGGACTAGGACATTGATATCCTCTTTGGCTCGCATCATTCCTGTGATGGCTGAGGCGGTACTGGTAGTCTTGCCTGTGCCAGGGGGGCCTAAGATAAACTCGATATTCTCGCAGAGGTTTTGCTGGAGGTCAAAGGTATCATCAAAGAAGTTTTCCTCGCCTAGCTTGAAGAAGGAATGTCTTAGCTCATCTATGAGGAAGACCGGATTCTTGGCTATGATGGTGGCGTCTGTTACCTGGGACAGATCAAGGCCCTTGAGGGGTGCATCAGATTTTAATCTAACCCTGAGGTTGGAGCGGTTCCTGCTAATCACCTCTACGGAGAGCTTTTGCGTTGGCTGGTTCTTGAAGTGCAGCTCCAGAGGAATGTCGGCTATCTCTTGGATAGACAGGGGGAGCGGAGTAGAGGGATACAGGAGGATCAAAGTTCTTGGAGGCTCGATATCTATATAGGAAAATGAGATAGAGAGTTCGGAGCCTTTTGTTGCATGATTAATTGACTCTAGTTCCAGGAGAGTCTTGAACCATCCATACGAATATTTCTTAGAATCTTGGGCTTGTTTCTTCAAAACTTCCAAGATTGCGATTTCTTGCACTTCATATGAGGCTTGCTCTTTCACTTTTTCAATTTTTTCTGACAAGGCCAGGGTTGGCTTTTGGAAGTCATCTTCATCTGCGAAGAGCTCATCGTGGTTAAAGAGCTGAGGGCGATCTTTTGAAGTGACTGACGCCATCTTGGACAGCTCTTTTGCCACCTGTCTGACAGAGGGTTCCACCAGAGGGGAGTCTGCTGAGACTTCGCCTTCAAAGATGTCAACCGTGCCGGGCTTTAAAAACTCTTTTGTTCCTCCCGATTGATTGTAGATGGTGTTAGGGACAACCGGAATCGGGAGCGGCTCTTTTTCTATTATTCTGGGTTTTGTCTTTTTAGTTGCAAACAGCCTGAACGCTTCTAGCTGCTCTTCGTCGGTGAGGGCTAGGGCTTTGCCTAGCTTAATGATATCCGGATCAGAAGGCGGCGGCGCTTCCGCTTTTTCTTTGATTCCTAGGGCGCGGATCAATTCTAGGGCGGCTATGGAAGAGGTGTCGTACCCGGGATTCAGATCTAAGACTGTGAGCCTGTCGGCGGGGAGAAAGTCTCCGTTTATGTTCTGAAGCCAGGGCTCGGATCTGAGGACTTTTGCGTCCATGGATTCAAAGGGTTGAGATTTTGGCTTGCCACGGACAAAGTAGTCATACTGGCCTAGGAGAAAGTTTCTGGCGTCTTTGAAGCAGCCGCTTACTATTAGAGCTAGGAGCTGGTTCCAGACTAGCTTGGAGAGAGCGCTGCTTCTTTCTAGGGCAGTTGCGTGGACTAGCTCACGGCAGCCATCAAGGGCGTTTTCTGTCCAGACAGGCTGGCCTCCAGTGGATTCGGGCCAATAGGGCTGGATCAGCAAGGCTTCTTCTGGCGCAAGGGGTCTTGGGAGCACTCTTGGGGTATCGGCTACTCCAAGGTCTTTGAGAAAAGCGGACACATCCTCCTTTTTGTCATCTCCGACCAAAGCTATGTAAAACTCAAGGCTGACGAATTTGGCGGGCTTGGCCATGAACCACTGTAGGAGCAGATCGCTTGGAAAGTAAAGCTCTCCTGCGTTGCCGCGGTAGAGCTGAGCGTCGCCGGCCCAGTGGCCTAGGATAAAGCCATGCTCCCTAATTTCCTCAACGAAGCGATTGGCTTCGGATCGGGTGCTCTTTTCGTAATAGCTGAAGAACTTCTTGAAGTGCTGCTTGATGTCCAGGTAGATGCCTTCGGTGTACTGGCGGAGAATGATCAAATTTATTTCGTCGATAAGTGAAGGCTCGGCAAGGCCCAGCTGCTTTTTTATAAAGTGCAGGGTGGCGTCGCTATCCAGGAAGTCCTTTCGGACTGTGTCAAACCCAGTGCCTGTCTCTGTCACGTCCGTAGGGAGGAAAAGAGAGAAATGGTTCTTCTCGTCCAGGACGGACTTAGCCTTGCCATGCTGGTCAATAAGAATTGGCCTTTTTAAGGACAGATCTATTCTTGCCTTGGATTCCCCGATCCAGGCATAAAATGCGTGAAGCCAAAGAGGGGGCTGGGATTCGATAAATGGCGCGGATATGCCAGGGAAACCCGGGTGGCCGGCGATGATGTCAGAATCCTGAACTCTTTGGGTTGTGATCGAGTTAATATATTCAGTAAGGATCCTGCCTCTTCTTTGAAGCCCGGCTTTTGGCTCGAAAGAGGTGAAGACCCAACGGGCGTTTTCGTTCCCGGATAACAAAGCCAGCTGCGCATTTGAGAAGAGCTTTGCTATTTGAGGGGTTGTCCAGTAGGCATCCTCCATCCGGGCATAGCCGCCTAGGGCGGGAATGACGGCATGGGTTTCAAACGATTTTTTTATTGCATTATAAAAGGGCTTGAAAGAAATATGGTTTACGCTCTTCAAATCCGCGAACTCTTGCTCGTCAAAGGGGATGATGTCAAATATCCCGTCATCGATCATGGGCTTTTCGCAGAGATCATCGTCTATAAGATATAGAAGGCAGTCTGCGGCCAGCTGGGCCAAGAGGGCGATCATTTCAATGTTGTGCTTGACTCCGGCTTTTATGCCCTCACGGCTGTCGGTCAGCAGGAAGGGGGCATGGATGATGAAGTTCAGGCCGGTTACCTCTTTTGTAGGGAAAAAGCAAAAGGCTCGATGCTTTTTGGGCGCAAGGCGCCCAGCGTCGACAAAGAAGCCCACGCAGTATTTGCTTCCAGACTTGTCATGGCGGGTAAAGAGCCATAGCAAGTCTACGCGCAGGGTTAGGTCGGTCTCATCGTTGTTCTGGACCAGCTTTATCAGCTCAGCGGAAGTGTCGGCGAAATTTAGCCTCTTCTCTACAGACTTCCGGTAGGAGCCCATGATTCCTGCGATCTTGAAAGTGATTTCTTTGAGGTTGGAGAGAAACAAGAGCGGATATTCCAAAGAGCGCAGCTTGTCAGAGATGTCCGCGTAGGAATCTTCAGCGCTTCTAGCCGGATGGTTGAACGGGAAGACAAACAGGGTCTCATCACGCCGCCTCCAAGGATAATCGTTGTTAAGGCGGATAGGAACGATAAATCGCTCTATCTTGAAGAAGACGTCGGGATCATAAATGTGCGGGGTGGTCGTGTACTGGAACACTGCCTTGAACCCTAGCCCGAACTTCCCGATTGCTGCCTCGTCAGGCTTGCTGGAGCTTCCGACTGCCGTTATCGCGTTGATGTCGCCAAGCATGCCGCTTTTTTGATCCTCTGTCTCTGTTGCCGGGTTTGACACTGAGAATCGGCGCGTCCCATTGTGGGAGAAGACAAGCTCCTCCTTGAAAAGCTCAAAGTGCGCCGAAGTGGCATTCGCGTCATCGGCGTTTTGCAGCAATTCATAGATAAAGTGCGCCTGGTCGCTATACTTGTCGACCATGCTTTCTCTTACGCCGCGCAAACGAAATGACTCAAGTGCCTCTGCCGATTTCAAAGCTTCTGCAGTAAGCGCCTCGAAGTAGCTTGCCTGTTTTTCATCCATAATTTGACCTCGATAATGGTTTTGCGCTATCGCGCTTGGCTTGTGCCAGGTTTTGCTTTAAGTTAAGTGTAATATTAAAAGCTATGCTGGCACAAAGCCTTTTGGTTTGGCTGGCGTGGTGATTTTGCGCTGCCAGCTAGAGCGTGTTGCCCTGGGATAACGTGGCGTACTTTTATAGCGGGTTATGCAAATGATGGATAGGATGGAGTCAGGACATGCATGAATGTGTCATGAGCATGTCCTAAGAGAATGTCTAATCGGCATAGAAGGCAAGGTCGAAAATTTGGAGATATCCGCTTGAAAGCTCTGCTGTGATCGCGTCGCAACAAACCCCAAAAACGCAAATGGCTTGCACTCAAGGATTGTTAGCGCATATCAGCCTTGACCTACGGCTTTGAAGCAGTTTTTGATCACGCTATGCGATGCCAGGGCTTGACGTCTGCTTTCTCGTCGCCTAGCGCTTATCCTTTGATTTACTTAGATTTAGATTCTCTTAGGATACGCATTTAGGCTTGCTGTTATGCTTGAAGCTCGTTTAGGGCATGCGCCCGTTTGGCGGCGACATCCC
>JAISWZ010000224.1 GCA_031270945.1 Clostridiales bacterium | reverse complement strand
AAGCTGTCAAGGGCGTCGTAATTCTCAAGAATGTTCTTGGCAAGGTAGCAAGCCTTGAAGCAGGTGTCATTTAGCAGGTTCCTGTGCGAGATGGTCATGTTCCATTCAGTCATGTAAATGGGCAGGCTTCCTGCCCCGTTTTTCTCAAATAGCGCCTTGAAGGCGGGGATGGCGTTCCTGAACGCGTTCTCGTCGTTGTTCTGCTTGAACGTCTTTTTCAGCCAAGCATCCTGCTCTTTCAAGCTTTCATACGTGGGGATTATGTCTCCTTGGGAGATGTCATTGTCATAGTAATGAATGTTGCAAAAGTCCGGCATGCAGCCAAAGTTGCGGCACATTTCAAAGTACCTGTTTGCCCAAGCCGCTTCCGTCAGCACGTGAACCAAGGACGGCATGCCAAACAGCAGGCTTTTGCTTACGCTCTTCACAGCCGCCCTGGTGATCCTGTAAAGCTCAAAAATGATTTCATCCCCTTGGGGGGTAAAGATGTTGACGTTTGGCTCGTTCCAAAGGCAAAACAGCCATTGCCGCACCTCGCAAATCCCGTAGCGCTGGACAAAATGCTCTGTTACGGTTTTTATCAGCCGCTCCCATTTTCCCATGTCATTTGGCATGCTGACGTTAAATGGCGAGAAGTAGACATTTAAATTCAAATCAGTCGCCAGCTTCCTCGGCATGAAAGAGAACTGGACAAGCGGCCTAAGCCCTATTGACATCAGAAAGTCCAAAGCCTTGTCCAGCATCACGAAGCTGTATGTTGGAACGCCTCGGCTCTCGCTGTACAAAAGCATGTCGTCTGACAAAATGCCATGAAACTTGATGTACTGGTACCCTATCTCTTTTTGCAGCCCGGCCAGCATGTTCTGCACGTCCGCGTACAGGAGCTCCTTCGCCCGTCCGACTGAAGTGAAAACCCGGAATGTGTGCTTAAGCGGCGTTCCGTGGAGTATGCTGATTTTCCCGGCGCTAAGCGTCTTTTCTTCGATTGACTCAGGCATGCTTAAATACGTCTGCTTCTGCGGCCTAGTCAAGTACTTGGACAATCCATAGATCCCGCTCTCGAACTCGCTCTCTCTCCAGGAATCCGTAAGCGAGGCCTTTTCCTTGCGGTACGCGCTTGGAAGCATCCCGTACCGCTTCTTGAACAGGGAAACAAATGACCTGACATCGCCAAACCCGTGGTTTCTCGCTATAGTCTCTATAGGCTGCTCTGATGACAGCAACTCGCTCACAGCCCTCTCAAGCCTGAAGCTGTTGTAGTACTCAGCAAAGCCCACGCCAAAGTGCCGCTTGAAGAAGATGGAGAAGTATGACACCGAGAAATTCTGTGACTGCGCCAGCTCTTTTAAGGTTATGCCCTCGCGGTACCTCTCGTTTATCTCCCGAACTACGCCTTGCACTTGCTCTGCGCTTTTCAAGGCGGACGCCGTCTTGCCGACGTCAAGAAAGCTGTTTTGGAGCTCCAGCAAAAGGCTGTATGCTATAGCGCCGTTAAAGTAGGCGTTGTTCTTTGCCCCGCCAGCGTTTTCTTTTAGAAAGGTCGCGATCAGGTTCTTCAAGGCGAAAAAGCGCGCTTTGTCATCCGCCTTGCTGGAGTCGCAGTCAAAGGCCATTGGGCAGTCCTTGTCATCAAGCAAGGCGCTTACGCCTATGTACAGCATCAGGGCGCTGCATTCCTGGGAACGGGCCTCAAAAACAGTGTTGGGGTTGATGGCTATGATGTCATCCGCTTTGAGCAATGACCGCGATTCGCAAACAATCACCTCAGCCTCTCCCCACAGCACAAAGAACAGGCACAGTTCCTCTCTCCAACTTTTCCCGATGTCTGGGGGGTTCATTTCTACCAGCCTTAGCGGCACAGTCCCTTTTGCATTGACAAGCTCCCGTGCCATGAATTTGCCCCCCGGTTTTAATATTTGTTTCGCGAAAATCTTGCGGCAAATTTTTAAAAACTAAGGCCTAACCCATAAGCCAGCCTCATGCTTTAGGTTGGCAAGTTACACCAATCCCCGGCGCCATGCGCCTTTCTTTTTGTTAAACATTTCAGGGCGCTTTCAGCGCCTCTCAAATACATTATGCACTATTAATCATTTCCAGTCAAGGGGCGACAGTTTTGCTTGATATTTCAGCAAGCGTTTCAGGCTCACATTTTTGCTCTGGCAATATTTAGTATTCCCAGGCCCTCGTTCAAGATGAGCCTCTCTTAAAAAGCTTAAGCCTCTAAAGAATGTGGCGCTTATCGCGTTTGACCCCTGAACTTGAACAGGCGTTCGCGCCCAAAGGCTCAATGCGTTTTGTTTTCGCGCCAAAACAGGCGCATTTTGCTGCTGCCTGAGGGCCTTTTCGCCTTAGCGGCAGCAGCAAGTGCTTAAGCTTTTGAAGATAAGAGAATATGATTTTGCGTTGAGGATAACCCCTAGGACAAGTAAACTTAGATCTAGCATTGCAAAGTGTTTTTGCGAGCGAAAACACACTAGGTGTTTTTTCTCAAAAAAACACTCGGGCATATCCCAATTCTTCGAAGCAACGCAGGAAACTCTTAACTTCGGACTTTTGCAAGCCATATTGAATTGGGATATGCCCAGGCATGCGCGACGTTGGCGAGCGTTTTCGCAGCCCGCCTTCGGGTTGCAGAAAATAGTGCTGCTTGCTGGCAGAGTAATGCGCTTGTCGGCATAAAAGGGGGGCGAAAGCGTTGAGCGAGAGCATGCGTAACGATGCCCCGCTAGTTGAAACGCGCGGCATCGTAAAGACGTTCGGAGTGGTAACCGCGCTTAACAACGTAGACATAGAGGTGCGCAAAGGCGAGGTTCTGGGGCTTATCGGCGAAAACGGCTCTGGCAAGTCCACAGTGACGTCAATACTTGCCGGCATTCAGCCGCCTGACAGCGGAAAGATGCTTTTCAAAGGGCAGCCTTGGCGGCCGGAAAGCATGACGGACGCGCTCAATCGCGGCATCGGCATGATTGTGCAAGAAAGCGGAGTTATCGCTGGCATAACCATTGCTGAGAACATAGCGCTTGGCGAATACAGCAAATTCGGCAAATATGGCTTCCTTTCAAAGAACGCCATAATAGCCGAGGCGAAAAAGGCTCTGAGCTCCATTGGAGTTGACGACATCGATCCATCCTTGCCAGCGTTCACCCTTGACTTGCAAGACCGCAAGATCATAGAAATCGCCAAGGTATGGGCCAAGCAGCCCGATGTATTCGTAGTTGACGAAACCACGACCGCTGTCTCCCAAAGGGGGCGGCAAATCCTTTACGACTTGGTCAAGCGCCAAAGCGAGGCTGGCAAGTCTGTGATCTTCATATCCCACGACATAGAGGAAGTCATGGACGTCTGCAGCAGAGTCACAGTTCTTCGAGACGGCAACATAATCCAGTCTTTGGACAAGGCGGATTTCAGCCTTGATGAGATCAAGCGCCTGATGATCGGGCGGGAGCTCAAAGGCGACTATTACAGATCGGATTATGACGGCAGCTGCGGCAGCGATGTGGTTCTCTCAGCACATCACCTGACCGGGCATGGCATAACCGACTTGAGCCTTGACTTGCACCAGGGCGAGATCCTTGGCATTGGCGGAATGTCCCACTGCGGCATGCATCCTTTGGGAAAGCTTCTCTTTGGGGTGCTCAAGCCGTCCTCTGGAGAGGTCTTGGCAGGATCCGAGCCAATAAAAAATGTAGCGCAAGCCATGAAAAACTCTATCGGGTATGTGTCCAAGGATAGGGACACCGAAGCTCTTCTTCTGAGAGCGCCCATACGAGACAATATTGTATCTGCGGGACTAAACAAGCTTATTAAATCAATGTTTTTCATTTTTCCCAAGGACGAAAAAGCCTACTCCCAAAAGCAGGTTGACGATTTCAGCATAAAGTGCTCATCGGATTTGCAGTTTGTCGGCCAGCTCTCAGGAGGAAACAAGCAAAAGGTTGTCTTCGGCAAGTGGATAGGCGCCGAAAGCAAGATCCTCATCTTGGACTGCCCGACAAGAGGCATCGACATCGGCGTAAAGCAGGCCATGTACCAGCTTATGTACCGCTTGAAGAAAGAAGGCGTGTCGATCATCATGATCTCGGAAGAGATGACAGAGCTGATAGGCATGTCCGATAGGCTTATAATCATGAAAAACGGAAAAATCGAGCAAGAGTTCGCTCGTTCCGAAAAATTGACCGAACGCAGCGTCATCGACTGCATGGTTTAAGAGAGGGTGGTGGCGCATGAAATCAAAGATTTTTGAAAAGATTCGTCCCGTGCTGTCCTTTGCGGGCTTGATCCTGCTCATCATCGTATACCTGTTCGCCGTCAACTTCAAGCCCTCGCTGTTCCACTTGCAGACGATCATAGACCAAGTGGCGGTCATGGCTGTTCTGTCCACTGGAGCGGTATTCATATTCTCCCTTGGCTCCTTTGACATATCCCTGGGAGTCAGCGCTGGCGTCTCAGTCTGCTTGGGGATCATGGCTTATAACGCAGGCTTCGGCTTGTGGGGCATGTTTGTTGTCTGCATTGCGATAGGGCTTGCGGCAGGGCTTGTAAACTCCCTGCTTTCCACTGTCTTCAAGATGCCAGTGTTCATTATGACCATGGCTATGATGACAGTGCTGACTGCCATTTTGCAAATTTTGCTAGACGGCAAGACGGATCTCAAGATCATCAACGACATATCAGGGCCTGCCAGGTCTGTAGACAACACATGGATCAGGCTCGCGTTCATGGCCGTGTTTTTTGTCGTCTGCATAGTCCTGTTCAATTACACAAGGATAGGGCGGCGCAACAAGATACTTGGCGGGAGCGCAAAAGTCGCGGCGCAGACAGGCATTTCCGTGGCAAAGCAAACCATTGTGACATTTCTGATCTCGGGCGCGGCGGTTGGCATCTCTGCTTTCCTCATGATCACCAGGTCGCGTTCAGTCTCCACGACAACAGGCACATCCTTGGGCATGGACGTAATGATGGCCATAGTCTTTGGCGGCATGCCGCTTTCAGGCGGCGCGTACAGCAAAATATCATCTGGCGTCATAGGCTCGCTTTCAATGGTCCTGCTCTCGCAAATACTGACTATCCTTGGCGTCTCTGCAGGCCTTAGCCAGGTGTACAAGTCAGTGCTGTTCTTGGTTGTGGTTTTCGTCGCCTCTTTTGCGTACAGGGAAAAAACGCTCTCAAGAGCGGAGATGTTTTAATTATATCCCAAAATTTATTTTTGTGATATGCCCTAAGTAACCGCATGCTTGCACATGCGGCAAGAAACAAATAAAAAGCATGCCCCAAGCTCAAATTTGGGATATGCACTAGGAGGCAGGGTTATGGCTATCAAACTTAAAAGGCTCGTTGCCGCATTGCTCATGGCGGCGTTATGTCTATCAGCCGCAGGGTGCGGCGGATCAGCGGCAGCTAGCGCTGACAGCAACCGCAAATATGTCATAGGCGTCATCCCCTTTAGCGACACGGCGGCGGAGCAGATTGAATGGAACAACTACCTGCAGAAATACGCGGGGCCGCAAATGAACATCGACTTCAAGTTTGTCACAGCCCCCGGCACTGACGCCGAATCCGCTGTTACCGCAGTTGAGGAGCTGAAGCTTGCTGGCGCTGAAGGCATACTTGGAATCGTTGACGCCCCAGCCGCAATCGAGAAGGCAAACGAGCTTAAAATGTGGTATGTTCGCACAGGCGGGCTTTCTACCATTGGAGACTACGAGCAAGTGAAGGCTCTTCCTTACTACCTGGGAACAATGGGCCCGTCCCTTGATGACGAGTACAGCGCTGGCTATTCGGCGGCCAAGCACTTCATATCTTCTGGCGCAAAGGAAATTTTGGTGTATGGCACGCTCTTGTCCCTCTACATTCCGTCAGACATGCATGTCAACCGCTTCAACGGCTTCAGGGATGCCCTGATTGAAGCTGGCGTCTCCTACACTCCTCCCGAGTCCAACAACGTCGTCACAGGCCCAGGCGTTGGCGAGTTTGCCAGCGGAACATCCGGCTTGAACGTCTCCGCTGTCTATGGAATTCAGGGCTTTGAGGCTTTGGATGCCACATTCAACGACCGCTTCACCCAAACTGTCAGCGGCAAGAAGATTGAAGCCGTGCTTATCGCTGCCGAAGGCAGCCAAGACGTGAACACCCTTCTGGGCGGCATGGGCATAACCGGCGCGAAGATGAGCGAGGTAGGCGCGTTCACCCCCGTGTCCAAAGCCTCTTTTGAAGCTGGAATACTTGACTATCTTGTAGGAAAGTATCCATCCAGCGTTGCTCCTGGCATCGTAGCCCTTATAAACGCCATTGACGGCCATGCCGACGTGGTCAAAAACGCGGACGGCACCGGCTCCAGGCTCGCTGGCCCATTCTGGACAGCGGAGTCCCTAGCGGATTTCAATGAGAAAATAGCGCTGGATGACCTGGCCAACCCAGCCTTTAACAAGGCTCTTATGGAGCAGTACATTGTCCGCCTTCACCCTGAAGTGACAAGAGAAAGCTTTGCTGAGTTCGCAGGGCTTGGCTATGAGGCGCTTAAGGCGAGACACAAATAATTTATAAATTCAAAAAAAACCGGGATTAGGCGCAAGTCGCAAGCGGGATCATTCCCGCTTGCGATGTGGAGGTGATGACGTGAACGTTAAAAGGCTTTTGGCAAATACAGGGAAGACCATGATTATACCATGTTTCACTCTTTCAATTATGCTTGTGGCGTGCTTTGCCAAAGGAGTTCCATTTTGGGCTGAGCAAGGCGGGTTTAGGGCATTTCTATACTCCATGGCATTAACTGTGTTCTCAGCGTTCGCGCTTGGGCTTCACTTGTTCACGGGCAGGTTTGACTTCTCGCTTGGATCCGTGTCCGTGCTTTCCGCTGTAATAGGCGGGAAGCTGGCTATCATGTTTAACATGAACGCGTTTGCCATGCTTTTGACATGCCTCGCGGCAGGGGCTCTGCTTGGCGCGATTTCTGGCCTTTTGTACCTGCTTTTCAACCTGCCTCCCATGATCACGTCCCTTGGCGTGGCGCTGTCATACGAAGGGCTGAGCTTCGCCTTCACAGGAGGAAACGGAGTCCAGATCTCTCTTCACCCAGCGCTCCTGAGCGGGGCTGGGGTTGGGCAAATGATCGCGCTTTTGGCGGTTGCCCTGGTAGTGATGTATGTTCTTCTTAACTTTACCCAGTTCGGCTTCAACTACCGCGCTATCCAGTTCGGGCAAAAAATCGCAGTGGACACAGGCTTGAACGAGAAGAGCAATGCCTTGGCTTGCTACATTCTTTGCGGCGCTCTCGTCTCTATCGTAGGGTTTTTAAAGCTTTCCTTCAACGGCAGCCAAGCCCCCCAGCTCAGCTTGGCCACATCCAGCACCATATTTGGCGCTATGCTTCCAATGTTTATTGGAGGGCTCATGGCTGGATTTTGCGAGCAAAACATCAGCATGGTAGTTGGCTGCCTGACAGCCGCGTTTATTACCCAAGGGCTTTCCGCTGTAGGAGTCGCGGCTCAGTCGCGCTCTCTTATAACGTCTTTCTTGATGATACTGATTCTGATGTATAGCACCAACGGGGCAATTATCCGCTCCTGGTTGGCAAATCTTATGAAAAGGGGAGTTTCTGTTGGTTGATTTGAAGGCTGCACCATTCAACCTGGATGACAACGGCGTTAACTGGGTGCATGACACCCTTGCAAGCCTCACTGAGGAAGAGAAGCTGGGGCAGATTTTCTGCCTTGTGGCTTTTTTCGATGATCCAGCCATCTTAAAGCGCTTTGCCGAGCTCAATGTCGGAGGCGTCATGGCCCGCCCCGTGGATACAAACAAAGAGCTCATGTCCATAGTCAGCATCCTGCAAGAGAATGTAAAAGTGCCGATGTTCATAGCCGCAAACCTTGAAGCTGGCGGAGACGGGCTCAGCGCTGAGGGCACGAAGGTCGGAACGCAGATGCAGATCGCCGCCACCGGCGATCCGAAATACGCCCGCGCCCTGGGCGACATCGTAGGGGCGGAAGCAAGCGCTCTTGGCGGCAACTGGGCATTCGCTCCCGTTATAGACATCGATTCAAACTTCAGGAACCCAATCACTGGCACAAGAACCTACGGATCAAATCCAGAGCTGGTTAAGGCTTGTGGAGCTGAGTACACCAAGGCTGCCCAGGCCCATGGCATAGCGGTTTCAATCAAGCATTTCCCTGGAGACGGCCAAGACGAGCGCGACCAGCACCTGGTAACCAGCATCAATAGCCTTAGCGTTGAGGACTGGGACAAAACTTACGGCGCCATCTACAAAGAGTCCATCGACGCCGGAGCTCTCACAGTCATGGTTGGGCACATAATGCAGCCAGCCTATTCAAAAGCCTTGAACCCGCTCCTAAAGGATGAAGACATAAAGCCAGCCCCTCTTTCGCCAGAGCTCCTGAACGGGCTTTTGCGCGAAAAGCTTGGCTTCAACGGCATGATCGTCACAGACGCAAGCTCCATGAACGGCTTCATGATTCCCATGCACAGAAGGAAAGCTGTTCCTCTTGCGATAGCTTCCGGTTGCGACATGTTCCTCTTTACGAAAAATCTTGAAGAGGACTTCGGCTTCATGCGCGATGGCATCAAAGACGGCACAATCACCCAGGAACGCCTTGACGAAGCGGTGACCAGGATCCTGGCGGTCAAAGCTGCCATAGGCCTAGTCAAGAAGCCGGTTCTAGATCCCGAAAAAGCCAGCGCAGTCGTAGGCTGCGAGGCCCACCAGGCCATAGCCCGCGAAGTGGCTGACCTTAGCGTTACGCTGGAGAAGAACATAGCGGACATCCTTCCGATAACTCCAGAAAAGTATAAGCGCATCCTGTTTTTCCCCATAGATCCAAATGGGATCAGCATGTTTGGCAACAACAAGAACAACGAGCTTCTCTTGGCTAAGCTCCGCGAGCAGGGCTTCAACATTGATGTTTTCGCTCCAAGCAAAGGGCTTGAAGGGTTTACTGCCACCTACGGAGATACAGCTGACAACTATGACCTGCTGATCTACTCCGCCAACCTGGCCACAAGATCCAACCAGACAACAATCCGCATCGAATGGGCCCAGCCTATGGGCGCAAATGTGCCCATGTTCATAAACGCTGTGCCATCGCTGTTTATCTCCCTTGAAAACCCGTACCATCTGCTGGACGTTCCAAGGATCAAGACTTACATCAACACTTTTGGCGCAAGCCAAGCTACGATTGACGCGCTTGTCGACAAGCTCATGGGCAAGTCGGAATTCAAAGGCAAAAGCCCGGTTGACGCGTTTGTCGGCAAATGGGACACCAGGATATAAAGAGTTATTTAAAACACAGGAGGGCGGCTATGCCGCCCTCAAACCTTTAAGAACTCCCGAAGCCAGCAAATCATGCATTCTGGCGAGCGATTTCGTTGCCCATGGCCGGGCGTTCCGTTAGCGTTCGCGCTTTCGCCAGCATTATTTGCCTTTTATGCAAGCTATGAAGGAAAATCGCTCATAATATGACTAGGAGGTATCTCATGAAACCGCTTAGAAGAATATTGCCCCTTATATTAGCCATATCCCTAATATTCGGCAACCTGGCCGTCGTGCCAGCCGCTGAGGACGAAGGGGTTACGATCTATCTTATAAGGCATGGAAAGACGCTTTTTAACACCCTGAGCAAAGTGCAGGGATTTATTGACAGCCCGCTTACGGATGTCGGAATCGCTGGTGCGCAAGACACTGGCATGGGGCTTTCGGATGTGAAATTTGACGCGGCATTCTCAAGCGACCGGGGCCGCGCCGCTGAAACCGCAAGCATCATACTGAGCCTTAACGCCAAGACTGGCGACATTCCTTTGACTCAGCTAATGGACTTGCGCGAGATCAACTACGGGAAATATGAAGGCGATCCCAACATGGCCCTTTGGGGTGGCGTGGCAAAGCAGCTTGGAGCGGCAGACATGAACGAGCTGTACACCCATCCGCTCAAGGAGATCATGGACACCGCCGCCTCTCTTGATGAAACTGGCGCCATGGAAACATTTGACGAAAGCATGTCCCGCATACTCAGGGGCTTGGAAATCGTCGCGACATCCCGGGATTCTGGCAACGTGCTGTGCGTGGCCCACGGAAACGTCATAGGAAACATAGTCTCAGCCCTAGGCGGAAGCTTGGCTGGCGAGGTTCCAAACGCGAGCGTTACAATACTCAAGTACAAAGACGGAAAATATGAGCTGGGAAAAGTCGCTGACGAATCAGAGAACGAAGCGGGAAAAGCCAAAAGGGAAGCCAATGGCGGAACCCCTGTCTATCCAGAGGGCAAGGCTCAAAGCACTGAGGCGCCTCAGGCTGGAGACGGAAAAGTGACTCTCTATGTTGTCCGCCACGGCAGAACCACTCTGAACGAAGCTGGCCGCATGCAAGGCATCGCGGACGCTCCGCTGACCGAAGCCGGGGTCATGGGGGCCATAAATACAGGCTTGGGGCTAAAAGACGTTAAGTTTGACGGGATATACTCAAGCGACCTTGGCCGCACCATTGAAACCATAAACCTGCTCCTGAGCGTCAACAGCGCAACTGACGCCAGCGTCTCCAGAACCCAGCTGAAAGACTTCCGGGAATACAACTTTGGCATATATGAAGGCGATCCGCAAGAAAGCGTCTATCCGATACTGTTCAAGGCGGGCGGCGTTTCCAGCCTTGAAGACATGGTTGAAAAAGGGGTCAGCATTTTTGACCTTTATGACGCGGTAAGCAAAGATCCCGAAACTCTTGTTGAAAGCGCGTCTTCCTTCCGCGAGCGCGTAAGCGCGGGATTTAAGAGGGTAACAGCTGAGATGTCTTCAAAGGGTACAGAGGCAACAGCGCTTGTTGTGATCCACGGCTTGGTAATGGGCGCTCTGCTTGAAGAGCTAGGCGTGGCTATGACCGCTGAGATCCCGAATGCCGCTGTTGTCAAAGTGATCTATGAAAACGGCGAGTTCAGCATAGATGCCGACAACATTATTGACCTGTCGTACAACACCGAAGGGGCAAAGCTCAACCCGCTTAAGTCCGAGGCGCCTGGAGTTCTTGACGGCTTAAGCCCAAAAACCATTACAGTCAACGGCAAGCCTGTTGTCGCCTACGAGAAGGATGGCCTGTACGCTTCAGTGAGAGATCTTTCTGAAGCTGTTGGCGCCAGCGTTTCCTGGGACAACGCGTCCCAATCGGCAATAGTTGTATACCACGGCAAGCGCCTTGCCCTCAAGGCCAACACCAACCAGTATTATGTCGGCGAGACCATTCATTTCATTGATGGCGCTCTTTCAACCGTAAACGCTAGCGGAGAGCAAAAGGATCGCTCCTTCGCGCCAGCGGACTTGATATTGGGGGCTTTGGGGATTAAGCACCAGATTTTCGGAGACGCAATAGAGCTTGAGTAATTGTTATTATATACGAACGGCGTGATTCAAGCGGCCCGACTGGCTTCTGAGGCAGAAAAACTCCGCATTTGAGCGTTAGTCATCAAAAAAAAGGCGCAAGAGGCTAAGCCTCTTGCGCTTTTGCGTTGAAAGGCAATTCGGATTTATATATACGCACCCCCATTCAATGTGATATAATGTAACCCTGTCTATATATCCGTGTCAAAACCATTCCGCAATAATCGCCAACATTCTCTTTGACACGCTTACAAAAGCGCGTTTCATGCCGGATAGGCAACGCAAGCGATATCTTCACAAGGCATAGCAGGAAGGGGGATTTCGATTTGCCATTCAATGACATTGCAAGATACGGCGACGGCTCATGGCGCATAGAGTCGCAACTGGGCAAAGGCTCATTTGGCGATGTGTACAAGATAACAAAGGAAACCCTGGGGGAGCGAACCGAAGCGGCCTTGAAGGTCATATCTGTGCCTCAATCAGAGTCAGTGGTCGACCAGCTCCGGTTTGAGGGCTTGGACGAGGGTTCCATATCAAACTCCATTGACCAAACAGCAAGAGACATCATGCAAGAAATCAGGTTTGTCAAGAATTTCGAGGGAACCTCCAACATAGTGGGCTATGAAGATGACGCTCTCATGAAGAAGGTTGGCGAGACTGGCTACTACATACTCATTCGCATGGAGCTCCTCACAAGCTTGGAGAAAGTCAAAGGGCTGAAAGAGAAAGACGCCGTAATGATAGGCATTGACATCTGCAAGGCGCTTGAGCTTTTGGAAAAGAACTCTACAATCCACAGAGACATAAAGCCCAGCAACATCATGATTTCAAAGCATGGAGACTACAAGCTTGGAGATTTCGGAATCGCCAGGAAGCTCGACGAGACCAAGTCTGGCCTTTCCATGAAGGGAACTTACGACTACATGGCGCCAGAGGTCTACAAAGGGTCAGAATACGGCGCTTCCGTAGACCAGTATTCCCTGGGGCTTGTGATGTACCGGATTCTCAACAATGGCAAGGCCCCTTTCATTCCCGCTGACACAACATTGCCTACCTCTGTGGATCGCGAAAAGGCCTTCAACAGGCGTATGCTAGGAGAGCAGCTTCCTCCTCCGAAAAACGCGTCTCCTAGGCTGGCAAAGGCAGTGCTGAAAGCCTGCGCTTACTCTCGCGGCGAAAGGTTCAAAAATGCTGGAGAGCTGAGAAGAGAGCTTGAAAGCATCTTGGAGACGTTAATGCCATCAGGGACAAATGATAAAATCCCGTTTGTTGCGCCAATTTCTACAGACAAGCCTTCAAGCTCAAAGCCGGTTGAATCGAATCTGGTTGAACAAGAGACGGTTGTAGCAACGCAGACTGAAACAAAGCCGCTTGATCAAAAGCCGGCTGAATCAAAGCCATTAGAAGCAAAGCCGACTAAAGCGAATCCGGTTAAAGCAAATCCGGCTAAAGCAAAGCCGGCTAAAGAAAATCCTGTTAAGGCAAATCCGGCTAAAGAAAATCCGGTTAAAGCAAAGCCGGTTGACGCAAGAACTGATAAAGAAAATCCCGTTAAGGCAACTGAAAAGCAAAAATCCGCAGATTCGGATCCGAACAAGTCTCTTGGCAAGAAAAAGCTCTTGTATATCGGAATGTTAGCCGCTTCACTTTGCATTATTGCCAGTGTTGTCCTTATCACTCTTTTCAACATGGAACCAGAACAGGTTGCGTCTGTGCCTCCTATCGTAACCGAGCCACCTCAAGCAACTGAGCCGCCTCAAGCAACCGAGCCGCCTCAAGCGGCTGAGCCGCCTCAAGCAACCGATAGCAACCCCAAAGAGTCTGCGCCTCCAGTGGTTGTCTTAGGAAATGTCGAGTATGAAACTTCCCTTAAGGAACTGAATTTTAAAAAGAAGCTGAGCGCGGAAGAGTTTTCGCAGCTAAGGCACTTTTCCAGCCTTGAAAGCCTTTCCCTTGAGTATAGCGATGTTACAGACTTATCTCCCTTGTCGGGGCTAACCAATCTGGCAACGCTTAACCTGGCGCGTAATGGCATTACAGACTTGTCCCCCATTTCAGGGCTGGCCAACTTAACGCAGCTCAATGTGAACTCCAATAAAATAACAGACTTGTCCCCCATTTCAGGGTTGGCCAACTTAACGCAGCTCAATGTGAACTCCAATAAAATAAAAGACTTTTCTCCTCTTTCAAAGCTAACCAATTTGACGGTGCTTTTTATGTTCAACAACCAGTTTGACGATCTGTCTCCAATTTCGAAGCTCGTTAAGCTGACGCATCTTGACATTAGCGGTAATGACTTCAGTGACTTGTCTCCTTTGTCTGGGCTTGCTGAGTTGACGGTTGTCGACCTGGGCAGCAACGGATTCAGCGACTTGTCTCCCCTTTCCTCGCTCACCAAGGTGACGCACATTGAGCTTAGCATCAACAAGGTCACGGACTTGTCACCACTATCTGGGCTAAGCAACTTGGGAATCCTTGATTTAAGCAACTGTGAGTTTACAGACTTGTCTCCAATTAAAAACCTTACAAGCTTGGTAGAGCTCAAAATGAGCGGAAATGCGCAGCTTAGCGATTTATCGGCCCTTTCTGGCCTTGTCAATTTAGAAAAAATTTACATGAGCGAAAGCGAGGTTGACGACTTGTCTTCGCTTGCGGGGCTAACAAAGCTAACGGATATTGACCTGCACAAAAATCTGGTGAGCGACGTGTCTCCTTTAAAAGAGCTCAAAAATTTGACGTACCTAAACGTCATGCAAAACCAGATAACCGATCTGACTCCGCTTTCTAGGCTTTTCAACCTGGGAAGCCTTTATTTGAACTATAACCAGGTCAGCGACGTGTCCCCGCTTTCTGGGCTTTTCAACTTGAGCTCCCTTTATATACGGGCTAACCAAGTGAAGGATTTCTCCCCGTTATACAACTTGCCAAATTTGTCAAAAATAGAGTACGATCCCAATCCGGCTACCATCGATGAGATAGGAGCGCTCAAAAACGCGCTGCCAAATTGCAAGATTAGTTAAATCTTAGGCCGCCAGACTTTTGCGGCACCTACGGAATTTTAGGATATGCGCTTAGGGCGAGTCCATCGTGGACTTGCCCTTTTGCATTGGGCATGAGTTGCCGGGCTTGTCCTAATTGATTTAGCGGCAGGATTATTCATGCCTTTCAAGGCGAATGTGGCGCTTGATCGCATTTTGGCAACGGCTTTTATTTATGAGCGCAGCAAGAGTTAGCGCTAATTTTTAATTGATGCGAAAAGAGCGTTGCTTGTAAAATATATCGATTTATGCAAGGTCAAATTCATTATATTTAAGCAATTCTTAACATCTATGCATCAGTTGCCTGAAAATTTGAAACCGATTTCATTTTTGCTGTTGACAAAAGACTAACGCTAGCTGTATAATCATTTCATCAGCTTTAAGCAGCATTGCGCAGAGGAAGGCGCATGCCGCATCGCTTGTTGTAAACATTAACAATTCCTTGCCGTTTTAGGGCAAGTTTATTGTTGAATCGTTTCAAGCATGGCAGGATTCAATTGCGAATCGCAGCGAATATTGCATGCATGAAAACTCCTTTCAGGGCTACAAGCATTTAAGGCATATCCCCAATTAATATCAAAGAACTGGCAAGTTTGCTCGCCTTGCTCTAAATACCGAGACAGGTAAAGCTTGCGGCGCGAAATCAAAAAAAACGCTTTTTATTAAAGCCGAAATTTGCTTATAGCCAGAGCGCTATGATCTATGCATTTGGGCTGCATGCGCGAAAATGTGAAACCGATTTCTGATGATTAGCGGGAGCGGCCAACTGGCTTTTAGTATAAAGGGGCGGTTTAATGACAAAACGATTCCTTGGGGCATGCTGCTGGCGCGCTCTTGGCGCATGTGTGGCTATGGATAGTGTTCGCCCAATGTTCAAGGGCAAATCGCCAAATTCCTGCAAAGGCTTGAAATCCGGACTTTTGCGAGCCCTGATATGGGCAAGCGCTTTTGTCCTGCTGGCATGCCTAGCCTTGAGCTCCTGTTCCTTTGGCGAAGGGAAAAAAGCCGCTGAAGCCGTTGCGCCTGCCGCCTCGCCTGCGTCAGATCCTGCTTCCGCAGAGCCTAGGGAGGTGGTTGCAATCGACAAGAGTCATGCCTTGAGCATCGACTACAGCATGACCCGCCAAACCATATTGGGGTTTGGGGCAAGCGGCGCTTGGTGGGCGCAGGTTGCGGGAAGCTGGGAGAACGCGGCTGACATTGTTGATCTGCTTTACGACAAGGAAAAAGGGATAGGCCTTAACATTTTCAGGTACAACATAGGCGCGGGGCTTCCAAGCAAAGCCCGCGACCAGTGGCGAAGGAGCCATTCTCTGGAGGTTTCCCCAGGCGTGTATGACTTGGCGCAAGACGAGAGCGCCCTTAACATATTTCGCCTGGCAGTTGAAAGGGGAGCGAACAGAAATGTCTTGTTCGCAAACAGCCCGCCAGCCAGGCTGACTGTCTCTGGCTTCACCTCCGGCGGACTCGAGGAAAGCAAGCCTAACCTCGCCCAAGGCTCTGAAGAGGACTTTGCCAAATATCTCGTGGACATAGCGGAGCTTCTTGTGACAAACGGATACTCCGCAGAATACCTGAGCCCAATAAATGAGCCCCAGTGGTCTTGGGGAGGGGAAGGCGCCGGCCAGGAAGGCTGCCACTACAAGCCGGAACAGGTTGTAAGCGTGGGAAGAGCTGTCGCTTTGGAGCTTGAGGCCAGAAACATCGGAGTAAAGCTGTCCCTTGCGGAATCCGGCAAATGGTACGACGAAGAGTACACAATAACATTGCTTAAGCGTCTTTTGGCCGACGACGCCATAGCGAGATCCCTTGACCACTACTCGGTTCACGCCTACTGGTCAACCGAGGCTGACAGGAAGAAGGCGGCTTTCCTGTTCTCAAAGATACCTGGGATGCTTCCTCTGTACCAAACGGAGTGGTGCCAGATGGAAAGCAACAGGGACATGGGAATGAATGGTGCGCTCAAGATAGCCAAGGAAATCCATATGGACATGACGATCATGGAAGTGTCTGAATGGAGCCACTGGCTTGGGGTGTCGTTCTACGACTACAACGACGGCTTGGTTTACGCCGATCAGCCATCCCACAAGTTCAAGGGGGCAAAGCGCTTATGGGCTCTTGGGAACTATTCGCGCTTTGTGAAAGAGGGAAGCCAAAGGCTGCAGTCTTCTATCGAAACAAAAGACTTGTCCGTTTCGGCGTACCAGAGCCCTGACAAAACCGAGGCGGTTTTTGTGGTCATAAACGAGACGGACGAAGCCCAAGAGATAAGCGTTCCTGGCATAGGCGAAACAAAGGTATACATAACAGACGAAACCCGCGATTGCGTCAGCTTGCATGAGACTGTTGGCGAGATTTGGGGCTACATGCTTCCGCCAAGGTCTGTTTCAACATTGGTGGGCGCAATAAAATAATGAGCCAGAAGCATTATTTTATATAAGAGCATATCCCAAAATTAATTTTATGGCTTGCGAAAGTCACGCGTAGAAGCATCGCGGTGACTTTCGCTGCGCCACTGGTGAAATTTTGGGATATGCTCTAAGAGAAGCGTCCGCTAGAACTTTTGCGTTTGCCCTTGAACATTGGGCAAACACAGCGGCGCTTTAACGGAATTTTGGGAATTATAAAAGCATATCCCCAAAGCGCGCGCTTGGCGAAAGTTAAATAAAAATTTTAAGGAGGCATTTTTATGCTCAAGAAGTGCTTGGCGGCAGCCATGGCGCTATTGCTGGCTTTGTCTGCGGCCGCTTGCGGCGCGAACAAGACAAACCCGCCCGCGTCATCAACAACTGCGCCCACGACAGCGCCTGCGGAATCAGCCGCCCCAGCGGCAGATCCAACAGCAGCTCCTGCGGATCAAACGGCGCCAGCAGAGCCGCCAAAGGTTGTAACCTTTGGAACGCACTGGGTCGCTGGCGATGATCCCAGCTACAGGGACGAGGTGACAGGGGAATCCGGCATGTCGCCAGAAAACCTGAGAATTGCGGAAATCGCTGAGAAAAAGGTTCTTGACGAGCTGAACATCGACATTCAATGGGCCATGTTTTCCAGCGACACAAGAGAAGACATTTTGAGATCAGTCTTGGCCAATGATCCAGTCTGCGACATCGCCTTGCTTTGGGGCGGATCACAGGGAACAATCCTGGGCCAAAACGTCATGCAAGACCTGACCCCTTACAAGGACATCTTCGAAGGCGATCCTGACACTGAATGGATGTTCATGGCGCCAGTATTCGGGAAAAACTACTTCCTTTCATATGAGCTGGCCCAGATCCACACCTGGCCGCTCGTATTCAACATCAGCTACATCGAAGCGGTTGACGCTCTCAAGGAAAACGGCGAGACTGTGTATCCCACAACCCTCTACAAGAGAGGCGAGTGGACATGGAGCGTGTTCAAGGATTACCTGACAAAGATCAACGCCTATTACAGCGGCAAGCCGGCGCCTGTCCGCCCAGAGCAGACAATAAAGCCTTATCAGACCGATTACCGCTACACCTCTGACGCGCTTTTCCATTCAGCAGGAACAGCTCTCTACGGAAAAGACGGGCTCACCATGAATTCGCCTGAAGCCATAAGCGCTATTGAGTACCTGGATGACCTTATGTCTTCTGATCTTTTGGTCTCTGTCCGCTATGGCGATGACAGCGTAGTTCCTGGCTGGACTTGGAATGCCGGAGACTTTGGAAACGGCGAGACTGTTTTTACTGACATGACGCCTTGGCTTGTAAACTCAGCTTCCAGCGCCCTAACCGCAAGAGGCGAGTCAATGGGCCTGGTTCCATTCCCTCGCCCAGACAGCCTTCCAGCGGACAGCCCGCTCTATGAGCAGGTTTCCCGTTCAGGAAACACATTCTGCGCTCTCAAGGGCGTTTCAGAAGAGCAGACCAGGCTTGCCCTTGAAGCCTTCAAGCTTTACTACGGAACCATTTACCGCCAGAAGGCCAATAGCGACAAGGCTCTTGACTTCCTTGAAACCACTGCGGAAGACAACGCGTTTGCTGACGGCTACGACATATTCCATGAAAAGATAGGCGCTGACATTCTGGAGATATATTCAACCTATTCCCCAGCGTCCGCGAACGAGTATTCCGACATCCTTGGAATCGCTGACGCGGCTAGGGAAAACCTGATCGGCCAATCCATCTACGGCCTTGACGGATCTCCCAAGTACGCGGTTAACGTGGCGCAGAAGCTTTCAACCATTGAAGAGCTTTTGAGCGGAACCGAATCCGCCATAGCCTCCGGAAAGGTGACAGACAACATCCAGCCTGGCATCAGCTCAACTGGAACAATAGCTGTGCCGCAGGGCACGGATCCAAAGTCCTTTGACTTCACGCAGTTCCTGTCGGCGACAGACAACATCGACGGCGCCTTGGCCATTTCCGCTTCAAACATTGACTACGCCTCAATCGACTTTGGAACAATCGGCAAGCAGGAGGGCGGAAACGGCCTTCATGTTTCCGTAAAAGACTCTTCAGGCAATGAGAAGAAATCTGACTTCGCCGTTTTCGTCTATGACGGAGCAAACAGCACACCTCCTACAGTAGCCGCGAAAGCTGAGCTTCCGGAGATAGCTGTTGACACAGCGGCAGCCGACATTGACTGGAAGGCCAATTACATTGACACAGCTATAGACAAGGACGGCCTTGACATCAAGGACAGCCTGTCCGCTGATCTAAGCGAGCTTGACGTCACAACCCCAGGCGAGTATCCTGTGGCTATAACTGTTACGGATTTCGCGGGCAACACCGCCCAGATCGAGATAACGGTCGTCGTTAAATAATTTAAGAGCATATCCCAAAATTAATCTTAGGGCTTGCGAAAGTCACGCGTTAAAGCAGTGCTTTGACTTTCGCTGCGCCACTTGCGGAATTTTGGGATATGCACTAAGAGCATATCCCAAAATTAATCTTAGGGCTTGCGAAAGTCACGCGTTAAAGCAGTGCTTTGACTTTCGTTGCGCCACTTGCGGAATTTTGGGATATGCACTAAAAAACGCATTTATCTTGGCGCGATAACCGCGACCCGGCAACGGCTTTGCCGTTGCCGGGTCGCGGCGCTGCCGCGCTGTTATTGGGCATCTTGAAGGGGCGGCGAAAATGAATAATAATTTCGTGGTTCAAAAGCTAGCCTTTATCATCGCCGCCTTTCTTTTTGCCGCGGCGCTTGGTGTTTCGGCCCGCGCGGAGGAATCGTTCCAAGTTTCTTCTGATGGCGGCGAGTATAATGTTTTGGTTTCATACATGCCTGTCCCAGGCGGCAACTCAGCCATAGAATATGTTTTTCAAATTGATGGCGGAGAGAGCCATAGGGCTGTCTTCAGCAGGCTGTACGACAACACGTCAGGCAAGCCCATAGAGGTCAGGTACGGGAACGAAACCAGAAGCCGCTCCACTGAAGTCTTTGAGTGGAAAACGGTGACCCTTGGCGACTCCATTAAAGGGCCATACCTGTTTAGCCTGGATGAGGGCTTGCATACAGTGACCTTTGCGGCAGCCAAAGGGGAAGCGCAGATCCAGAGCGTAACTATCGCAAAGCCTGAAGCGGCAGCTAACTATTCCGAGAAAGGCTCGAGGTACGCTGGAGATCCAATCACATACCAAGCCGAGCGGACAGAAGGCGGAACTTTGGCGGTTTTGAAGTCTTCGCAATCAATCCGAAATGAGACTGACTACACGTCTCCTGACACTGTCCCTTACCACGCCTATGAGATCAGGCTTAACGTGATCGGCGGATCGAGCTGGAGGCAAGCGGGGGAGTTCATATCCTGGGAGATAGACGTTCCTGAAAGCGGCATGTACGGGCTGTCTTTTCGCGCCGCCCAGAACATGAACCGAGGGGTTACCTCGTTTAGAAGGCTGCTTGTCAACGGCGAGGTTCCGTTCCAGCAAGCCGAAGCTTTCGGATTTGAGTTTTCAACCGGCTACAGGCAGTACGACCTGACTGCGGGCGGACAGTACATATATCTAGAGAAAGGCGCAAATCGGATCACCCTTGAAAACGCAATCGGAGAATTCGCCTTGCCTTTGCAGACAGTAGAGGAAAGCATGGCGGCGCTTAACGCTCTGTACAGGAGGACATCTCAGCTAACAGGGCTTGTCCCGGATCAGTACATCGACTATGAGATAGCGAAGAAGATCCCGGACTTTTCAAGCATAATGAAAGAGCAGTCAGAAATTCTAGGCAGCACGGTTGACGCCTTGGTTGCCATGACTGGAGAGAAAAGCGACAAAACCGCCTTGGTTGCCACCATGGCACAGCAGGCTGGCAGGCTGGCGCTTGAGCCGGAGGATGTTGTCAAGGAGCTGGACTTCTTCAAAGGCAACATCTCAGCACTTGGCGACTGGATAATAGCTGTGACAGAAATGCCGCTTTATGTAGACAGCTTCACGCTTTACGCTCCTGGGGAAACCTACAGCCCAAAGGAAAGCGGATTTTTGCGCAAGCTCTGGAATTCTATAGTCCGGTTCCTGGCAACCTTCTTTGTTGACGAGACAAAGATTGGGGATGACGATCCCAAGAAAGCTTTAAAAGTTTGGATACCGACAGGCCGGGATCAAGCCCAGATACTCAAGAGCATGTCACAGGACAGCCAGATCCCTGTGGAGATCCAGCTGATCCCGTTAGACGTTGTTCTTCCTGCTGTTTTGGCTGGAAATGGCCCTGATGTCTCGCTTGACATGCCCCAGGCCACCATTTTGAATTTCGCGATGAGAAACGCGCTGGTTCCTTTGTCCGACAAGGCGGATTACGAGAAGGTGTTTTCGGGCTTCTTTCAGTCTTCGATTGATGCCGTCACTTATTCCGGCAAGGTTTACGGAGCGCCAGAAAGATCCTGGTTTCCCATGATGTACGCGAGGGATGACATTCTCTCTGAAATCGGGATAGAGCCGCCAAAGACCTGGGATGAGTTCAGGAAGGCGATAGTGGAGCTAAACATCAATAACTACGAGGCCTACGTGCCCACTGGCTACTCATCCATGGGCATGTCCGGAAGCTCGTCTGGCTTCACGGTATTTATCTCAATGCTATGCCAGAAAGGCGGAAACCTGTACAACGGGTTCGGGGAGAACTACGGGATATCAACTGGCCTGTATTCGGAAGAAGCAATGAACGCGTTCGCTGACTTTACGAAGTTCTACACGGCCTACAAGCTTCCCGTGTACGCCGATTTCGCAAACCGCTTTAGAACAGGGGAGATGCCTCTTGGCATTTACGACTACACCCTTTACAACACCCTTGAGGTTTTCGCGCCTGAGATAAGAGGGCTCTGGTCTTTCGCGCCATTGCCCGGATATGTCAAGGAAGACGGAACAATAGACAATACAGTTGTAGCTGTAGGCAACTACACGGCTATCATGGACTCTTGCAAAGACAAGGAGGCCGCTTGGGAATTTGTCAAGTGGTGGCTTTCCACTGAAACGCAAACAGATTACGGGTTGCAGATGGAGGCTGTGCTTGGCGGCGCGGGCAGGTACCCTACCGCAAGCAAGGAAGTCCTTGCCTCCCTTCCTTGGAGCCAAAGCGCGTCCAAGGCGATCCTGGCCCAGTTCGAAAACTCTGTTGGGATACCTGAGATCCCTGGAGGATACATGTCTTACCGAATGATCGATTATGCGTTTAGATCCGTGGTAACTGGAACAAGCGCCATGTCCCCTCGCCAGGCCTTATATTTGAACCTGGCTGACATCGACAAGGAGCTGGACAAAAAGCGGGCCGAATTCGGGCTCGAAGTGTCGGGGGTGCCGCAATGAAAGCCGCATGGCGGGCCCACAAGGCCAAATATTTGATGATAGCGCCTTTCGGGATAATATTTCTGGCTTTCACGGTTCTTCCCGTGCTTTTGAGCGCGGGCATAAGCCTGACATCCTTCAACATGCTGGAAATGCCCAAGTTCACCGGCTTCAGGAACTACGTCAACCTTTTCGCCAATGACAGCATATTTCTGATAGCCATAAAGAACACGCTGTTCTTTGCCGTAGTCACGGGACCTGTCAGCTACATTATGTGCTTTGTCTTCGCTTGGCTGATAAACGGCTTCTCTCCAAAGATCAGGGCCTTCATGACCCTGGTCTTCTACGCTCCCTCCATCTCGGGAAACGCCTACTTGATCTGGAAGCTCATCTTCTCATCCGACGCCAGAGGCTACGCCAACTCCTTGCTGTCGTCTTTGGGGCTCTCCAATGGAGCGATTCTTTGGTTTGAAACCAAGGCTTACGTCATGCCCATATTGATTTTAGTCCAGCTCTGGCTAAGCTTGGGAGTCAGCTTCCTGTCGTTCATAGCGGGGCTTCAGACTGTCGACAAGACGCTTTACGAGTCCGGGGCCATAGACGGCGTGAAGAACCGCTGGCAGGAGCTTTGGCACATCACTCTTCCGTCAATGAAACCCCAGCTTTTGTTTGGCGCTGTCATGCAGATCACAAGCTCCTTCTCGGTTTCGACCATTTCCACGGAGCTTGCCGGATTCCCTTCTGTGGAGTACGCCGGGCACACAATACTAACCCATCTCCAGGACTACGGCGTCACAAGAATGGAAATGGGATACGCTTCCGCGATAGCGGTGACGCTGTTTTTCATGATGGTCATAACCAACCTGGCAGTCCAAAAGGCGCTTAGGAAAGTGGGCGAATAAAGAATTTTGCAAGCCGAATAAAGAAAGTGGGCGAATAAGAATCTTGCACACAGGCGAGACGCGTTCCCGCTTGCTTTATCGCGAAGGGGTTTGGGAGGTTTATATGTCTCTTCAAAGCGCTTGGAGAAAACTCAAGTTCCACAGGAAAAACAGAAGCTTGTCGCTTGACGTGATCCTGGCCCTTGTTCTAGGTTCCTTTGGGCTCTTCAGTGTCTGGCCGCTAGTCTACATCGCCAGCTCGGCGTTCAAGCCCTTGAACGAGATATTCCTGTTTCCGCCAAGGCTATTCGTCATGCGCCCAACCCTCAACAACTTCAGGGATCTGTCCCTGGTCATGAATACCGCATGGATACCAGTCTCCCGGTACGTGTTCAACACGGTTCTTATCACCGCCTTGGGCACTGCCGGAAGCGTGTTCATTGGATCCATGGCCGCGTTCCCCTTGGCCAAGTTCAAGTTTCCGGGAAGCGCCGTTATGTCAGGCGTGATAGTCTATTCCTTGATGTTCAGCTCTTCGGTCACAGCCATTCCAAACTACTTGATAATGTCAAAGCTTAGGCTTATAGACACCTATTGGGCCGTGATACTTCCCGCCGCTGGATCAACCCTTGGGGTTTTCCTCATGCGAAACTTCATGACCCAGATCCCGGACTCCCTCATAGATTCGGCAAAGATAGACGGAGCAGGGGACATGACGGTTTTCATGAGGATCGCCATGCCCATATCAAAGCCCGCTTGGATCACGCTTGTGATACTGTCGTTCCAGTCTCTTTGGGGAACCACCGGCGGAACTTTTCTTTACACCGAGAAGCTGAAGCCTGTCTCCTACGCGCTAACCCAGATAGTCTCGGCAGGAGTCGCAAGAACAGGCGTCGCGGCGGCTGTTTCCTTGATAATGCTGGCTGTGCCGGTAGGGGTTTTCATCTTCGCTCAAAGCAATGTCATAGAGACCATGGCGAATTCGGGAATCAAGGGGTGACGCGCGTGAAGCCTTTGGCAGCTGCAGCCATCATTCTGGGCTTGGCGCTTTTTGCCACGCCCGCTCTAGCTGGCGACAAGACTGAGCAATACTACTATTCATACGGGGCCAACGGGATAAACGAAAGCGTTCCTGGATTCCAGCTGGCCATGTCCATAAGCGCCTCCCAGCTTCCGGTTAAGATGACCAGGGTAGACGCGATAAGCGCGGGCTTTGGAAAGATCTTTATAGCCGACAGCGCCCAGGCAAGAATAAATGTCCTAAACGGGGAAACCTGCGAGTTCGAGGCGTCAATAAAGCTTATCCGGGGCTCTGACAACAAGATCGTGATTCAGGAAAACGGAGAGCAGCTAATGCTGAAAGGCCCTGAAGGCGTTTACGCCTGCGAGGAGCTGGAAGAGATCTATATCGCTGACACGGCTGGAGAGAGAATCATTGTCCTTGACTCTAAGGATTACAGCCTGAAAAAGATAATTGCGGAACCCAGCAACTTTGTCGGCGCAACAAGCTTCAAGCCTTCGAAGATATCCGTTGACGGCGCAGGCAGGATCTATTTCGTTGTTCAAGGCTCATACGAGGGCATCATAGAGCTTAACCCAAATGGCGAGTTCTCCAGGTTTTATGGGGTCAACAAGCCGAAAGTCAACATCTTGGACTATTTTTGGAAGTCGCTGGCGTCGGATGAGCAAAAGCAAAAGATGGCGAAGAGCTTCGCGCCTTCGTTCTCAGACATTGACATCGATTCCGAAGGCTTTGTGTACGCCACGACCTTTGACATCTCAAGCGAAAAGATGATATTCCGGTTTAACGCAAAAGGGGAGAACGTAATCAGGGAAGAGGGCTATCTGCCTCTTCAAGGAGACTTCACCCGGTTCTTTGAGTTCAAGGACACCCCTAGCGCGTTCACTGCCATATCTGAAAGCGGGTTTGGCGCTTACGCGGTGGTTGACAAGACCTACGGCAGGGTGTTTGTCTATGACTTTGACGGCCAGGTAATAACCATATTCTCAAAGCTTGGCAACATGAAGGGCGACTTGAGAGAGCCGTCTGCCATTTCATGGAATGGCTATGATCTGCTTGTTGGAGACAAGGCCCTGGGCGTTGTTCATGTTTACAAGCCGACCCAATTTGGGCTGGCGGCGCTTCAGGCTACCGAGAGCTACAGCAAGGGAGAGTGGGCCAAGGCGACTGAGCTCTATGAAAGAGCGGTAGCCTTGAACGCCAACTTCTATGCGGGATACTCCGGCATCGGAAGGAACTGCCTGATGCAAAGGGACTACAGCCAAGCGGTTTACTACTTCAAGCTGGCCCAGGACTCAAAAGGGTATTCCCAGGCTTACAACGGCTACCGGGCAGAGTCGACGCAAAAGTGGTTCCCAATTTATTTCGCGGTTGTCTTGGCTTTAATCGGGCTCATTGTCTATTCGGAGGTGCGATATGTCCGCAAGAGCAAAACTCGTTTCTGACTTGAAGTTCATGCTTCGGACAATCGGCCACCCCTTTGACTGCTTCTATGAGCTGAGGTTTAGGCAGAAGACCAATTGGGCGCTTGTCTTTTGCATTTACGCCGCCTGCGGGTTGGTCGCGATACTAAGAACCTATTACGCCGGGTTTTTGATCTCTTATGACACCCAGCATTACGGCGTCAACAACTGGCAGCTCTTCTTCTCGTCCCTTTTCCCGTACTTTCTATTCGCGCTCGCCAACTGGAGCGTCACGACCTTGTTTGACGGAAACGGGTCATTTGCCCACGTCGTAATGGTTCTGGCTTACGCTCTTGTGCCAAAGCTCGTCTGCGACATCCTGTACATTGCAATATCCCGATATGTCGTATTGGAAGAGCTGGCGCTTCTTTCGGCTGTCTCTGCAATAGGCCTCATATTCTTCTGCTTTCTCGTCTTTGCCGGGCTTTGCGTTGTCCATGAGTACTCCCCACTTAAGAACATAGCGACCATAGCCGCGACTGCGGCCGCAGCTGTAGTCATTTTGTTTGTCTGCATGCTGTACCTTCAAATAACTGGCAAGGTGATAGGCTTTTTCACGACTATCTTCACAGAGATAATGAAACGGCGGTGAGTTTGGTGCGAATCAATTTTTTCAAGTTTTTCAAGCCATCGCCCAAGCGAACCGCAATTGCTTTGGCAGGCGCTCTGGGTTTGGCGGCGGCTATCGCTTTGTGCCTTTTTTTTGCAAAGTGGGGGATTAGGGGCGAAAGCCTGAATCCTCCGGCATTCCAAGGATTGTCTTCAATAAGCGGAGACTTCGGTGATGAAAAGAATCCGGTCTTGAATGAGGAAGGCGACTACATAGCCACGCTTTCCCTTGAAACCTTGAACATACAGATCAAGGACAGGAAGACGGGCAGGGTTTGGAACACAGTTTCAGAAGACCCGAAGATGCCAGCCGCAGCCCGATCTCCGATAGTGCTCAAGTACCTGGGCAAGGACAACACCTTTTATGAATGGGACGCCTTCACGTATTCGATTAGCGCAAAGCAGTTCACGGCCCAACGGATCAAAAACGGGGCAAGGATAACTTTCAGCTTCGCCGAGGCCGAAAGCTTCAGACTTGGCGAGCATTTGCCGACCAAGATAAGAATAGAGAGGTATGAGGAATCGTTCGTCGAACGCCTGGCGGAATTCGAGGCTAGCGGCAAGATCGCCCCGGAAAGGGCAAGGCAGTACGAGACAGCGCTCAGGGCCATGTATTCCCGGGATGAGGAAAATGACTGCTACTACAGCAAGTTTGCCGGGCTCCCTCCAGTCTCTGTTGTAAGAACCCTTATAGAATTTGCCGGAGCTGTGGAATACACCACTGAAGAGCTCATGTCCGACAGCGCCGATTTCGGCCTCGTTGTTGAGATAACCCAGCCAGCCTCCTTTGAAGTCAGCATGGAGGCGGTTTTTGAAAACGGGACTTTGACCGTGAACATCCCAACTTATGAGATCAAGAGCGGCAATGACTTTTACGCCTGCCAGAACATCAGCGTGTTTCCCGCATTTGACAGCCAGGACAAAGACCAGAACGACGGCATGATCTTCGTGCCAGACGGAGCGGGAATGCTTTTCAAGCTGGACACCTACAACGGAGTCTATCCTGAGTACAACAGGGAGCTTTACAACAACACCCTGTTTGCTGACAAATATGAGAAAAGCAGCTTTGACGAAGAGCTCATGATGCCGGTTTTCGGAATGTATGCCAAGGACAGCAAGGGACGGCAAGCGGGATACATGGCTATAATAAAAAGCGGGGCGGAACTGGCCCATGTGGCGGCAAAGCTCAAAAGCGAGGATTCCCAGGCGGATGGCGCCTTGTACAACGCCGTCTATTGCAGCGCTGACACAACCCAGTACTCCAGGGTGAAGATATTTGGGCCGTACTCTAATGACGACGCCAGGTACCTGGCCACCACGGGACTTATCGAGTTCGATTTTACCATAGCCTACAAGCTGTACTCCGATAATGCCAGCTACTTTGCGTTCGCTAGAGACTATAGGGACTATTTGATTCAGAGCCAGAACATAACGCCATCTTACAAGCAGCAACCCGGTGTTTTGGTCGAGCTTGTGGGAGCGATCACCATTTGGGACACCTTCGCGGGGATTCCGTACCATCCAGAAGTGTCCATGACAAGCTTCTCTCAAGCGGCTGGGATCATAGACGATCTGTCGCAGCCAAACGCCGTCTTTGTCTACAAGAACGGGCTTAACGGAGGCCGCATGAGCAGCTTCCCGAATGGCGCAAAGATAGAAAATGCCAATGGATCCAAGAAAGAGCTCGAAGCGCTTCTCGCAAAGTCCAAGCCTGGATCCGAAGTCTTCCTTCAAGCGGATCTGATGAGAGTCTACCAGCCTGGCATCTTCGGATCGAAGAAGTATTATTCCTTGGGCTATGACGGAAGCTTTGACAGCGCCGTCTTCAATGACCAGTGGTTCCCCGACATGGCCTTTGGCGGTGCCTATGACTTTGCGTTTTATTACTTGCTTCACCCAGAATACCTGAAATCAGTGACCGCCAAATTCCTGAGCCAGTCCGGTTTTGCGAAAAACCTTTATCTTACGGATTTCGGCAACCACTACTATGGCAGCTATAACCCAAGAGCGGTCACCAACCCCATAAACGCCCAAGAGGCCGTAAAGTCAAGCCTTGAAACGCTCAAAAGCCAAAAGGCCCTGGCGCTAGACAATCCTAACGCAGACAAGATCGGCTATGCCAGCTATGCCCTGAACATTTCGCGGGAGTCCAGCGACTACGGCACTTCCTACGCAACTGTCCCATTTCGCCAGCTGGCCTTGAACGGTCTAACCCAGTATGCTACCCTTGACGTGAACGGCGCCTTGTCTGAGCCAAAGTACTTCCTGCTTCAAGCCATCGAGCTGGGAGCAATGCCCAAGTTCACAGTGTTTTCAGAAAAATCAGATGTCTTGCTTGAAGCCATGTTCAGCAGCTACTACGCCCATGAGTACCAGAACATAGCGCCAGACATCATAAGCGCAAGCCAGGAGATCGAGAAGGCGTTTAGCCAGATCGGCACCACTGAGATAACGAACCATGAGATGCTAGCCCCTGGGGTGTTTGAGACAACTTACGCCACAGGCGTGAAAGCGCTTGTCAACTACAACCTGTACAGCGTCACTGTTGGCGACGCTTCCTATCCGGCCCTAGACTATATTATAAGGGGGGCGGCGCTGAATGAATAAAAGAAAAATAAGCGATAAAATAAATAAAAGCGATACAAGCAATCAAACCCAAAAAAAACCAGAAACCCAAAAAACCAATAAAACCAAAAAAAGATTAAACATCACTTTCAGAACTTCTCGCAAGATCAACGCCGTAGTCTTCCTCCTGCCGTGGCTCATTGGCTTTCTCTTGTTTTTCGCCGTGCCAATCTACAGCTCCGTTGTCTATTCGTTCTCCAAGACGGAAGTAGGGGAGCAGGGCGGGATGAGCCTCGAGTTCAACGGCTTTGACAACTACAAGGCGCTTTTCCAGACAGAAGTCAGCTCCACAGGAATCCAGTTTGCCCGCATGTTCCTTGAGGAAAACGCGAGAATATTCTTGAATACCCCTGTCATCATGACTTTCAGCCTATTTTGCGCCATTTTGGTAAACGTCAAGTTCAAGGGCAGGGGGCTTGCCAGGGTTGTCTTCTTCCTCCCAATCATAATAGGGCTGAATGTCGTGCAAAAGCTCATAGCGGTCTCGACTGGCAGCGATTTCGTGGACTCAAGCGTTGGCGCTTTCTTCTCTGACGGATTCATTATGAGGCTTCTTCTTAACAACACCTTTCTCCCCATATCTGTCGCGGCCTTTATAGCCCAGGCGACGGAAGAGGTCTTTAGCCTAGCCTCAAAGTGCGGAGTGCAGACCCTCATATTCCTGGCTGGCCTTCAGTCCATAAGCGGCGCCTTGTATGAGGTCGCAAAGATAGAAGGGGCAAACGCCTACGAGACGTTCTGGAAGATCACGATCCCCATGCTTTCAAACGTCATTGTGTTTGTTGTAGTCTATAGCTTTGTGGATCTGTTCCTCTCTTCCCCAGTATCAGAAGAGATCTACATGTTCGCCTTCAGGCGAGGGCAGATCGGAACCGGGGCGGCGCTTTCCACTGTCTATATGCTAAATGTCCTGGCAGATCTCCTGATTCTGCTGTTTGCGCTAACCAAGCTTACGAAAGGAGGGAACACAGATGCTTGACGCAGCCCAAAGACGGATAAAAGGCGCTATTTTCAAGTTCTTCTTCCTGACTCTTGTAATAGGCCTCTGCTTTGCCATACTCTATCCCCTCCTAAAGATTTTGCCCGTTGTCACAAGCGACTTTTCTGACCTGGGAAACCCGGATGTCATCTGGATACCAGTCAAGACCTCTCTTATGTCTTTCAGGGCCGCCATTTCCCTTGGCTTCGGAAACGGAAGAACCATGCTCCTTACAGCCGTGTACTGCGCCGCCATTACTTTTATACAGATCATGATAAGCGCCTTCGCGGGCTACTCCCTTGGACGGGTCAAGTTCCTGTTCTCAAGCGTAGTGATGGTCTTGGTCATCGTAACCATAGTGACCCCGCCCCAAGCTCTTCTCATCTCTCAGTACCTTAGGTTCAAGCAGTTCGATGTTCTGGGCATTGTTTCATTGCTCAACAACGGCAAGCCCATGGACTTGATCAACAAGCCCTATGTGCTCTACGTCCTGGCCCTCACAGGCTTCGGCGTAAAGCAAAGCATCTTTGTCTTCATCTTCCGGCAGTTCTTTTCAAGCCTTCCCATGGAGCTGGAAGAAGCCGCATTGATTGACGGATGCGGGTTCTACAAAACATTCTTCAAGATAGCGCTGCCAAATGCCGTGCCAGCCATCACAACAGTAGCCTCCCTGGCTTTTGTCTGGAACTATGGCGACACCTATTACACCGGCTATTTCCATCCGGATGGCCCTTACATCGCAAACACGCTGACCCGGATCTTCGCTGACAACCAGGATAACATCTCGAAGGTTCTTAACGTTATCCAAAGGCGCTACATGGTGCCTTCAGTCTCCAACTTTGTCTTTGACGCAACCAAGCACGCCGCCGCCCTGATCTATCTGTCACCCCTTCTGGCAATGTATTTCGCCGCCCAGAAGAAGCTGGTTGAAAGCTTTGAGAGAAGCGGAATAGTAGGGTAACAGAAAAAGCCGTCCATATGGACGGCTTTTTTAGGATCCCAATGTCTGCCTTTTGTGCATATCCCAAAATTCCGAAAAAGGCAATGCTTTAACGCGTGACTTTCACAAGCCATAAAATTAATTTTGGGATATGCTCTTAATCCTTGTACTTTTCGGTGCGCCAGTCTTCTATGACGCCAGACCAGTTCATCCCAAAGGCGAAATCGTAACGGTTGCCGCATTCGTCCTCATGCGGAGGGATGTCAAAAGGAATGTCTTCACAGTGCTTTTCAACAGATGACATGTCCTTGGGGATGATGAAAGGAAGCAGGGCTGAAGGCTCAGCTTCTCCGCTTGCCAAGGCCATGAGCGCCTTCTGTGTGACGCCGAAATCAACTAGGATGGCGTCAGCTGCCTTCTCGAATTCAGCAACCACTGTTGGGTTTGCCATGTTGATGAACACTACCACAGGCTTTTCGCCCATTGCCTGCCTGGTTTCCAAGACGGAATCCAGATGCGGCTCAATGCTGGTGGAGGCAGACTTGCCTTTATACGATCTGTTGCCGTCTGGGGCAGCTACGCTTTGAGCCCTGGCGTCTAAAGCTGTATATGGCCTGTACTGCAGGCTTACCGGAATGTATTCTCCGTTCATGTAGCCGACGTTTGATGGAGATGAGATGAAGACGAAAGCGCAATCAGCCTCTTCTGGAGAGTCTACCAGAGTGTAGTATCCATCAGCCGACTTGGGGTCAATAGGGAACGCCTCCCCAGCTGGCATGGGTATGCCAAACCAGTTGCGGCCAGCGTTGTTTCTGCGCTTCGGAATGTATACTTTGCTGCCCTTTTTCAAGGGCAATGCGCCCTTGTTCTTCAAGAGGGCGACACTCTTAAGCTGGGCTTCATACCCCTGGCTAACGTACTCGTCGTTTCCTACGATCTTGGCGCTTTCATCCGGATCTAAGTAAGGGTTCTCGAAGAGCCCAACTCTGAAGATATTTTTGAGGAGGCGCTTAGCTGAAAGGGTGAAGCGCTCCTTCATGTATTCCTCTCCAAATTCAGCGACGCCTTTGTTGTAGGCTTCGATTACAGGCTTGGCATCGCTGTTTCCGCCGAATTGATCTACTCCCGCTACCAGGGCTTTGTAGTGCCGATCCGTGATGGACAGATCCTCAACGCCCCAGCACTTTCCGGACATTATGTTCTCGACGTTTCCAGCATTGTGGGTTATGTTCCAGTCAGTGCATACAACTCCATCATACCCGTATTTCTCTCTTAGCAGGTCTGTGATGATGTAGCGGCTGTAGGAGTTGCCCACGTTCTCGCCATAAGCGGAATCCTGATCCCACGATATGGTGTAGTAGGGCATCACAGCTGAAGCCTGTCCAGTCTTTCCAGACAGCTTGAAAGCGCCTTCAGTGAAAGGGATCAGGTGCTCAGAGAAGTTGCCGCCAGGATAAACCGCGCATTTTCCAAATCCGTAATGGGCGTCCCGCCCGCCTTCTCCTGATCCGCCGCCAGGCCAATGCTTTGCCATGGCATTCACGCTGTCAAAGCCCCATCCATCAGCAAGCTCTTTGTCGCCTTCAGATGTTTGAAACCCATCGCAATAAGCCCTTGCCAGATCTGCCGAAAGCTTGCTGCTGGATCCAAAGGTTCCATTGAAGCGGTTCCAGCGGGGATCTGACGCCAAGTCAACTTGGGGTGAAAGCGCTGTCGCTATTCCCAAGGCGCGGTATTCCTTGGAGGCTATCTTTCCAAACCCTTCAACCACCGCTGGATCCAGGGTTGCCGCAAGCCCTGCGTGAGTGGGCCACTTTGAAATCTTGCCGCCAGCGCCCATGTCATACTCAGCGATAGCAGAAAGCTCATGCCTGGGGTCAGAACTCGTGTTTATGGGTATGCCATGCTCCAAGCCCTCAACAAAGGCTTGCGCATTGTTATTCCAGCGGGCGGCTGTCTGGGCGTCGTCAACTGTGGCCACCAGCACGTGTCGCACATGATCGCCGCTCAAAAAGCTTTTTTGGGCCGTAGACAGATCCCAAGAGTTCTCCCGATCATCATTGCTCATCCCGTACAGGGCCTTTACCTCATCTGGGATGCCATCCATGGTTGCCAGCGCGGCAAACACTCCCAGGCTCTTTGAAAGCATCTGGTGCGGGCTGTAGAGCATCAGCCCTGCTATCTCTTCCAATGAGAGCCTGCTTGCCAAGTCAGCGGCCCTGTCCTCAAACGGGCGCCTCCAGTCCTCATAGGCGTCAAGAATCCCGTTTCCGTTTAAATCCTTGAACGCCAATCCATCCACTTCAATGAAAATGGATGCATTGCCCGCGCCTAGGGTAGGCCCTCCCTCGTTTACGGCCAAGGAATAGCCGTCTTTTTCAATCAATTTCCATTTCTTGTCCATTTACCGGCCCCTTTTCTGTTATATCTGAGCAAAAAAAGGATTGCGCTTATTCTTAAAAAACGTTTTCGCTCGCAAGTGTACTGCTAGAATTCTTATATAAGCGCATTATAGCACAAGCTACGGAAAAAATAAAGAGATGTATTATGATTCTAATTTAGGTGGCCTACGGCCATAAGGGATTATTGAAAAAGCAGGTGAAAAATGAGATATTTTGTGGCCAAACATTGTGCATAGCTGCGAGTTGCGCTGGAAAAACTATATGAGGATATCAGAGAGCAGGACGATTAACGCATTTCAGAGAAGCATTGGAACATCAGCCTTTCAATTAAGTAGACACTAGCTAAAATTTCTATTGCAAAAACCATAGGAAGCCGATATAATAAAATGAATAGCGCGTTGCGTTTCGGACACATGGGTTTTCAAAGATTTCGCTGATCACCGACATTGTCCTAACGCTTTGTGACCACCTGAAACGCATCGATATGCTGACGCAAATAATGTTCATGGCAAATCGCCAAGGGCACCGATGCTTGTCTCGGGCTTTAACGGGCAAACTCGCGTGGCTTTCCTGCGCCAAGATTGATTTTGGGATATGATCTGATTAAAGGTTAAAGGATGAGCGGGTCATGGTATTCAGCAATGTTTTATTCCTCTTTGTTTTTCTTCCAGCTGTAATAGCCGCCTATTTCATCGTGCCATCGAAATTTGTGTTCCTTAGGAATCTGGTTTTGCTGGGATTTAGCCTTATATTCTATTTCTTGGGCGGCCATCAATACATTACGCTGATACTTGCCTCTATCTTGATGAACTTCCTATTCGGGTTGGTCTTGGAAAATCGCAAAAACAAGCTTTTGGTCGGCTTGTTCGTGGGCGCTAACCTTCTGGCAATAGGAGTTTTCAAGTACATGGGCTTGATATTAAGCACAATGAAGGCGTTCGGAATAAACGTTCCAGACGTGAGCGTTGAGCTTCCAATAGGCATATCATTCTTCACATTTCAAGCCATCAGCTATCTCGTTGACGTTTACAGGAGCGACGCTGCGGCTCAGAAAAACCCCTTCAATTTTGGCTTGTACATTTCAATGTTTCCCCAGCTTATCGCAGGGCCGATAGTGCGCTATCAAGAGGTTGCCAAGGAGATGAAAGAGAGGAAAATCCGCATCGAGGACTTCGGAAAAGGAGTCGAAAGGCTCGTTTTCGGCTTTGCAAAGAAGATCCTGATAGCGAACCAGATGGGGCTGGTAGCTGACCAGGTTTTCAACAGAGCCTCTCCCGTTTCTGCGTCGCTTGCTTGGCTTGGCGCTATAGCCTACGGGTTCCAAATCTATTTTGACTTTTCTGGATACTCGGACATGGCAATAGGCCTGGGCAAAATTTTCGGCTACAACTTTCCTGAGAACTTCAACCATCCTTATACATGCAGCTCCATAACTGACTTTTGGCGAAAATGGCACATGACACTTAGCACATGGTTCAGGGATTATGTTTACATACCCCTCGGAGGGAGCAGGACAGGCAAAGCTCGCCACGCTTTCAACCTTATGGCTGTCTGGCTATTGACTGGGCTTTGGCATGGCGCTAATTGGACATTTGCAGTATGGGGCGCCTATTTCGGAGCGCTGTTGATAGGAGAGAAGTTCGTGATAAGACCAGAGCGCTTAGGCAAGGTCTCTGGCATGGCGTATCGCATTTTGTGCCTGGCTTTGATAGCAGTTGGATGGGTGATATTCAGAAGCCCAAGCTTGCATTCAACAGCTTCTTATCTGCGAAGCATGTTTGGCGCCAACGGTTTCCAAAGCAATGAGGCTTACTATATATTTGCGGAGTACAAGATTGAATGGATAGCGGCTGTCTTGGCCTCAACCCCTATATGGAAGCATTGCGAAAACGCGTTAAATGGCATTATGGGAAGGTTTTTCAAGACCGCCCTCATGAGCGCGGCGTTCGCTCTGTCGGTCATATTTTTGTTGAGCGGATCATTTAATCCATTCATCTATTACCAATTTTAAGCGCAAGCGTTCACGTATTAAGTGCATATCCAGAAACGATAAAAGTGCTGGAAGGGTCAAGGCTTTTCAAATTTTAACGAAGGGTAGCCTTTGCAAGACTTTTTCGATTCTTTTGGGATGCGCACTAAGTCATTGGAGGGCAGGCCTATGGGCAAGCTTACTGTTGACAAGGTTTTCAGCGCACTTACATCAGCTCTTTTTCTAATTGCTATATTCTCTGCGCCAATACTTACAAAGCTCCAAAAAAACACAACTTATTCACTTTTCGAAAACAGAAATTTGGCGTCTGCGCCAGAACTTTCAATCGCTTCAATATTTGAGCCGGATTTCGCGAAAACCTGGGACAATTATGTTTCTGACCAGTTTTGGGAACGAAACAGCATACTCAGCGCACACGCTTCGATAAACGCCAATATTCTCAAAAGGCCCGTGGTAAATGGAGTTGTGGTAAACGCCGATGATAGCGTTCTGCTGCCATACAACAATTATGTGACAAACCTATCAAGCATTTCTCAAAACGCTGAGCGGATGTCTGATAACCTGAGTACGCTAAACAAAGCGATACAGTCCTATGGAGGCCGGTTCATATACGCGGGCGTCCCTGAGCAGAAGTCTATATACAGAGACCTTTATCCGACGTGGCTGGAGAACTGGGATGACTTGCTTTCGGAAACTGAAGAGGCGTTCTTCACAGGCCTGGAAGACCATGGAATTGAGTATGTAAACATGCGCGAGAGGTTCTTGGCATCAGAAGACTGGACTCGCTTCTATTCAAAAATTGATACGCATTTCAATCTTGCTGGTGCTATTTACACGTATCAGACAGTAATGGATAGACTGGGCATACCATCCATGGAAGATTTTGAACTTGTCGAGTTAGAAAATCCATTTTACGGCGCAAGAAACAGAAGGCTGTTTAACAGCGCAAAGGTGGAAGACAAGCTGACTTACGCTGTTTTAAGCGAACCTGTGCCCTTTGGCAGGAAGAACAACAATAAGGAAACGACACCCAGCGTTTTCGGCATGCCCTACTCATCCGAGGCGCCTTTAGCTTATACATTCTATATGGGCGGGGACATTGCGCTAACTGAGATTGACACCAATCGCGATTGGCTCCCCAATTTGCTAGTTTTCGGAGATTCTTTCACCAATGCAGTGGAAACGATTATCTACACGTCATTCAATAGAACGGTAAGCTTAGATTTGCGCCACTACCACGAAATGTCATTGATCGATTACATAAGCGGCTACAAACCGGATTATGTCATCTGCATTCGTGATGACACGACATACTTAAGCTTTGACGGGAACGGTAGCGATTATACAAAAAAGACGGGTTGAGAAAAGGGAGTTGAGAACAACAGGGGATTTAGAAAGGTTTTGGCAAAACGCTCAAGAATCGCTAGATTAATGCGGTTTTTGGGCGTTTTGACTTATGCGTGGCAGGGTAGGGAAGGCACTTTGTTTAAAGCGCGGGAGAGTGACTATGAGGGGAAGATGGCTAGCCGAGCGGAAGCCCTATATAAATTCCATGGTCGATTTTGGAGTAGGGGAGATATAGCCTACTAAATTAGTCTGCGCACAAACGAATAATAAGCTAAATTCAAATATGCATCAAGTCGGAGAATTAAGTCGCGATATAAGGCAGTGAAAACCCAATTTGACAACAATCGAGATCAAAAAGGCAAGCCATCTGGCTTGCCTTTTGAAAGTTGCTTATGAAATTCAAGATGCATCAAGAGTTATCTATCAAATACAGGCTTGTAACTTTCTTTAAGGCTTTCCAAATCAAACATAAACGCGTCATGGGCCAGTATGTCGAAAACTTCCTTTTTGATGCATATCTTTCGGGCTATTAAATCAACCAAGCTAGGTTCAACATACATCTTCAATCTCTTGCAATCGTTGTCGTATCCGAGCTTATCCATCTCGCTGTCACTGATGGCCGCCATTTCTTCTGAATCAACCTTCAACGTTTCCAGAAGCGTATTCTCGGAGGAGTATATATCAACAGACACTGGCTGTTCCAACTGCGCGATGTCCGCAGCCAAGCTTGACATGCTATCGGCATTGGCTTCAGCGCCATCAATCACAAGGATGTAAGAAGAGTCACTAGCGCCATTGAGATAATAGAGAAGTGCAAATGCTGCCGAAAGCATCGCAATCAAAGAGAGAAGCGATAAAACCGCTGAGCTAAGCCTTGTCGCCAATTGCCGCTACCTCCTTGGCGTACCAACATTATGCGCACCGGTTCAATATCAGAGGCACACTGCGTTAACCGTTATTTTGCGTCGGAGGCATCCAGTTTGCGAATGCTTCAACCTCGCGATCATCCATATATATTCTTGTATCCAAATTGCCGACGTCAAGCGCCACTCTTCCTGGACGGCTATCTTGATTATCGGCTCTGTTTTCGCCTCGATTTTGAGGCTCCGGCTTTGGCGCTGCCCAAAAGAAGTCAGCGCTAGACGTCTCGCCAGGAGATGACACAGGCCCAGGCGTCGGTGAGCCTTGGCGGTAATCTGCTGATTGATCTGGCATGAACGCAGGACGCGCAGGAGAGCTTCTTACAGGTGGTGATGCAACGCTTGTTTCTGAGGGGCTTGATCCGGATACTCGCTTAAGCCGCTCTTCCTGCAACATGAACAATCTAGTAAGACTGTTTTCGTCATAGCTGGATTCCGGCCTCTTCTCTAAAACAGGAGCTTCAACTTTCTGTTTCTTGAGAGAGTCCAATTCCATTTTTGCCGCTTCTATAGCATTTATCAATTGCTCTTTTTGATCAAGCAACTGCTGGTATATTTCTCTTTCTCTCTGGATGCTTAATTCAAGCATTCGAAGATCCTCGGCCTTTTTCTTAATTTCGTTATCTAGACGATAATTTTCGGCGCGAAAGTTGTCTTCTTTAGTGGTTAACCTAGCTTCTCTGTCATAAGAAGCCTTGAGTTGCGCTTGCGATTGCATTGATGGTTGCATTTGCATAGGTTGCTGCATTTGCATAGGCTGTTGCGCTTGCATAGGCTGATGAGAAGAAGGTTGCAATTGCATCTGTTGCTGGGAAGATGGCTGCAACTGCATTGAAGGTTGCGTCTGCTGCTGCATTGAAGGTTGCGCTTGCTGCTGCATTGGTTGTTGTGACAATTGTTGCCGTTGCATCTGCATTTGCTGTTGCGTTGGCATTGATTGTTGTGTAGATTCTTGAAAATATTCAGAAGCTTGGCCGATTGGTGCTTCCTGCGCTTTTGCGGGGAGGCTTAGCTTTTCCGTGGAGTAGTCATCAAATATAACGAATTCTCCAATGGCGTTATCTTCAAAAATTTTGAATTCCGCCAACGCGTTTGGACTGTCAATTAACAGCTGATCTCCTTCCATTCTTATGATTCTGTCAAGCGGCAAAATAAACATCGTTCCATAAGGATGGTACTTGACTACGCCGTAAAGCAATTCGCCGGTATTTGCGGAAGCTATAAGCCTGCATAATGTACCGACATATTGGTTGCCAGCCAAAACGTTTTTGTTAAGCATTTGCCGCATAGGCCGTTCACTCCTTGCGCGACACTCTGCCAAGCTCTAAATATTTTTCCTCTTTAGCAAGCATGTCATGGATAAGTTGGTTGTCAATCCCTATTCGTTTGAGTCCGCGTATTGACTGCACTGCATACAAAGCCTTATTTGATATAAGAGGATTGTCAGATGTGAGACAAAGCTTGCGCAACAAAGCGTCAATATCATTGCTGTGTATCTCTGAAGACGCAACGACGCCAATGATTTCAGCAAGGCTTCCAGCAGCGTTGCTGGTCATGAATTCACGCATCGACAGATCCATGTCAAGGTTTATCCCATATTTTTTTAACGCGTTAATGCATAGGGCATCTTCTCTGCCTTGACCCTTAAGTTCTGCTTGCCCGTATTGCTGGGCGCTTTGGGGCACTCTATAGTCCGCAGACTCCGGATTAGCGCCATGCATAGTTGTTCTGCGTTCAGGAAGCTGGCTTTGAACTCTACTCTGCGCAGATCTATAGTCGGGAGGTTGAGCCGGACTATTGGGAGCAGGAGTTCTATAGTCAGGCGGCTGTATTTGGCCATTATTGGGTGCGCCAGTTCTAGAGTCAGGAGGCTGGACTTGGCTGTTATTGCGAGCGCCAGGTCTTGAGTCAGGAAGTTGGACTTGGCCGCTATTGTGCGTGGCCTGTCTAGGGTCAAGAGGCTGGACTTGGCCGCTGTTAGGCGCGGCAAATCTTGTGTCAGGAGGCTGGATTTGTCCGTTGTTAGGTGCGCCAGGCCTAGAAACGGGAAGCTGCACTTGGCCGCTGTTGGGATCCGCATGGGTTGAGTCAGACGCAAGCACTGGATTGTCTGGCACCAAAGCGTTTTGATAGTCAGAAATGTTAACTGTTCCGTTATCTTGACCATAACGCTCAGTCTCATCTTTGTCATAGTTGGACGCGGTTGGATCGTAATTCACGAGAGGCTTTGTAAAATTTTTTAAAATGTCAAAATCAGGATCCGCGCCTGTGTTATAGCTATTATATCCAGTAGGGGCATTGCCCATTGGCGGGGCGTTGGCGCCTAGAGGGTGAGCAAACGAAGGATTGCCTGGCGCTTGCTTTTTTCTGTCGTAAAATTCATCCAAGATACTGTTAACATGTTGCGACACAAGAGAATCAACGACTTTTCCAACAGCTGGCTTAAGCGGAGCATTAAAAAATTCGTTGCCGCCTAATTCCCTCTCGGGACTCTTAGAAGGGCTTGCCCCACTGATCTTGCTTGGTCTTGGCTTGAACGGATTCATTTTATCTGTTTCCTTGAATTCATCTATTTTTTTAGAGGCATCATTTGCAATTACATTGTTTTCAAGCTGTTTTGGCGAGTGTGCTGAAGGCGTAAAGTTAGTTGATTCAGGATGAACGTAGTTTTCTGGCAATTTAACTTTTCTTTTGTTTGTTGCAAACGCTTTTTTCTTGGACTTAACAGGCAAGGCAAATCCCAGCAATAATGATGCACCACCAATAGCGCATGCGGAAACGCTTAAAGATGTGTAGATCAAAATGACTGGGAATAATAGCAATAACAAAATATTTAGTATAACAACTGCAATCGCTTTAGTATTTTTTGTTAATATTAGCCCGACGAGAAACAGGGAAACTATTTCAAGCAGAGAAATAATGTAAGATAGCATAGCTACTCTATTAACTATATATAGTTAACAGATTCGCCTCCTGTCTCCTCTGCCAGGCGCAAAGCCTTGATTGCGGGATTTGCGTCCGCTCGGCGCCAACTAGAGTTTGTCTTTGGCAAGCTCCGATTAAGGGGTTTCCTCGGGAGTTACTTCAGGCACATCTGTATTGATTAGATCTTGCTTATCAGGATCTAAGCTCACAAATTTAATAGAAGCAGTACATTTGAATTGCTTTTTTGTTTCTCGAATGTTATTACCCGCATCTACAACAACATTTACAATTTCCAAAGAAAAACCATTTGCGATCGTCATCTTTTCGCTTCTTTCAATTGTGTCAAGCATGTTAAATATTCGGGTAGGTTCTTCAAAGTCAACGTTAAATGATACTACTGCACCTGTAACAATAATTTTTGGAATTATAGGCTGAATTGGGGTATCTCCGGGTGAAGCCAAGCTATTTTGAGTACTGGAGATCGAATCCAACTGTATTTCTTGTCTCGAGAAAACAATGCTTTGAAGCTCCAACTCATTATCTATTATCAGCGTGTGCAGATAATCCAAGTGCGTTTCTTGTACTTCATCAACCGCATAGAACTTGTCTTCGTAGTTTGCTTGGCTTAACAATTCATCGAGTGTTGCTTGCAATTCAGGTATTTGATCAATTCTTGCTTTGTAATTGTCAGCAGTGGTTTCCAGAGTTAAAATTTCGCCTTGTTGCTCATCAATTTCTTCAGACATATTTTTCCAGAAAAGCATATAGTAGGCAAATGCTAGTACTACTACTACCAACAGTATTACCATGCGTTTTTCGCCAGCGGTGAGTTTGCGAGGCATTAACTTGCACCCCCCACTAATTTGCGGGCAGTATTGTCTATATCCTTGTTTATAACCAATCTGATATGACCTTCATAGCCAAGATTGATTTCCGATTCTGGCGATGTCGGTTCTGTTTGGCTTGGCAAAATCATGGGTGATCCTGATTTGATCTGCGTAGCAAATAACTCGTTGAATTTCGATATCTCTTGATCTTCAGGTTCTGGTTCTGCATTATTTGGTTTGTCAATATAGTTCTTGTCTACGGTTGTTCTTTCCGCTCTTAGGATTTTAATGTACTCACTCAATGCATTGATATCTAAAATATCAACATCGATTGAGATAGTATCATTAACTATTTCTATCTTTTTTAGTTCCATGGCATCGGCATTAATGGGGCCCATAATATTGGATTCGATTAACTCTGATGTTGCAGTATTCAACCTCATCATACCGATATAAGCATTTTCTATAGGCTTATTAGCAGATGAAGCTTGCTGAATTTGCTCCTTAAGTAGTACATTTTGATCTAATTTCGCTCTTGTGTCGTCGGAATTTATAAATGTTTCAAGTTCGCTTTTTTTGTCAGCCAAGTCTTTTGCTTCAATTGTTTTTTGGATAGTGAAATAAGCAACCACAGCAACAGCTGCCACTAAGAAGAGAATCATAACAATGGTGCCTTTATTGCCGCCTTCTGGCTCAACTGTTTCGGATTCGAAAAGATTTATGTTCGCCAAATTTAGCCTCCTGAGTTCTTCGCTACAACCTCAAAAAAGCGCCAAGCGCATTCCCATATACCGACATAATGCTTCGCTTGATCGTATCGTTAGCGTAATTGCAAGATCCCAAAGCCTTTGCCGGAGCAGTTTTTATGGCCAACTTTTTTTCGAGGTAGGCGGCTATTCCATTGATTTGTGAGCTTCCGCCATAAATGTAGATTTTGTCAATGTTTTTGTCCCTGCTTCTGCTCATGTATGAAAGAACCTTGTCAACATAACTGACCCATTGGTTTATAACCTTCAAAAGCTCAATAAGCAACGACTCATAATTGGAGTGCGCCTCATAGCTTGGCAGAAGGTTTCCATACTTAGTGTCAAGGTCTTCGACACTTATTTGATTTAAAACCTCTATCTTTACAGCTTCAGCAGTTGAAGCGTCCAAGGGAAGATATTTGGATATTACATCGTTGAGACCGGCACCGCCTACCTCTAGAACTTGGTTAAATTGGTAATGACCGTTATCGTAAAAAGAAACATTAAAATAAGTATGCCCCATATCAATAAAAACTACGCTTTTATTTGCATAAGCGCTTTTCGTATTGTGCTTGATGTCGTGCAAAATAATTTTCTCGACGGAATTAGAGTGTATTTCCATAGAGAACGGCTTAAGATCGCAAATTGTCAAAAGTCTTTGGTAAGCTTGAATAATGTTCTTAGGGATAGCGCACACTGACACTCGGATTTTTTCTTCGTCATTTTCTGCTACAGCTCCTATAACCTGAGGAGCTATGGTGTATTCAGCTATGTCGATAGGCAGATACTGAACCATTTCGTAAGTTGCCAAGCCTTGAATGTCTCCATCGTTCTGGACTTTGGGAAGCACAAATTCCCTTTTAATGAACTTGGTGCTTTCAATTGTGAAGATCAAGTCTTTGGTCTGGAGCTTCATCTGGGAGACGAGTTGGTTAAGCAATATCGAAAGCTTGCCATCATCTGTCACCAAGCCGTCCGTATAAGCGTGGCGAGGTGTTTCTGCAATAAGGATCTGCGTTATGGAAGGATTATCTATTGAGTACTTTCCTACTAGCAACTTGGTATATCTTGTGCCTATATCAAGTGCCAACGCGACTTTAGGCAATGCGGCTGCGCTTTTCTTATCGGACGCTTTTGGCTTTAGCTGAGGCATGATGGTTTTCAAATTCATTCAGGCGTCTCCTTGTATTATGCTCAATAATTTAAGAGCATATCCCAAAATTGATTCCATGGAACCGGGAAAGTCCGGCGTTGACGCGTCCGCCAGGACTTTTCCTGCACCCTAACGGAATTTTAGGATATGCGCAAAGAGCATATCCTAAAAATCATTCCGAGGCACCGGAAAAGTTCGGGTGTTTGCTCGCAGAAGCCCGAGCAAACTAGTTGAAGCATTCGCCAGGACTTTTCCGGTGCCATTATAGAATTTTTGGATATGCACTAAGAGCATATCCCAAAATTATATCCGAGCACCGGAAAAATCCGGGTGTTTGCTCGCAGAAGCCCGAGCAAACTAGTTGAAGCATTCGCCAGGATTTTTCCGGTGCCATTTCGGAATTTTGGGATATGCACTAAGAAACTTAGCATAATGTAAATATTTGTCTTTCGGGCCGGAACAACATTTGATTCTAGCCAAGCGAGCTTAAGTCGCAGTCAATGTGGCGCACTCCGGCTTAGAGCATATCCCAAAATTAATTTTATGGCTTGTGAGAGTCACGCGTAGAAGCATCGCGATGACTTTCACGCGCCACTGCGGAATTTTGGAATATGCACTTAGAAATGTCAGCTCTTTTCGTTCGAGGCCTAATCTCTAGACCGATTGAACGAGTTATACGGTTGCCTAATGATTGAAGGGGATCTATGGCACACATAGTCAAATCAGGCGTTTAGAAAGGGCCTAGTGGAAGCGTTCCAAGGCCCGGTTTGCAATGAAATATGGACATGCTTTATTCAACAAAAGCTCGTCGGTATATGAGCTCAGGGACTTTCAAACAAAAGCCCAAAGAGCTGGCAACAGAAAGCGGCTTAAGGCATACACAAATATCTTTAATATTCGTATGCCCAAATTCAGCGCATATATGCATTTCCAAATTGATGCTACAGGCAAATTCATGGCTCGGAAAAGTCCTGCGTTAAGCGTTCGCAGGACTTTTTGACGTTTTTTGCTACTAGCGAGCGTTTTTGGGATATCCCCTTAACAAAGAGCCCCGGATGAAACAACCGAGGCTCGAAGAGGCTCAATCCAAGCCTGGGGTATACACTTAAGTGCATATCCCAAAATTACTTTTTGGGCGATGAAAAAGCCACGCGTTAAAGCAACGCATGCCTGTTCCGTCGCCACTGCAGGAATTTTGGGATATGCACCATTGCGCTTTTTTCTCCAATTGAATTATACTCACGAACGAAAACAAAATATTTAATTTGGAGCATATCCAAAACTAATTATAGGGTTCGGAAAAGTAATGCGTTAAAGCATCACATTTTCCTCCATATTAGGGAATTTTGGGATATGCACTTACTGATGTTTTCGCTCGTGAGTATAAACGCGCTTAGAGCATATCCCCAAATTATATCCGAGGCACAGGAAAAATCCGGGTGTTTGCTCGCAGAAGCCCGAGCAAACTATTTGAAGCATACCCAGATATTTCCGGTGACATTTCAGAATTTTGGGATATGCTCTTAGAGGCTTCTATTTGCTTGCTATCATCCGCCAATGTTATACTTTTCTCCCAAATATTTTGTTATTTGTTTCCATTGGGAAGATGTAGATGACATCACGTTGCTATAAACAATAAGTTCTGCCACTTCAACTTCATTTCCGCCTAACTTTGTACCGCTCGCGCCTACGAGGTCTCCAACTGGATCATCATTTCCGGATGTATTGGCATCCTTGCCTATCGTCCTTTTACCGTTTGAATTTATGGCAAAAACATTCCATTCATTATCAGAAACGCCTGTAAAGGTGGATAAGTCAAACGCCCAAGCTGAGCCGTTTGAGATTATTGTGCCTCCTCCCATGCCATCAATCGATCTGGCTACAGCAAACATCGTAAAATTGGCACCAGCACCCACGTTGAAGGGATAAACGACAGTCATTTTACTTAAGTTTTGAAAACTCACACTTTTAGCTATAATCGGTTTTTCCTTGCCAGGAAGCTTCGGAAATTCTGTAGCCTTCACTATAGGCTTCGTAGTGCCATCTGTATTAGCCTTTATTTTTATGTCAGTTATATCGAACCAATTATCCAGTTCTTCAGCCATTGAACCACCAGGGATAAGAGATGCGTCCCAGTGACCAAGAAGATTGGTAAATACAGGCAGTCCGTAAATGTACTTAGGTTCCGAAAGATAAGATATACCTAATTTACCGACCAAAGAGGAAGGAGTCGAAGCACAGACAATATGCCTGCCAGCCATGTTTGAAGTTATATTTAATTCGTCCAGGCTCATGTTTGGTATGAGATAATAGTCATCAGGAAATTGAGGGCATTTAAGTTCAAATGCCCAATCATCAGGTTCTACATTGTTATAAGGAATAGGAAATCCAAGATTTGAAACATACCATTGATATTTGGTCAACAAAAGCACATCCGGACGCCCATAAGTTAGATCAATATCGACGTAGACATAGTCGCTGTTGACATAGGTGCCGCCTTCGGTAATAGGTAAACCGTTTTTAGTTAAATTTGTTACGCAAGTTAGAATTTCAGGAACCTCAGCGCCTGGAACCTGCTCCGCAGCAATAACAGAATAGAGTTTTTTGTCAGTCAAATTGCCTTGTAAATCGTTTACAGCTAACTCGACAGGATAATATGCAACTGTCCTCTCGCCAATAGGATCTCCTTGAAACAACGTAAATGTCTGTGCGACAACTCCAGTGCTTGCAGGATCTTCCCTCAATTTTTGGAGTTCGCTTTCGAGGCTCTTGGATGTTGTGAAGGTGTTTTCAGTCAACGCCCGAGCTCTTTTCATAAGCGAAATTTGATCCATAATTCCAGATGTAAACATGAGGGTAATCAGAGTGAGAAGTGATACGGCGATGACAACTTCAATCAAGGTCATGCCCTTTTGCAGCTTCATTACACACCCCCCCGAAGTTTTCGCTTCAATAATTCATGAATGCGAAAGCTCAGAGATTATTTAGAGCATATCTTGGACTCGACGATATGCACAAAGCATTGTGGTTATTCTGTTTACTGAAAGCGCTATATTTGAGGACCATTCAAAAACCAGAAGTCTTGCAGGATAAGGTCTCTAATTTCTTCAAAGGCGTTTTCAAGAGCTTCTGCGTCATCTGCGCGAAATACGCTTTCTGGAGGCGCGTCCATAGCATCCACGATAGTATTAAGACCATGTGTCGAAACGTTCTCGGATAAGGCTACAATATATGGCTTTGCGAAACCCCTCATCATATTGCCAGTTTTTGTTACATAAGTGTCTGTAAAGGACAGTTGATAAACTCCGTCTCCAGCTATTTGAGATTCGTATTTAACACCCGGAACTGAGTAGTATGGTATATAAAACCACGGCGCACTTCCATCAGCGTAGATATACGTCATAATAAAATTCTTTGGATCCTTTATATCGCCATCGCCAAGGTAGTGATTGGCTTCTGTTGGAGGCCCCTCAGTTCTAAGCTTATCTTCCGTCCATGCAGGAGATACTGTGCATGCCGTAGTATCTCCATCAACCACAAGGATTACGTAATTTGCAGGAATAGCTGGAGCGACTCTTTTGCCCTGCTCCAAAAGCTGATAATAAGCGCGTCGGATTGCGTCACCAGTATTAGTGGGGCCGTCCATTGTTAAGTTCCTTATTTGGTTCTTTAAATTAGCGCCTTCAAGAGATGGCCTAAAGAAACTGCCAGGATTGTTAGCTGAATATGAGAACGGAATAAGAGAAATGGCAATGTTATCATAAGCCGCAATTTTATTGATCATTTCTTCAGCGGCGTACTTCATTGCTGCTTCTCTGGTAGTGCTGCCCATTCGGTCTGTCATGCTGCCTGAATTATCGAGAATCATAGCAATATGAGCGACAAACGACAAAGGCTTATCTTCATTGCGATAAGCTATTGCAGTAGCCACATCAACGTCTGTAGTCCCTTCGATGACCTGAAGCGCATTATTTGCTACAGCCTCGCCATGGATTTCGACGTATCCCTTATAGTCGGGAGCTGATTGATCTGCGCTTTTTACATGGCTCACAACGTTGTAACTCATTAATTTTGACTCGCTCAATTTTCCTTCAGCATCAATAGAAAACTCTTTTTTGAATGAAAGATCATATTGAATGTCTGACCTTGGTTGAACAAGAACTGTTTTGTCATGAACTTTGTTAGTGGTGTTCCAAGTATATTGCACAATTTGGCTTGCAGGTGAACCATCTTCGAGAACAACATCCTCGACACCGAAATAATCCCAATTAACCGAAAGATTATCTGGTCTAAAGCTTGATTTCGGTATTGTGAATATGGTTTTTGAATAGCGAATTTTATTTATGGCAGTTGACGCCGCGAGCCTTGCGCCTGATTGAACATCATATTCTTTGCTTGAAGTACCGATGGCTCTGGCACCCAAGTCCAGCAAATTCGTTGCAAATATAAAAACGAGTCCTAGCAAGGATACAGAAATTATCATCTCGACCAAGGTGAAAGCTCTTTTGAACCGCATATTGCTCCTCTCCTAAACTAATTTCCTAGATCATGCTCATATAGATAGGGATTTGCCATTTGATACCAGACGTTTCCTTTTTGCTTGAATTCAACGCCTGCAGCGTCTGTATAGGTTGCATCCGACTCAATGTGAATCCATTCTAATGTACTGCCTGGCTTAGCATTGTCGTAACTTATTTTTACAGAGACTTTTCCAGTAGGAAGCTCAATGTCAAGATGTTCAAAGGGGCCTATCGCTGAAGATTTTAGTTGAAACATTTCTATTAAAGTTGCTACATCATGTGTAAGAATGTTTTTCTCATCATAGGGAAGACTGGGGTCATAATATGGATTTATAGCATCTGTAAAAAGCGCTCCAGTAGCTATTTCTATGCCTGACAACATGTTGTAGTACGCTTGCAAGTTTTTCTCTTGTTGCACAATTTGAGAAAGATTAGCCCTAAACAATTGGTATGAGACACCTGAGATTAATGTTATAACAGCAAATGTGACTATTACTATTGGAAGGGCTGCTCCTTTGCGGAGTTTTGAACTCATTGAACCAACTCCTGCCGTTATGGAAGAAGAACCGGCAAGGCTTAACCATGCCGGTTCTCAGGTTTAATAATTAATAGTTTGTTGTATTTTGAATTGGCATTAAGTGGACACATCCATCACGCGCGAACATTCTTATGCGAATTTTATATTGCGCTAATTTAAATTGTTTATTATAGATGGTGATGGAATGATTCTTATGAGTTTAAAGGGTGATGAAAAGTTGATTGCTAGTCGAATTTGTACTCATAATCTATTTTAGGATCTGTAAGCGATGACTTTAACGTCCTATCAGCAATAACCAACTCGTATTTTGAATCATCTGGGTTTCCTTCAAGAGCAGCTAAGCCTGTTTTCCCTGCCGTTGCTGAAGGTGGAAGATAGGCGTCTATATCGGCTATCGTTGCAGGAAACTTGCCGCTGTGATCGGCCATGTACATTGTGACAGCCGATATGATGATACGGTGGTTAGCCTGGAGAGCAGCTTTCTTGGAGCCGGCGGTCATGGTCATGAAGCGCGGAACCGCGATAGTTATGAGGATACCGATGATCGCCACAACTACCAGGAGTTCGACAAGGGTGAAACCTTTTCTCAATTTCATAAAATAAATCCTCCTCTAGTTTAACTTCAAATTTGTTTTAATGTCTTGAAAGTTGCTAAGTGGTGCATTTATATATATTGCAAACCTCTTGAAAATGCCTCCCCCCGGAGACCGCGTTCGCGGCTCAATGAGCACAACCAAAAGAATCTGCAAATACATATCGCTAAAATTCCATTGCATTAAACATTTCGAACATGGGCAGATACATGGCGACAACTATCAAGCCTACTGCAACACCCATGAACAGTATCATCATAGGCTCCAGCAAAGCGACGAGCCTACTTAGCGCTGTGTCAAGCTCTTCATCGTAATAATCCGCTGTTTTGGAAAGCATTTCGTCAATTGAACCAGTTTCTTCTCCGACACTGAGCATGGATACCATCATAGGCGGGAAAATCTGCGATTTCCTCAAGAGCGAGCTTAGAGAAACGCCCTTTTTAACATCGTTAATAACTCCGGCCATTGAATCAATAACAATAACATTGTTTGTTATCTCAGCCGATGATTCCAAAGCTTTAATAATCGAGATGCCGCTAGACAAAAGCGTCGAAAGCGTCCTTGTGAACCTTGCTGTAACAATGGAAATCATCAATCCCTTGATCTTGGGAATGCTAAGCTTTATCTGATCATAGACATGCCTTCCGCCATTGGATTGAACAAACATCCTGAAGCCAATTATCAATCCGACAATTACAATAATGTATATATACCAGAATCCTCGAAGGGAATCGCTTAAACCCAGAAGAATTCGTGTTGGCAAAGGAAGCTCTATCGAGGTGAACATTGAGGCGAACATAGGCATAACAAATGTAAGCATAAGTATAACGATTCCGATTGTAAGGCCGCCCAAGACCATAGGATAGATCATGGCGCCTTGAATCCTGTTGTTCAACTTGTTTTCCTTGTCGTAGTGGACATGCATGGAAGCCAAAACTTCGTCAAGCTTTCCTGTCAACTCGCCAGCCTCAATCATGTTCAGCAGCAATAGCGGAAAAATGTTTGGGAATTGCCTCATGGCTTTGGAAAGCGGCATGCCTTGCTTAATGTAAGATGAAACCTGAACAATGGCATTCATAAGAACCTTGTTTACTGTTTGCGCTGTTTGAATGTCCAGGGCGCGGCTTAAGGGCACACCAGCTTTGAGCATGGTGGAAAGCTGCTTGCAAAACATGCTTATGTCGGAAATCTTGACTTTAGCCTGAAAAAAAGGAATTTCTATATCCTTTGGCTTATCGTCTTCGACATCAAGCTGTATCAAGCGAAGCTTTCTTCCACGTACAAGATTTATGGCTTCTGATTCGCTGGTGGCTGTCAATGCGCCAATCAAGATTTGGCCGCTGGCGTCAACTGCTTTATACTTAAAGTTCAATGGGCCACCTCGCTCTTGAGCTTGCCAAGCTGCCTAGACACAATGTCGCTGTCCACGCATCTTTCCATAAGCTCATCCAAGCTTATCGCGCCTCTCCAATACAGCTCGAGCAAAGAGTTGTCCATTGTGAGCATATTGTCGCGCGCGGCTGTTTGCATTACAGTTTGCATTTGGTGCGTCTTTCCTTCTCGAATAAGAGTGCGAATCGGGGTTGTGGCTATCATTATCTCAAAGGCCGCTATGCGGCCCGCCACGTCAGAACGAGGCAGAATTTGCTGGGACACAACAGCCTCAATAACAGATGCGAGCTGAACTCTTATCTGCGGCTGCTGGCTGGGCAAGAATACGTCAATAATCCTGTCCACGGTTTTCGCTGCGCCAATGGTATGCAAGGTGGATAACACTAGATGTCCTGTTTCAGCCGCTGTCAAGGCAATGGATATAGTTTCTAGATCTCGCATCTCTCCTATCAGAATTACATCTGGATCTTGGCGCAACGCGCTTCTGAGAGCGTTGCTGAAGCTAATGGAATCTCTTCCAACTTGGCGCTGGTTGACAACGCATTTCTTGTGCTTGTGCAAATACTCAATTGGATCTTCTATAGTGATTATGTGGCAGTTTTTTGTGAGATTCATATGGTCAATCATTGCCGCCAGGGTAGTGGACTTTCCGCTTCCTGTAGGCCCGGTAACAAGAATCAAGCCGCGAGGCTTTTTTGTGAGATCCTTCAGCACAGGTGGAAGACCCAGCTCGTCAATAGTAGGTATGCGATCAGCGATGACGCGAAACGCTATTGAGCAGGTGTCTCTTTGGCGGTAAACATTTACACGGAACCTTGATAGGCCATTTATTGAATAGGAGCAGTCGTACTCGCCAATTTCCGCGAACGCTTTCAGCTCTCTTTCAGTCAATACTTGCCGGACAAAATTCAAAGTATCCTCGCCGGTGAAGGCTCTATCACTCATTTTTACAAGCTTGCCATGAATTCTGGCAATAGCCCCGATTCCCGCAGTTATATGGATATCTGAAGCTCCGCCAGAAACAGCCGCTGACAACAAGTCGTTTACATGCATGGCTTACATCCTTTCACATGGCTATTCGTCTAAGCTGAACGCCACTCTGACCATTTCCTCCAGCGTTGTTCTGCCTTCAAGAACAAGATCTCTAGCAGAATCAGCCAAAGTTCGCATGCCTTTTTGTCTGGCTCGCTCCTTTATCTCATCCGCTGTAGCGTGACGGTTTATCATGGATCGCAATTCTCTGTCAAGCAAAAGTATCTCGTGTATTCCTTGCCTTCCTGAATATCCTGAATTGCCGCAATTGTTGCAGCCTTTCCCCATGCACAGCGTGACCGGTTGGTTCATGCCTAATATCATCATCTCTTCCTGGGTGGAAGTGCGCTGGGTAACGCAACGCGGGCATATGCGCCTTACAAGACGCTGGGCCACCACGCCCTTAAGAGAAGTTGAAACCATGAAAGGCTCGCATCCCATATCAATAAGCCTGGATATGGAGCTGACTGCATCATTCGTATGTAATGTTGAAAGGACTAGATGTCCTGTTATAGCTGCCCTAACCGCAATCTCAGCAGTCTCGGTGTCACGGATCTCACCGACCATGACTATGTCTGGATCTTGGCGCAGTATTGATCGAAGCCCTGTAGCGAAGGTCAAGCCCGCTCTTGCGTTAACCTGAACTTGGTTTACGCCCTCAAGCTTGTACTCAACCGGATCCTCAACAGTGATTATATTGACTGACGGCTTGTTGAGCTCTCTCAGAACAGTGTACAAGGTAGTGGTTTTTCCGCTTCCAGTAGGGCCCGTCAAAAGGATGATGCCTTCGGGAGACTTGATGACTTGGTTGAACAAGCCGATGTTATGGCTCGTGAACCCCAGCTGCTCCTTTGTAACCAGAATGCTTGATCCCCGCAGTATTCTTATGACCACTTTTTCGCCATTTACCGTAGGGAGAATTGAAATACGCATGTCTATGCTGACGCCATCTATCACTGATTCTATTCTGCCGTCTTGAGGCTTTCTGGTTTCAGCTATATCCATGCCGCCAAGTATCTTGATTCTTGTTATGACAGCAGCGTGAGAGGATTTTGGAAGCCTCATGAGCTCTTTGAGCTCGCCGTCAATACGGCAGCGGATAACTGAAGCCTTTTCGAAAGCTTCAATGTGAATGTCGCTTGCTTTCAAGTTGATGGCATGAAGCATGATTGTATTGACGATCCTGACTACAGGAGCCTTGGCGATTTCCTCTTCGCTTTCTTGCTCTTGCTTCTTGAGGAGGTCATCCCTGTCGTCAACAAAATCGGTTTGCTTCATTTCCTCGATTGTCTTTTGGACAACCTCAGATGAGTCGTAGTATTGGTTGATCGCTTGGTTTATGTCCTCAATCGGGCTCATGATTGCGACAGTTTGATAGCCTGTCACAATTTTGACGTCATCTCTCGCAACAATGTCGAAAGGGTCAGCCATAGCTACCGTGAGAACGTTGTTTTCAAGCTTGATTGGAATAATTCCGTGCCTTCGCGCCAGATGCTCGCTTATAAGCTTTGGGATGGCTGGATTAATGTCGATCATGCTCAAGTCGGCAAACGGGACGCCGAATTGAAATTCTAGAACCGAATTAAGCTGCTCCTTTTGCAGGTAGCCCTCAGCTATTAGAATCTCACCGAGCTTCATGTGATTAACGGTTTGCAATTGCAAGCATCTGTACAGCTGCTCTTCCGTTACCATGCTTAGGCTGAGAAGAACATCGCCTAGCTTTCTACGTGATACCATGAAGCTCTCCCTTTCACATGACATTTCCGTCTGACAATCTTTATTTCGTCATTAAATGTCACGGGCTTTAGTTTTTTTTGAGCTGAATCATGGCGCAAAAGGTTGAAATTTAGCCAAATACGTCACTTTCCAATATATGCTTGACAGGCAGCTTTAAAGTTGCAAATTTTAACACTTTAGCTCCTGGTGGATGCCAAACCTTCGCCGCTAGCAAAGAAAGCGCTAGAGTAGGGGGTTCGTCGGCATTTTTTCTGCGCAAGAGCAGCTATCGCATTAATGGGGAAGAAGCGTCTGCAATTATAAAAGCTTTATGAACTTTTAAGCGCTAGGAGATCGACCGACGCTCTTAAACGCCAAGGATGCGCTCGCGTGCGCCAAATTGCGCTCTTTAGCGCCTGGGTGGCGCTTAAGGGCTTAAGCAATTGACTGCTTGCCCAACGCAAGGCGCTGGATGTGCCAGCATCTGAATTATAAAAGCTTTTCGAACTTTTGCGCTTGAAAGGTATTTGTTCAAGCCAGGCGTTGCCTGAGCGCCTCATGTGGCGCATGGCCTTGAACCATCGATCACTTGTATGGCAAAACCTATTATAGAAGGCTAAAGTAGGCTAGGGGAGTAACACATAATTTCAGGGTTTCCCGGCCCGTGCCGCATTGGCTTTCATTTAATGCAATCATAAAATCTTTATGAACTTTTAGCGCTTGCAAGCGCCTAGATTTGCTCAAGCCAAAAGCTGCTTGAGCGCCTCATGCGGCGCACGGTTTTTGACTATAAATTGATCGTCTAGCGCAAATCAGTGACTCGCATCAACCAGGGCTAAAAGTTTTGCAGAATACGGTTCTTTTGTTGATGTTCTGTTGTTTATGTAGTAACAGCGCTTTTGCGCATCAATGCTCGCTCACAAGCGCCCATGGCTTCAAGCCGCTAAGGATGGCTAAGCCATTTCTGTTTAAGATATCCTTATTATAGAAGCAAAGTAGGCTAGGGGAGCAATGCTTGATTTCAGCGACTCCAAGCCTAAGCCGACTGCGATCTTTCTGTTGTTGCATGGCTTTGGTGCCTGGCAATCAAAAATTCTTTATGAACTTTTCAATCGCCTGAAACAAATTATCAGTCGAAAGTGACTCTGGGTTCTCGAAATAAACAAAACGCCAAAAACAAGCCGAAATCTCAAAATAATGCTCGTTAGTGGCTATTCTAAATACTAACCGATGTATTTATTCGTTAAAGCGGCATTTTACGAATAGTTACAGGCAGAAATAATCGCCCCGCTTTTGCTCCACCCGATGGACTTTTGAGATTTTCCGCCCTATCCGGGAGTTTGCGGAGGTTTCTGCGTGACCTCTTTGCCAAGCTCCGGCCTATGCAGACCGGAGCCATAAAGCGCATCTCAATTTTGCTTGAAGATGTGCCGTAAGTGAGCGTAATTCGCTCCAACCGCGGGATGCTTTGACCTGCGGCTGCAGTGCGCAAGCCAAGGATCTGGCGATCCTCTAGCCAATTCGGTCTGCCGCCTTTAGACAGAGGAATTATTTGCGCGTATAGTTAAAAATTTCAATGTTCGCGTTGATTTGCTGCAACGTCTACTCCAAGCCAGAGGCGTCATTAATAATATCGGGACACAGTCCATTGCTCAAGGCTCAGGGCGCATCCCAAATCAATTTTAGGCTTGGAAAAGTCCAGATTTATTGCACTTTCAGGACAATTCAGGCTTTTTCAAGAAATTTGGGATATGCCTTTGTTGACAGTCTTAGGCATGTAATGATGCGTATGTCCACGCTATAGCAAGGTTCGACAAAACTCTTTATAAATCAGTACGTCTTTCGAAATTAGTATAGCACGAGGATTTAGCACTGTAAATACCTTGCTGAAGATCCTTCCTATATGATTCGGCGAGCTCATTCGTCAAATTGAACAATCCGCATGAACAATTTTACAGGTTGCCAAGATTGCCAAATGGCGCTGGGAGTCTTTTCTTTGCTGAATTTGTCGCGTATTGACGCAACTGATTCCTTACAGGTCTTGCTGAATGCTCATAAAGCCAATGAACTAAAGATTGAACAAAATCGTCACCCAGCGCCTCGTTTCGACTGGTTTCTTAGTTATTTTTCACAAAATTTCGTCCCAAGATTAGAATGACCATATTTGACAATCCGCGTCTGCTTCTACTCCAGATGGTCAGCATTCGATGACAATCGAATGCGCATAATTAAGACCATTCTAAGCAAAAATATGATCAGGCACATTTATTTTTGGCAATAGGCGCTCTGGAAGAAATGGGCGCTCAGTTGCCCTGCTTCATTATGGATCCTAAAACAAACAGCGATAATGTCTGTAATGACCTGCCCGTGTTAACCTTGAAAAATCAAGATATTGGATGCAATTGCCTGAAATATTTATTTATAACCATGGAAAAGCGCGATTCAACGCATTCAAGTTGAGATTTATCTAGAACGATGTCGCACTTTATCATGTACAAGTATTATGTACTGAATAAAACATAAAAAATCTAGGTAAATGATCCCATTGTAATATGTTGACACGCTTGCTAGCTAATATAAGGTTGCTTTTTATTTCTCTAACCTCGCCCTATGCCTGAATATGCTTTTGCCCAGCTTATGGAGTTTTGACATATGCACAGATGTGCATCTTAAAGCTATTCTTGCATGGACGCCAAAATGCTGCAGCTCTTTCCCCTCCCCCATGTCCAAATGCACGTTTTGGGCCATAACCCCTAGCCTTTATTTGCATTCCCCGTCTGCGTGTGATAAGATGTAAGGAAAAGATAAATTATGGCGAGCAGGCGCGAACCATCGAATGCCGTGGCGCAGCGCCGCAAACTCACATAAGACATATCCCAAAGGCGCAGGATAGCGCTTGCCCAAAGTCTCGCGAAACATGCTTGTCTCGGGCTTTAACAGCAGTCGTGAGAAACTTGCGACCTTTCCCAAGCCAAAAATAAAATTAGGGATATTTCTTAAGGATGCCTGGCGCATATCTTGCAATCAATTTGAGATACGCACACAAGGCAAGCCGTCAAGCCAGGAGCTTGAAAATCCCGTTTGGCATTTGCCTCTTTAGAGCATATCCCAAAATTATATCCGAGGTGCCAGAAAAGTCCGGATGTTTGCTCGCAGAAGCCCGAGCGAACTAGTTGAAGCATTCGCCAGGACTTTGGCGATTGGGCAAACGCTATCCGGCGCCATTACGGAATTTTAGGATATGCAACAAGGCGCTAACCAGAGCGTCTGCCCCTGAATAACGGCGCAGGAAGAATTTCCAAGAGCGCATCCCCAAAATTGCGCTTGAAAAGTCACGAAATAGCTGTGACCTTTCGGCATTGCCAAATGTTCAACGAGGGTTGCGATTCCAGCCTCGATATGCGCCAAGTCAGTCACCCGTCCGATGTTGGATGACGCCGCAAAGGCTTTCGCTTGCAAGCCAGGCAGCGCGGGCGAAAGCGGTTATGGGGCTCGCGGCTATCCAAAGCTAAAGGGAGGCGGATAGAAAATGCCCTTTGCAATTGTTCGTGAGGATATAACAAAAATGAAGGTTGACGCGATAGTCAACTCAACTGACGCAGAGCTTTCCATGAGCTCAGCCGATAGCGCGGCGATATCAATCGCCGCTGGCGCATGGAGGCTTAAGGACGCTTGCCGCAAGCTTGCGCCTGTAAAAATTGGCGAGGCGGCTATCACTCCAGGATTCAAGCTCCCCGCGAAGCACGTGATTCACGCGGCATGCCCGAAATACGTTGACGGCAAGAGCGGAGAGGAAGAGCTTCTTATATTGGCCTACCTTAACTCGCTGAAGCTTGCTGTAGACAACAGCTGCCAAAGCGTAGCGCTTTCCTTGCTCTCCTCGGAGTATCCGAAAAACGAGGCCCTTAGGGCCACAGCTGCTGTTATCGGCAGTTTTTTAAGCAATCATGACATATACGTTGCCCTCGCTGTCTTGGACAAGGAGGCGTTCAACGTCAGCAAGGAATTGCTGGATGAGGTCGGGAGCTACATAAGCGGGCACTATGTTGAGAATCGCTTGGTTTTCCGGTGCGCGCTGCTTAATGTTGAGCGAAGCTTCCCTGGCTTGGCGGATGAAGACCCGTGTGTCCAAACGCTTAGCTCTCTTGCGCCAAGGCGCTCCTCGAACCTCGAAGAATCGGTTTGCAAGCTGGACGAGCCCTTCACGATAAAGCTTCTGCGGCTCATAGACTCAAAGGGCAAGAGCGATGTGGAAGTTTACAAGAAGGCGAACATAGACTTGGGCCAGTTTTCCAAGATCAGAAGCAACCTTAGCTACATGCCCAGCAAGCGCACAGCTGTGGCTCTAGCGTTGGCGCTCGAATTGTCGATAGAAGAGACAGGGGGGCTTTTAGAGCGGGCGGGCTACTCCTTGTCGCGCAGCCAGAAGTTTGACGTGATCGTGGAATACTTCATCTCAAACGGAAAGTATGACATCTTTGAAATCAACCAAGTGCTGTTCCAATATGATCTCTCGCTATTGGACGGGGCATGAGCCTGACGCGCCTTTTGCGCCCTTGACGCGCTCATAGCGCTTTGCGCACCCATGCATGATTTTGAGCCAAAACGCACCTAATATCAAAGACTATTAAAGCGTGCCCTTGAATGGCGAATGCACTAGGCAACAGCGCCATATGGGGACACGCCAAGGAGAGAATGGCTGATGACTGGATTGGACGAGACAACAGGCGCAATCGTGTTCTTTTTATTTGGCGTTGTTTTTGGAAGCTTTTACAACGCGCTTATGTATAGGCTGCCTATACGCATGCCGATTTCCAAAGGCCGCTCGATTTGCCCAAACTGCAAGCACACCCTTGGGGCGCTGGACCTGGTTCCCATTTTAAGCTGGCTGTTCCTGAGAGGCAAATGCAGGTACTGCGGCAAAAAGATATCGCCGGCGTACCTGATAATCGAGTTCATCACAGGAGTTTTGTTCACGGTTGCCTGGCTTCTGAAAGTTGAGCTTGTTTCGGCGGCTTTCCTTGCAGCCTTTTGGTCCATGCTGCTCATAGTGACCATTATGGACTACCGGCACATGCTGATAGCGGAGTCGGTGCTTGTGGCTTTCACTGTCATATGCGCCGCATGTCTGCTCTGGCAAAAGGCTGACATCGTAAACCACCTCTTGGGAGGCGCTGTCGGGTTTGGCGTTTATTTCGCCATACATCTTTTGGCAAAGCTCGTATACAAGAAAGACGCCTTTGGTTTTGGAGATGTTGAGCTAATGGCATCCATAGGCCTTCTTCTTGGATTGCGAGGCAGCGTCGAGACGCTGGGGCTTTCATTTTATGTAGCTGTTATTGGCCTCATTGTAATGAAGCTGCTAGGAAAGGCTGTTAAGCGAGGGATTGAGATCCCGTTTGGCCCTTATATCTGCATAGCGGGTTTTTTGGTTTCACTCTTCGAGGAAAATATTTACGCGTTTTACTCGACGGTCTTGCTTGGCAGACCGTTTTGACTTAGTGCATATCACAAAATTCCATCAGTGGCGCAGTGTGACTTTCACAAGCCATAAAATTAATTTTAGGATATGCACTTAAAGATTTTCGCGCCTTCGCAAGCTTGGGGCATGCCGCAAGCTTGCTCTCCAGTCAAAAGCTTAAGCCGTTGCCCAAGGGCAACGGCTATTTTTTTGCTTTTATATTTTTTGCTTTTATAATCTTTAATTTTTTTGCTTTTATAATTTTTAATTTATTTAATTTTTTAATTTTTTTATTTTTTTTATTATTATGAGGCCTTTTCTTCCAGACCGATGGCCAGCAGCGATATCATGACTTCATCTTCCATGCCGTCATCTATCGCTGTTCCAAAGATTATCTCCGTGTCAGGATCAAGCGCCTTTCTGATGATGCGCTCAGCCTTGCTTAGTTCCTTGAGCTCTATTGAAGAGTCGCCCACAACGCTCAGGATCGCGGTCTTGGCGCTTTTTATGGGAGCTTCAAGCACGGGGTTCCTCAGGGTCATCTCAGCCGCCTGCTCCAGCTTGTTCTTGCCTTTCGCCCGGCCAACACCCAGGCGAGCCAGGCCCTTCTTGAGCATAACTGTTCGTACTTCGTCGAAATCCAGGCTAATCAATACCTCTTTAAGAAGAAGGTCAGTGATGCTGTTTATCGCCAGCGCTATATGCTCCGCAACGCTGTGGAACGCGTCGCAAACAGATGGCTCCTTGAGGTTTGCGGCTATCTTTTCATTTGACAATGATACCAGGGTGTCCACGTTTTTCTTGAGCTCTGCCAATCCGGCTTCCGCAAGCTTGCATCTGCGGGAGCCCTCGAACAAGAAGGGTATTGTGACAACGCCTACAGTCAAAATGCCCATTTCTCTGGCGATATTTGCGATAATCGGTGAAGCTTGGGATCCTGTGACGCCTCCCATTCCAGCAATGACGAATAGCATGTCCGCATTGTTTAGGGCTTCAGCTATGGAGTCGCTAACCTCATTCGTCATCAAGCGCGAGATCTCATGCCAGCCTTCGCAATGGCCGCCGTTCCCAAGCAAAATCCTGGTGAACGCCTTTGAGCCTTGCAAGGTGTATGGATCAGTGTCTATCGAGATGTAATCCATGTTGGTGACGCTGTCCTTAATCATGAGGTTAACCGCTTCGCATCCGCATCCGCCTACGCCGATGACCTTTACCCTCACTAAATCATTTTTCTCTAGCATGTCAGTCCTCCATAACCTCGCGTGGCAATGATGTGCAAATTGCTGCAGACAACCCTGGGGGGAAATGAAAGCCGCGCCGGCGTGGCGCGGCTTTGTTTGCCGAAAGCTTAAGAGCATATCCCAAAATTATATCCGAGGCACCGAAAAAATCCGGCGTTAAAGCATCGCCGGACTTTTGCGATGCCAAATCGGACTTTTGGGAGTACGCCCTAAGTGCGCTTCCTCTGAAGGAATATCGGGATTTCAAATCCTACATTCTCTTTGACGTCAAACTTTGGCTTTGGCTCAAACTCTTTCTCAGTCTTCTCTTTTTCCGGGCGAGGAAGCTCCTTCTCGGCAACAGTCTCCGTCAAAGGAGGAAGCGGCTTCAGGTATGACGGCCTTCCCGGCTTTACCTTTGGCTCCTTCTCATCCAGGCCTGTTGCGATTACAGTAACAATAACCTCGTCTTTCATGTCTTGGCTGATGGTTGCGCCAAAAATGATCTCTGCGTCTGGATCTATGGCTGTGCGGATGATGCGGGCCGCTTGGTTGATGTCTTTGAGGCCAAGGGTTGAATCTCCGGAGAAGCTTATTATCGCGCTCTTCGCGCCTTCAATGGTTGTTTCAAGGAGCGGGCTCTTGATGGCCATTTCAGCCGCGAGCTCGGTTTTGTTCTTGCCGCTGGCGCGTCCCACGCCCATGTGGGCTATGCCCTTTTCAAACATGACTGTGCGCACGTCAGCAAAATCAAGGTTTATGAGCCCGTCCTTCAATATCAAGTCCGATATGCCCAAAACACCCTGTCTTAATACTTCATCGGCTCTTTTGAAGGAATCCTCAAGGGATGTATCGTCATCAATCAAGTCAACAAGCTTTTCATTGGGGATAATTACCAAAGTGTCAACATTCTTTTTGAGCTCGGCTATCCCTTCCATGGCGTTTTTCATTCTGATCACGCCTTCGAACTCGAAGGGCTTTGTCACGACGCCTACTGTGAGGATTCCCATTTCCCGGGCGATGCCGGCTATTATTGGGGCCGCTCCAGTGCCTGTTCCGCCTCCCATGCCAGCGGTGACAAAAAGCATGTCGGTGCTGCCGATAGCCTCTCCTACAGCGTCACGAGTTTCCTCTGCCGCCCTGCGCCCAACCTCAGGCTTGCCCCCGGCGCCCAATCCCCTGGTAAGCTTCTCTCCCAGCTGTATGCGCACAGGCGCCTTCGATTTCACGAGCGCTTGGTGATCGGTGTTCACGGAGATGAAGTCTATGTACTGGATGTTATCCTGTATCATGCGATCCACCGCGTTGTTTCCGCCGCCGCCAACACCTATGACCTTAATCTTCGCCTTGGCTTCTTGCCCGTCTTCTATATAAATCAAAGCAATTCCTCCAGTCTTCCTAAAATGGCGCCCGCCGCGCAATCCATTGCGTATCGCGAACACGGGAGATGATTGGCCT